>DATKLB010000271.1:0-14859 GCA_035542615.1 Spirochaetia bacterium | reverse complement strand
CTAAGGCCGACACGAGAGGAAGTCAAGACTCTTTCAGGAGACGCAGGAACTCATCTTCCGTGACGATTGCTGCCCCGAGCTTTCGGGCCTTCTCCAGCTTGCTCCCGGCGGCCTCTCCGGCAAGGAGATGCGTCGTACGGGACGTGACGCTGTCTGTCACGCGCCCGCCTCTGTTTCGCACCTCGTCCATCGCGACCTCGCGCGGCTTGAAGTGCTGGAAGCTCCCCGTGACGCACCACGTCTGGCCTGCGAAAGTTTGTGCGACGCCCGGTGGCTCTTTCGTCGACTTCTCCGCAAAGCCTACCCCTGCAGCCCGCAGGCGCCGTATGCGTCGGCGCACCTCCGGCCGGCGCAGCTCGGCAAGAAGCACCTCCGCGGTCCGCTCGCCGATCCCGTGGATCTGGAGGAGCGGAGCAGGGTCTCCCCGGTCCGCGAGCGCGAGCAGGGAATCGATGTCCGTGTATCCCGCCTCGATGAGAAGCTCCGTGACCTTCTGTCCGATCTCGGGAATCCCCAGGGAAGGAAAAACAACGTGGAAGGGAAGCGTCTTGCTCTTTTCGATTCCTTCACGGATGGCCGCGACCTTCTTCTCCCCGAAGCCGGGAAGCGGGAGAAGCCGATCGGGGTCGAACGAGTAGATATCGTCGATGTCGCGAACGAGATCGTTTTTCAACAGCACGTCGATGGTCTCGGGGCCAAGACCCTCGATGTCCATCTGGCCGCGGCCGACGAAGAAGTTCAGTCTGCCCCGTACCTGGTCGGGACAGGACGGGTTCACGCAGAAATGATGCGCGCCCTGCTTCACAAGCCGGGACGAGCAGGACGGGCAGGTGTCGGGGAGCTTCCACGTCGACGCGCCGTTCTCGTTTTTCTCCAGTACCCGCTCGATCGCCGGAATCACATCTCCGCGCCGCGAGACGGCAACCCTGTCTCCCACGGCCAGCTCCAGCATGTCGATGTATTCCTGGTTGTGCAGCGTGACATTGGAAATGGTGGCGCCGCCGATTCGAACAGGCTCCACCCGGGCGACCGGGGTGATCCGTCCTGTCCGGCCCACCTGTACCTCGATTGCCTTCACCGTCGTGACGCCTTCCGGAGACTCGAACTTGAACGCGATCGCCCATCGCGGGTGATGCCCTGTGTACCCCAGTGCTTCTCGCGCAGCAATCTCGTTGACCTTCACGACGATCCCATCGATCTCGTAATCGAGGGCCTCGCGGCTGCGTCTTTCCTCTTCCAGAAATCCCGGAATGTCGGCAGTCCTGCCTGCGTGCCACTCCGGATGGCGGACCCGTGCCTGGTCGAGATCGCCGTTGTCGGAGAAATATCCCGTGCGCTGATTGAGTCGAAATCCCAGCTCTTCAAGCAGCTCCAGGATCTCCCGGTGCGTGCCCGGTGGATTCTCGAAGAACCCCTCGTAGACGAAGATCTGGAGCGGAACCTCTGCAACCTCGCGGCTCTTCACGCGTCGGAGCGTTCCCGAGGCAAGATTGCGTGGATTTGCGTATGGCTCTTCCATTTTCGCGTTGATGGTCGAGAAGAGGCTCTTGGGCAGGAATATCTCGCCCCGGGCCGCAACGTTCAGCGCCCGCGTCAGTCGAAGAGGGACGGCTCGGATCGTTCTGACGTTCCCCGTGACATCATTTCCGACGAGGCCGTTGCCGCGAGTGACGGCTCTCGCCAGCAGGCCTTTCTCGTAGTAGAGGACGATCGAGGCGCCATCGATCTTCTCTTCGCAGACGAACGAGAGACTTCGGCCGGCGTTTCGCCCCGTCTTTTCGATCCACTGCGACAGGTCAGCAGGCGCGTATGCCTTGTCGAGGCTGAGGACGGGAATGGTGTGCGCGACTTCGGGAAGCTCCTGGGTGAGATCGGATCCGACCCTCCGGGTGGGCGAGTCAGGCAGCGCGAGATCAGGGAACTTCTTTTCGATGCCGACAAGCTCGTCGAACAGCGCGTCGTATTCCCGGTCCGAGACACGGGGCCGGGACTCCACGTAGTACGCGTGCTGGTATTCCCCAAGGAGGCGGACAAGCTCGCGGGCCCGCTTCTCAGCGTCCTTTCGGGTCATGGTCCGCTGCTACTCGCGGCGGACAAAAGCGTCCCGGAACCCCCGGAACTTGAACAGCGGCAGCAGAGTGCCGCTTTCCGCCCTGTTCAGTGGTCCGACCAGGACCTTGTACATCTGCGTGTCGCTGGAAGATGGGGTCAGCACGACCACGGGGTACGTCTCCACGAGGCGCACGGCAATATCCCGGGCGCCTTCCTGCGTCGCATACGCGCCGAGTTGCACGTAGAAGGTTGCCGCATTTTTCTTCCCCGAGAGCTTCGGCAGGGAGGCGACGACCTGAACTCCCGTGGAAGTCCCCTCCTGAGGAGCGGTAGCGGCCGGTGAGGAAGTTGGCACATGCTCGGAGGGAGCCGCCTGCTGGGGAGGAGTCGCGGGGGGCTGCAAAGCAATCCTCTCCCCTTCGGCACCGCGGGGTTGTGCCTGCACGGTCTGCTGCTCCGACGCCGTGCCTTCATGCCCGGCCTCCGGCAGCGCAAGCTGTGTGCCTGCTTCCGACTGGCCCGGTTGCGGAGTCGAGCCGGCCGCTTCCTGCGGCGTCGCCGCAGCGTCGGGCCTGGCCTCTGCCAGCGGAACCTCGGCAGGCTGCTGGCGTGGGGCGCTTGTCTCTCCAGTTACGCTCGGGGTTTCGGGTGGCGCCTCAGGCGTCGAGGCCGCGGCCGGCTGGGAGGCTTGCGGCGGCTGCGACGCTACCGTCTGCTCCTGCGGGACGGGCGGCTTGTACGCGAACTTCTGATCCTCTCTCGGAGGCAGAAAAAGCTGCTTCTGCGGGCGCCGAGCCTCTGCTTCGGCGAGGATCCGCGCAGCATCCGCATTCTCTTGTGATTCCTGGACGGAAGCGGTCCCGATCTGAGGCGCCGCGTGTGTCTCCTGAGGTTGGGTCGTTGCAGGCTGACCCGCGGGCTGCGGGGTCCCGCCCTGTTGAGCCTCGGTCGGCTGCGCTGTGTTCTGCTGCTCTGCGGTGCGCGTCGCGCTGTACGCTGCCCCGGGGTTCACATCCTGGTCGGGATTGAACGTGCTTTCCGGTGCCGCGGAGCCTGTCGCGGAAGCTGCTTTCTGAAGAACAATGACCCGTACTCTTGCGACGCTACCCGTCGTGAGGCCGATCGCGTCGGCGGCGCGGGGAGAGAGAAAGACGAGGATGTTCGACGGGCCGTCGGCTCGTTCGCTGACGGTGGCGGTCGTGTTCCTTCCGCTGTCGAGATTCTGCACCAGCAGCACTGTGTCAGGAGCAAATGAGTTGGAGGCCGCGTAAAGACCGCCTTCGAAGGCGGCATCTCCTCTCTGCAGCGCGGCGCTCCCTTCCCAGTAGCTCTCCGCGGATGCGAGAAGCGGCACCATGAGCAGGCACAGGACGATCCATCTCTTCATGGCGATCATGCTCCATCACCGCGCGGGCCTTCCGCGCTTTCTTTCCCCATCATGATCATCATCGGAACAATAATCGCTTCTCCCGCGCCTCCTTTCTTCCATTGTAGCAAATCCTGCGCGGGGAGGCGAGCGGCGACCCGCTCTCAAAGGGACGGCGTCGGGAGCGCTCTCGTCACTCTCTGCGAGATCAGCCTGCCCAGCTCCACACCCAGCGCGGTGAGGTCGATTTTTTTCTCCCTGCCGGCATTCGAGCCGGCAACACGGTCGGAGAGCGAGGTAACTCCCGTCAGCGCGTTGACCAGGGAGAATGAGGCGGATCCCGCGACCCGTACGGCGCCCTGGTCGAGCTTCGTCTGTTTGTAGGCGACGGAGACATCAAGCAGCCAGCCGGCACCGCCTTCGCGTGCGACCTCTACCAGGTCGCCGATTCCCGACGAGCCGCGCGAGCCCGCGTCGAAAACGATGTGGCCTGCTGCGAAAAGACCGCTGGACACTCCGTCGACAGCAGGGAGGGGAGGGTCACTGGGCGCGCCGTCCACCGTCTCCCTGACCGCCACGAGGACGGTTTCCGCTGAAAGCGTACCGGCCGCAGACAAAGCCCCCAGGATGAGAAAGGACAGGCCGATGAGTGCAATTCTTCTGGCGCGTGACATGGCAACTCCTTCACCGTCGAACCGCAACGCCCATGCGTTCCAAAGGCGCGCTCTCTAGAGTATATCGGCATTCCTCGGCGCCATCCTTGACCGGCGCCCGTCGGCGATGGTAGGTTTTTTTGACGCATGGCTTTCTTTGCGATGCAGATCTGGACAGGCGATGAGGCCCGCTTTCTCTCCATAGCCACGCGGCGCGTCCGGGACGCCGGTGTCAGGTTCTACTGGCCGCGGCGCAGCCTGCGGATCAAGCGAGGCGGGTCTTGGAAGGAATCTTTTGCACCGATATTTCCCGGATACATGTTCCTCCAGGCGGATTCCGTCGATCCCGGTCTCTTTGGGTCCTTGAAGGGAGCGCCGGGTTTCCTTCGCTTCCTTCTATCGAACGACAACATCGTTGCGCTGGAGCGCGCGGACCAGGAGCTGCTGACCCACTTCCTCGGTTTCGGTGAGGTCGTGGACAAGTCCCTGGTCTACTTCGATGAGAACAAGCGCATTCGGGTCGTCTCCGGTCCCTTGAAAGGCCTGGAAGGCCGGATCGTGCGGGTGGACCGACGCAAAGGTCGGGCAAAAGTACGCCTGGAGATGTACCAGGACTCCTTCGAAATCGACTTCGGATTCGAGTCCCTGGAGGCCGCGCAGCAGGTCCGGGAGGAGTCGTCAGGGTCAGCCTAGAAATACCGAAGATGTAGATGATGGCGGACGAATCCCGCAACAGCATCTCCATCATCGGCGCAGGCTTTACCGGCATCACGCTCGCGGCCGAGATACGGGCCAAGAGGATCTTCGGTCACGTCGTTGCTTTTCTCGATGACGACCCGGCAAAAATCGGCACCTTCATCAACGAGGTTCCGGTCCTTGGTCCCATTGAAGCCGTCGCCCGCATCCTGAAGACGACGCCGGCGGACGAGGCGATCATCGCCGTTCCCAGTGCCACGCGCGAGCAGCTCGCCAGGATCTACGCAATCGTGAGGAAGGCGAGGTTCGCCAGGATCCGCATTGTTCCACAAGTTTCGCAGATTCTCGACGGCGAGGCGCATCTCATCCAGGCCAGGGAGATTCACCCTGAAGACTTCCTGGCGCGCAGCCCCGTCCGTGTGAATCTGAAAAAGAGCCTGGCGTACCTTCAGGGCCGGAGAGTCCTCGTGACGGGGGCGGGCGGGAGCATCGGGTCGGAGATCTGCCGCCAGCTCCTCGAAGGCCGGGCGGAGAGGCTGTACCTCTTCGGCCACGGGGAGAACAGCATTTATGAAATCGAGCGCGAGCTGCGCCTTCTGCAGGAGGAGGGAGTCGGGGAAAAAGCGACCCTTGTCCCGATCATCGGGGACGTGCAGGACAGGGATTACATGCAGTTCATCCTGTCCCGCACGAAAGCGGAGGTCGTTTTTCACACTGCCGCGCACAAACACGTCCCCCTGATGGAGGCGAACCCGGTCGAAGCGGTGAAGAACAATGTCTTCGGCACGAAGAACATCGTGGAAGCGGCGCGGAAAGCCGGCGTGGAGCGCTTCGTGCTGATCTCCACGGACAAGGCGGTGGAGCCCAGCAGCGTGTACGGCGCCTCGAAGCTCCTTGCAGAGGAGATCGTGCTTCGCGAAGGCAGGAACGGCCGCAGTTTCCTCGTCGTGCGCTTCGGCAATGTGCTCGGGTCGCGCGGAAGCATCCTGCCCCTGTTTCGCAAGCAGATCCTGAAGGGAGGTCCGGTCACGGTTACCCATCCCGAGACGCGCCGATACTTCATGACCATCCCCGAGGCGTCGTCCCTGGTGCTGAAAGCCGCCGGGATCGGCGTGGGAGGGGAGGCGTACCTCCTGGACATGGGGGACAGCGTTTCGATCAGGGAGCTTGCGGAGCAGATGATCCGGTTCCACGGCTACGAGCCGGACTCCGACGTGAAGATCGTGTACACCGGCCTCCGGCGAGGGGAGAAGCTGCTGGAAAAGCTCTTCGCTGACTCCGAGGTCACCGAGTCCACCGGTCATCCCAAGATCATGAAACTGCAGCGCAAGACCCTGATCAACGGCCGCATCACGGCGGTCCTGGAAAGGCTGCGGCCCATCTGCTTCCACGATCCCCAGGCGCCCCACGCCTTCCGGAACAAGCGGTGCCTGCGCGCGATCCTGCAGGAGGTGATCCCCGGCATCGACCTCCCGCCGGAAGAGCCGGAGTTCTGAAGGCATGCCCGTGGCGACCCGGCGACACGCTCCGTTTGTTCCGTTTTTCCGACCCAGCATCGGTCCCGAGGAGGAGCAGGCCGTTCTCGCAGTCCTGCGGAGCGGCTGGCTCACGACCGGCGAGGTGGCGGCACGCTTCGAAAACGAGTTTGCCGAGTACACCGGCGCGCGGCACGCGCTGGCAGTCAGCTCCGCAACCGCTGGCCTGCACCTGGCGCTGGAGGCGCTGGGCGTAGGACAGGGGGATGCGGTGGTCACCACGCCCTACACCTTTGCGGCGACAGCCGAAGTCGTGCGCTACCTGGGAGCTGACCCGCTGTTCGTTGATATCCAGGCCGATACGATGAACATCGACCCGGAGGCGGTCGAGGCGGCGCTCACCACGTGTCGGAGGGACAGACGGAGGGTCTCGGCGATTCTACCTGTCCACGTCGCTGGTCTGCCCTGCGACATGAGATCGCTGAAGGACGTTGCGGCCCGGTTCGGGGTGCCGATCGTGGAGGATGCGGCCCACGCGTTTCCCGTCCGTGTCGACGGGAGCTTCGTCGGCTCCCTGGGCGATGCGGGGGTCTACTCGTTCTATGCAACGAAGTCCATCACCACCGGCGAAGGCGGCATGCTCGTGACGGGCAGAGACGATGTGGCAGCGCGCGCGCGTGTCATGCGCCTCCACGGCATCGACCGCGACGTCTGGAATCGCTACACCTCCCGGGAGGCCTCGTGGCGCTATGACGTCGTGGCGCCGGGGTTCAAGTACAACCTCTCCGACATCGCGGCGGCAATCGGGCGGGCCCAGCTCGCAAAGGCCAAGGATTTCCACCAGCGTCGATCGCGCATCGCTCGGAAATACCTGGACGCTTTCGCTGATCTCGACTCCCTCACGCTGCCGCCGCAGGCAGAGAACCACGCCTGGCATCTTTTCATCGTGCGCATCGTTCCCGGGAAGCTGACGGTGGACCGGGACGGCTTCGCGCAGGAGCTCATCGACAGGGGGATCGGCATCTCCGTGCATTTTATTCCCCTGCACCTCATGACCTACTACCGCCGCAGGTACGGTCTCCGGCCGGAGAGCTTTCCCCGGGCCCTCGAGAGTTACCGCACCTGCATCAGTCTCCCGCTTTCGCCATCGCTCTCTGATGACGAGGTGCGGCGGGTCATCGACGCGGTCCTGGAAACGGACCACGCCCACCGCGCCTGAGCGGCTCAAGCGACCGGACGCCGTTTTCATATTTACATGGTGGATCGTCCCGGATAGTATGACTCGGGAGGGGAGCCATCCTTTGACGCCTTTCGTGCACCTGCACTGCCACTCCGATTTCTCGCTGCTGGACGGGGCCTCGTCAATCGATGCCCTGGTCGCCCGGGCGAAAGAGCTGGGCATGACTCGCCTCGCGCTGACAGACCATGGCAACATGTTCGGCGCGCTCGCTTTCTCCAAGGAGTGCCGCAGCCAGGGCATCGTCCCCATCATCGGGTCGGAGTTCTACAAGGCTCCAGGCTCCCGCCACGAGAAGTCGGGGAGCGAAAAGGGCACACGGCACCATCATCTGCTCCTGCTGGCTCGAAACGCCGCGGGATACGCCAACCTGCTGGAGCTCTCTTCACTCGGGTACACGGAAGGCTTCTATTACAAGCCCCGCATCGATGACGAGCTGCTCGAGCGCCACCACGACGGGCTGATCGCTCTCAGCGCATGCCTTGCCGGTGACATTCCCGCAGCCATCCTGGAAGGAAGGCAGGGGGAGGCTCGACGGAGGGCCGCGTACTACCGCGAGCTTTTCGGGTCTGACGGCTTCTACCTCGAAGTGCAGGACCACGGCATACCGGAGCAGCGCACGGTGAACCGTGAGATCGTGCGGATTTCCCGCGAGACCGGCATACCGCTCGTTGCCACCAACGACATCCACTACACGGGCCGCGCCGACGCGCGGGCGCACGATGTCCTGATCTGCATCGGAACCGCAAAGAAGGTGTCCGAGGGCAAGCGGATGAAGTTCGAGCACCCGGAGTTCTACTTCAAGTCGGGCGACGAAATGGCCCAGGTGTTCGTCGAGCTTCCCGAGGCGGTGAAAAACACGGTGGCGGTGGGGGAGGCGTGTGAGCTGGATCTCAAGCCGCGGCTGCCTCAGTTCCCGGTGTACGAGGTGCCTGCCGGCAGGACCCCGGAGGGGTATCTGGCCGAGCTCGCCCGCAGCGGGCTTGCACAGAGGTTCTCACCCGTCCCCCCGGAGGCGGCCCGGCGGCTGGACTACGAGCTTTCCATCATCACCTCGATGGGCTTCACGGGCTATTTCCTCATCGTCTGGGACTTCATCCACTACGCGAAGTCGAACGGCATTGCCGTTGGTCCAGGGCGGGGCTCGGGAGCCGGATCGCTCGTCGCCTACTGCCTGCGCATCACGGACATCGATCCGTTGAAATATGGCCTCCTGTTCGAACGATTCCTCAATCCTGAGCGCGTGTCCCTGCCGGATTTCGACATCGATTTCTGCCACCGCCGCAGGGATGAGGTGATCTCCTACGTGACGAAAAAGTACGGCGAGGACAAGGTCGGGCAGGTCATCACGTTCGGAACGCTGAAAGCGCGCGCGGTCATCAGGGACGTGGCGCGCGTTCTCGACCTGCCCTACGACGAAGCGGACGCCATCGCGAAGCTGATTCCCGAGGGTCCGAAGATCGAGCTCGATCAGGCCCTGAAGGGCAATCCCCAGCTGGAAGCCGTTGCAAAGAAGGGAGAGCAGTACAAGGAGCTGCTCGACATCAGCCTGAAGCTCGAAGGCCTTCACCGGCACGCTTCCACGCACGCGGCGGGAATCGTGATCGGCCGGGAGCCTTTGACCCGCTCCGTTCCGCTGTATCGCGACCCCAAGACGGGTCTCGTCTCCACGCAGTACACCATGGATTTCCTGGAGGAATGCGGCCTGATCAAGATGGACTTCCTCGGCCTGAAGACTCTCACCGTGATCGAGGACGCGCTGAGGCTGGTGAACAGAAAAGGGGTAGCGCTGGACCTCAAGAGCATCCCGGAGGATGATGCGGCCACCTTCCGGATGTTCTGCGAGGGAAAGAGCACGGGTGCATTCCAATTTGAAAGCTCGGGGATGCAGAGCGTTCTCAAGAAGGCCCGGCCGGGCCGCATCGAGGACCTTATCGCCCTCAACGCTCTCTATCGGCCCGGCGCAATGGAGCACATCGACACGTACGTCGAAAACAAGTCCGGCCGCAGGAACATCGAATACCCTTTGCCGGCCCTGGAGCCCGTCCTGCGCGAAACGTACGGCGTCACCGTCTATCAGGAACAGGTCATGCAGATCGCCCAGGTCGTGGCGGGGTTCACCCTCGGGCAAGCGGACATCCTGCGACGCGCTATGGGCAAGAAGAAGCCTGAGGAAGCCCTCAAGATGAAGCCCCGCTTCATTGCAGGAGCCCGGGAAAACGGATACGACCAGAAGACGGCGGAACGAATCTTCGAGCTGCTGTTCGCGTTCACGGGATACGGCTTCAACAAGAGCCATTCCGCGGCGTACGCTATCCCCGCGTACCACACCATCTACCTCAAGGCCAACCATCCCGCGGAGTTCCTTGCCGCCACCTGCACCAACGACATGAGCGACACTGACCGCCTGGCACAGCTCATCCACGAGGCGCGCGAGATGGGGATCGCCGTGCTGCCCCCGGATGTCAACCTGTCCCAGAAGGAGTTCACGGTGGAAGGAGGGCGCATCGTCTTCGGCCTCCTGGGCATCAAGAACGTCGGGGCCGGGGCAGTGGATGCGATCATCGGGGAAAGAGAAGCCAGGGGAAAGTTCGCGAGCTTCGTGGATTTCTTCGACAGGATCGATTCCCACGAGGTCAACCGCAAGGTGGCGGAGAGCCTCATCATTACGGGGGCTTTCGACAGTCTCGGAGAAACCCGCGCCACCCTGATGCACGAGCTTCAGCGCGTCATGGAGGCAGCCGCGAGAAACCGGGAGGCGCGCCGCTACGGTCAGGCCTCCCTGTTCGAGGGTGCCGCCGTTGAGGCGACGGGTGCCCTGATCCTCGAGAGGCAGCCCGAGTGGCCTCCCGCTGAGCGGCTGCGTTTCGAAAAGGAGAACCTCGGGTTCTTCTTCAGCGGCCACCCCCTGGATGCATACCGCCCCATCATCGAACGGGCCGTGAGCATCGACCTGTCGAAGAAGGAGACTCTTTCGCACGACCGCTCCTGCGCCCTGCTCGGCATTCTTCGCGACCTCAGGGAGATCCGCACGAGGAACGGGCGGGCCATGGCATTTGCCCAGCTGGAGGACTACCGTGGATCGATTGAGCTCATCCTGTTTTCGGACATATATGATGCCAGGCGCGCCCTGATTGCCAACGACTCGGTGGTCGGCATTCTGGGAAAGATCGATACAACGAGAGGGGATCCGAAAGTGAAGGTGGATGACGTCGTGGAGCCGGGAGGGCTCCCCCTGCGGGCAGCGCAAGCGGTGCACGTGAGGTTCAAGGAGGAGGTCGGCAGCGAGGAGAGCCTGCACAGCATGCGCGAGTATCTTCTGGATTGCCAGGGATCGTGCTCGCTGTTCTTCCATCTGAGCGGGTCAAGCGGCACTCCCGAGGTTGTCGTTCAGGCGTCCTCGCAGATCCAGGTTGCCGATTCCCCGGATGTCCTGGACCGCATCCGCGAGTTCCCCCAGGTGGCGGATGTATGGAAAGAGTAAGGATCGGGCTGGTTGGATTCGGAACCGTCGGAAACAGCTTCTATTCCCTTTTGAGCAGCAACGCCGGTGAGTTTGCCCGGCGGCTCGGCGTTGTCGTTGAAGTGCCCTACCTCGGCGTGAGGGATCCCTCGCGGCCGCGCGCGGTCGCGGAGGGCACTCGCGTGATCAAGGGGTGGAAGGAGATCATCGAAGACCCGTCGCTGCCGATCGTCGTCGAGCTTGCCGGCGGGATCGAGGGGCCCCTTGTGCTGATCAGGGAGGCTCTCTCCCACGGAAAGCACGTGATCACGGCAAACAAGGCCCTGCTGTCCGCGCACGGCCAGGAGCTCTTCCGGCTTGCCAGCGAGAATGGTGTGGAGCTGAAGTTCGAGGCGGCCGTCTGCGGCGGCATTCCCATCGTCAAGGTGCTTCGGGAAAGCCTCCTGGGAAACCAGGTCAAAAGCATCACGGGGATCGTGAACGGCACGACCAACTACATCCTCACGCGCATGACGGAGGAGAAGCTCACGTTCGAAGAGGCGCTGGCGCGCGCACAGAAGCACGGTTTCGCGGAGGCAGATCCGACCCTCGATGTCGGAGGCGTGGACGCGGCTCAGAAAATCGGTCTCCTTGCCAGCCTGGCGTTCGGCCGCTGGATCGACCCCGGAGACATCCTGTGCGAGGGAATCACGGAGGTGACTGGCAAGGACATCGAGTTCTGCCTGCAGAGCGGCTTCGTTTTCAAGCTGGTCGCCCAGGCGAGACTCATCGATGGCAAGCCCCTGGTGACTGTGTTTCCGTCCCTCGTTCCGGTGGACCATCCCCTCGCGGCGGTGCGCAACGAGTTCAACGGCGTGCTCGTGGATTCGGATTTCCTCGGCCCGTCCGTCTACGAAGGCAGGGGCGCGGGCGGAAAGCCGACCGCCTCTTCCGTCGCTTCGGACCTGGGCGACCTGCTGCGGTCCATTCTGTCCCAGCATGTTCCGCGCCGTCGCGCGGCGCTCCCGAAAGCGGAGACCTTCCCGCTGGGGCGAATGAGCTCGCGCTGCTATTTCCATTTCGTTACAGCGAACAGGCCCGGCATCTGGGCCCTGGTAACGAGGATCTGCGCCGAGGAAGGCATCAACATCGAGAGCGTGCATCAGAAATGGGAGGACAGGTCCAAACCGTCCGATCTCTTTGTCCTGGTGGACGAAACCGAGGAGGCTCACGTGCGTCGCGCATTCACGCGCATCGTCGCTTCGGACGGGATATTCCCGCAGTCGCATTACTTCCGGGTGCTCTCGGTACCCGGGGAAGGGCAGACATGATCGACCTCCACACGCACACGTTCCTGAGTGACGGCGAGCTGGGGCCCGCTGAGCTGGCTCGCCGGGCCGAAAATGCCGGCTACCGCGCCATCGGCATCTCGGACCATGCGGATGCCTCCAACCTGGACGACATCATTTCAGCGCTCGTGCGCTTCGCCCGGGAGACCCAGCCGTTCATGAAAATCCGCATCATCCCGGGGGTGGAGCTCACACACGTGCCGCCCGGCCAGATCGGTCAGCTGGTCCGCCGCGCCCGACAGCTCGGCGCGCGCCTGGTCATCCTGCACGGGGAAACGGTCAGCGAGCCGGTGGCCCTTGGAACGAACCGGGCAGGGATCGAGGCGGGCGTGGACGTTCTGGCGCATCCGGGCCTCATTTCCGAGGAGGAGGTCCGCATGGCGGCGAGCAGCGGCGTTCACCTGGAGATCACGACCCGGCTTTCCCACGGCATCGGGAACGGCAGGGTCGTGAGCTTCTCCCGGGAGGCGGGGGCGTCGATTGTATTGAACTCGGATGCCCACGCTCCCGGAGACCTGCTGACGCCCGACTGGCGTGAGCGGGTGGCGTTCGGTTCCGGGCTCACACCGGATGAGCTTGACAGGATCAACAAGACCATGATCTCCCTGGTGGAGAAGCTGGTGCCCTCAACGTTCTTCACCTAGGGCTTCTGCGCGGAAGCAGGAGCCCTGGGGAAATCTTTGGAGGAGGTCTGACAGTGCAGGTTCTGCAAGTCGTGTATGCAGTCATAATCGTCTATGTTCTCGTTCTTTCGCTGCGCATCATCCTGGGGTGGTTCGCCCCGCATGTGCCCGGCAGGGGATGGGAAATCCTGCGTGTTGTTACAGACCCCTATCTCGATCTCTTCCGGCGCATCCGTTTCCTCCGGGGCGACCTGTTCGATTTCAGTCCTATAGCGGCCGTCCTGGTCCTGGTGCTTGTCGCGGATCTGATCGGACAGCTATTGAACTATGGCAGGATCACGGTCGGCTTCTTTCTCGCCTCGGCGTTCGCCGCGGCATGGTCGGGGGCACGCTTTCTCCTGCTCCTGTTCCTCATCGTCGGTCTCCTGCGCACCATCCCTGTGCTGTTTCCCCGCACCGCTGGGTCAGGCATCTGGAGGGTCGTGGACCTCCTCATCCAGCCCGTTGTTTCCTGGGTATCGCGGATCTTCCGCCTGGGCCCACGGGCCGGATACCTCCAGCACCTCCTCCTGACCATCGGGCTTCTTTTCGTGGCCTGGCTGGCCGGGGAGTACCTGTTTGGCTGGTGGGGGCGGATCCCGTACTGGCTCACGCTTCTGTCGTTCTGACGGAGAACGGTCCGGAAGGGCGTCGCGGTGTTCCTCTGGGAACTGACCCAGGAAGTCTCCTCGCTGCGAGGGGTGGGGCCGGCTTTCGCCGGCCGCCTGGAGCGCCTGGGCATCACGACGCTGCGCGATCTGCTCCTGTTCCTCCCGCGGGATTACGAGGACAGGACAGCGGTCGTTCCTCTGGCGAAGGCTGCGGCTGCTGAAAAGGTGTCGGTACTGGCGACTGTCTCCTCGGTCACCCAGATCGGATGGGCCGCCCGGAGACGGGCCCTCACTCCGAAGGCAATCGTGACAGACGGAAGCGCCGAAGCGAGCCTCGTCTGCTTCGGACGGCCGTTTCTCAGGTCCGTCCTGCTGCCGGGAAGAAAGTTCTTCATTTGCGGAAGGTTCCAGTTGCGAGCCGGAGAGCTCTCCTGCTCGGACTTCGAGCTGGAGCCGTGGAGCGAGGCCCCGTCGAACTTCGGGATGATCGTGCCTCTCTACCCGCTGACAGAGGGTCTTACGCAGACCGGGGTAAGAAAGCTCGTGCGCATGGCCCTCGACAACGTGCTTGCCGATGTCGAGCCGGGGCTTCCCGAGTCGATGACGCGCGCCCGCGGCCTGCGGCCGACCGCGCAGGCACTCCGCGGCGCTCATTTTCCTTCTACCAGGAGTGAGGGGGAAAGCTGCCGCGCCTCGCTGGCTCACGAGGAGCTTTTCTATTTCGAGCTGGGGGTTCTCCGCCGGGCTCGCTCGCTCGCAGCTCCGCGGCCGCGCGCGCGGGCGCCCGACGCGACTCTGCGCGACCGGCTTCTGGATCGCCTGCCGTTCACGTTGACCCCCGATCAGCAGAGCGTTGTCGCGGAGATCGAGAGAGACATCGTGTCGGCTTTCCCGATGGCCCGGCTTCTGCAGGGGGACGTAGGCTGCGGCAAGACGCTGGTCGCCATGCTCTCAGCTCTCCTCGTGGCGGGATCACGCGAACAAGTGGCATTCGTTGCCCCCACCGAGCTGCTTGCACGACAGCACGCCGAAAGCGCCGCGCGCCTGGTGGAGCCGCTGGGCGTCAGGATCGCGTTTCTGTCGGGAAGCGTCACGGGTGAAGCGCGCGCCCTGCTTCTCTCCGCTTTGCGTGCCGGCGAGATCGACATCCTCTTCGGCACGCACGCCCTGTTCTCGCAGGACGTGGCCTACCATGACCTCGGGCTTGTGATCATCGACGAGCAGCACAAGTTCGGAGTCCTTCAGCGGCAGGCCCTCATGAAAAAAGGCGCTGCCCCTGATCTCCTGTTGATGACAGCCACTCCCATCCCGCGAAC
>DATKLB010000270.1:0-16276 GCA_035542615.1 Spirochaetia bacterium | reverse complement strand
GTTCTGGTTGAACTCGCCGTCGCCTTCTACAACGACCTTGATGTCCGGGTAGCTCTTCTTCAGGACTTCCATGAACCCGTTGTAGCGCTGCAGGTCAATGGGGATTCCCACGTAGCTGCGCAGAATGGCGATCTGGCCCTTGCCCTTCAGCCGGTCGCCGATGTACTTCGCCGCGTTCCGTCCGCATTGGGCGTTGTCGCCGCCGTAGAACACGGTGTACTGATCGTTGGCGATGGGCCTGTCGATGACCATGATCTTGGTCCCCGAGTTGTAGATCTCGTTGACGATCGGGGTCTGCAGCGTGCCATTGCCCGGCAGGACGCAGATCATGTCGTAGCCGCCGTCCTTGAAGGTCTGCAGCATGTTGAGCTGGTCCGCGTCGTCCACCGCGTTCTTGATGGTGATGTCGAAGTTCGTGGTGTCTTTCGCCGCCTCCGCCAGCATGGAGTCGAGCATCTTCGCCTGCCACGCGTTGTTGGCTGGGGGCAGGGACACGGCGATCTTGAACTTGTCCGCGAACCCCGTCACGGCGGTCAACAGGGCCAGCGCCACGACCAGAGGCACAATGATTCTTTTCATGAGGGCTCCTCCTTGGAAGAGATTTGTTCTCACTACCGCTCTCGCCTCTGCAGAAGCACCGCGAAGAGAATCACCGCTCCCTTCACGGCCCCTGAGAGGTAGGGCGATATGTTGAGCATAATCATCATATTGTTGACGATCCCGAGGATAATGAAGCCAACAATAGTGCCGATGAGCCGGCCCCGCCCACCGGTGAGGGCCGTGCCGCCGACAATGACGGCGGTGATGGCCTCGAACTCGTACTGGCTGCCCGAGGTGGCCGCTGCCACCGCCACCATGCGAGACATTTCCATCGTGGCGGCGATGCCAGTGCACAACCCCACGAGCATGTAGGTGATGATCCGGATCCGGTCCACCTTGATTCCGGAGAACCGGGCCGCGTTCTCGTTTCCGCCCACGGCGAACACGTACGTGCCGTACTTGGTGCGGGTGAGCAGGATGTGGAACAGGATGGCCATCACTATTACGACGAGGAAAGGGATGGGGATAGTGAAGATCGAGCCGCTCCCGATCTGGTTGAACTGCGGGACGTTGTTCCCCATGATCGTCGCCCCCCGGCAGATGTACATGGTCACCGACCGGGCAATGATGCCGACGGCCAGGGTGACGATGAAGGGCGGCAGCTTGGCCTTGGTGATGACCGTGCCGTTGAGGAACCCGAAGGCCGTGGCCACCGCGCAGCAGGCAAGGATTGCCACGGCCAGGGGCAGCGCGGGGCTGCCGTCCGGACTCTTCATGCGCTGGAGGAAGATGAGGACCGCGCCCGCAGTGGCGAAAACGGGGCCGCTCGACAGGTCGATGCCGCCGGCGATGATGACGAATGTCATGCCGAGGGCAATGGACCCCACGATAGAAGTGTTCCTGAGGATGTTCAGGAGGTTCCCCGGGGTCAGGAATCGGGGCGCGGCAAGCCCGCAGATTCCGATGATCACCAGGAAAACAACCAGGATGCTGTAGTTGCGCCAGATGCCCTTGATGAACTCGACCAGGGGGTTCTCCGACCGCACCTCAATTGCCAGCATTTCCCACTCCCCCATCAACGTCCGTCGCGTACGACATGACTTTCGCTTCGCTCAGCTCGGACGCAGCCAGCGTCCCGGTGATCCTTCCCTCGTGCATGACGATGACCCTCTCGCAGATCGTGAGTACCTCGGGAAGGTCGGAGGACACGATCACGATGGCCACCCCCTCGGCGGCGAGCTCCCGGATGATCTTGTAGAGCTCCTGCCGGCTGCCCACGTCCACGCCCCGGGTGGGCTCGTCCAGCACCAGCACCCGGGCGCCCGAAAGCAACCACTTGGACAGGGCCACCTTCTGCTGGTTCCCGCCGGAGAGGTTGCTCACCAGCTGGGCCGGGCTGCTGCAGCGGATAGCAAGCCGGTCGATCATCCGCCTGACGTTGGCCAGGGACCGGGCCCTGCCCTTGAAAAAGCCGGCGTTCTTCAGCCAGCTTACGTAGTTCGAGTTGTCCGTGATGTCCCGGCAGCCCACGAGGCCGGTCTCCTTGCGATCCTCGGTGACGAAGCCCACGTCCGCGCGGATGGCGTCAAGCGCGCTGCTGATGGTCGCGGGTTTGCCGTCGATGAACACTGTCCCGCTCTTCGGCCTGCGCATGCCGAAGATCACCTCCATCAGCTCGGTCCTGCCCGCGCCAACCAGGCCGCTGAAGCCCAGGATCTCGCCTTTGCGTACCTTGAAGCTCACGCCTTTCAGCAGGTCGTCGGTGACCTCCCTGACCTCCAGCGTGACCGCCTCGGGGTCGCCGGCGAAGTCCGAGGCCTTTGTCGTCTGCACCTGCCGGCCGACCATCAGGACGGCTAGATCCTGGGCGGTGACGTCGGCCACGTTTTTCACGGCCACCAGCGAGCCGTCCTTCAGGACCGTTACCGAGTCGCAGACGTCGATGATCTCCTTCAGCCGGTGGGAGATGTAGACAACGGCGATGCCCTGCGCGCTGAGGTTGGCGATGAGATCGAACAGGATGTTCGTCTCCCTGGCGGTGAGCATGGAGGTGGGCTCGTCCATGATCAGGATCGACGCATTGAAGGAGATGGCCTTGGCGATCTCCACCATCTGCTTCTGGGCGATCTTCAGGTACCTGACCTTGCGCCGCGGGTCGATCTTCTCCCCCAGCTTTTCGAGGATGGCCGCGGCGTCATCGTGCATCTTCGTGAAGTTGATGAGCCCCATGGCGGAGCGTGGCTCCCGGCAGAGGAAAATGTTCTGCGCCACGGTGAGCTCGTCCAGCAGGTTCAGCTCCTGGTGGATCATGGAGATGCCAAGGTTCTGCATATCCATAGGGGTGGCGTTCCTGCGCACAGGACTGTTGCGGAGCACGATCTCGCCCCTTTCCGGCGTGTGAATGCCGGCCAGGATCTTCATGAGAGTGGATTTGCCAGCGCCGTTTTCTCCGCACAGGCCCATGATCTGGCCTTTGTCGACATCAAAATCGACGCTGTGCAGGACCTCGACGCCGAAAAAGCTCTTGCTGATCCCCTGCATGCTGAGCATTGGTGCCATTGTCACGCCCTGACACTACCCCGCGGACCCGGCTCACACTGATTCACCCAGCGAGGAAGATTCCTTGCAACGCACCATTCCCTCGGCCATGCCATCACGCAGGACAACCTCGCCAAAAGCCGGATATCTCGTTTTCTGTCATTTGTTTTTTGTTGTTATTGATTGTTTAGCAATATCTTAGGAGCTGCATTCTAAGCGGCGGGCTCTTCTTTTGTCAATATGCTCCAACTTTCTCCCAGGATCCCGACTTCTCGGACCGGAAAAGCGCGTCCAGTACCTTCATGTTGTTGATCGCATCCTCGGGAGGCGTTGGCACCGGACCCTCCCCCCTGACTGCCCGGGAGAAAGCTTCGAACATACGCTGGTATTGATCCGCCGCGGTCGTAAAGACCGGTCGCATTCCGATCCCGGTCGTCACCGTCACCTTCAGGGACACGTCGGGATACGCATTGAAGGGGACGTGGATTCGCAGCTCGCCGTCCGAGCCTATGACGTCCACTCGCTGCCATCCGAAGGTCTGCGTTCCGACGGTAAAGACGGATCGAGCGGTGCCGAAATCCAGCATGCCCGAAGCGAGGATGTCGGTCTGGAAACCAGAATCACGGTGAACAAGGCTGACCGCTCGGGAAGGTTCCCTGCCGATCATGAACCGCGCAGCCGAAACCGCGTAGCAGCCGATGTCCATGAGGCCGCCTCCTCCGGAGGCGAGAACGTTCCTGATGTTCGATGGATCTGTCAGCATATAGGTAAACAGTGTGTGCACTGAGTGCACCTGGCCCAGCTCGCCGGCCTTCACGATCTCCCGGGCCCTCTGCCACTGGGGATGGAGCCGGTACATGAGGGCTTCCATCACCTTCACTCCCCGTTTTTCCGCGTGACGGATCGCCTCCTCGGCCTCGCGGGCGTCCCGGGCAAAAGGCTTCTCGCACAACACGTGCTTGCCGGCGTCCGCGCATCTCTTCACCCATTCCGCGTGCATGTGATTGGGAAGCGGGATGTAGACCGCTTCGATCTCCTTGTCCGCGAGCAGTTCCTCGTACGAGCCGTACCCCCGGGGGATGCCGAACTCGGTGGCAAACGCCTCGGCTTTCTCCTTCGAGCGCGAAGCTACCGCGCGCATTTCCACGAGAGGCGACTTCGCGACGTAGGTGTGCACCCGCAGGCGGTAATGACCGGAGACCGAGAGAACTCCCCATACGACTGGCTTCATCGTTTCACTCCTTCAGAATCGTTCCCGCCGGGCCGGCGGTCAAGCGTTCGGTGGTGCATCGTCCCCGATTCGCTTGATCATGATTCTCGACTCCCGTCCTTCGAATCCGGCGTCCGCGCAAAAAGCAGTTGTCTTGCGGTCTCTGGCAGATGCATCGAAAAGGATTGCAGAGGTCCCCTTCGGAGCAACCTGGCCAAGGAGACGCAGGAAGTCCTCGACGAGACCTTCGTCACGATGACGCCTCTCGACGTACAGTTCATCGATTCGCAGGACCTCCCCGCCGTGAAGGTTGCTCCAGCAGGTGACGAGGACGCAGTACCCCACCAGGTCCTCGTTCCTCTCGAACAGGAAAATCGATCCCCGGTCAGGCCGCTTCGAGAGCTGCTTCACGGTCCTCATGATCTGATCCACGGCGCCCTGCTTTTCCGCGGAGCGCTCCAGGGCGCACTCCCCGGCCAGCCGAAAGAGCGCAGGAAGATCATCTCGCGTCGGCAGGCGATAGCGGGCCGTGCTTGTCACCAGATCATAGTTGAGCATGCCGGCCGCTAGTATGACCGGGCACCCGCTGAGGTTCAAGGACTCCGTCGGGCAGAAAACCTGGCCGAGCCGCCGAAGAGGTTGATCTTCACGTGCTACGAAGAGAGACGTCACCTCCCCAGGCAGGATGCAAGCACGCGAACGCCCTCCTGGATCCGGGCCGGGGTCAGCATGCCATAGCCGAGAATGAGCGTGTCGGCCCACGCGCCTTTTCGGATTGCGTGCTCCTCTACCGGGTAGACCTTCGCCCCGGCCTCCTCGATGCGCGCAAGGAGCGCCGCAGTAAAACGCACACCGCGAAACCGGGCGCACAGATGAAGGCCGGCCGCGCTGCCGAGAAGCTCGATACGCCGGCCGAAACGCTTTCCCAGGGCATCGACGAGCGTCTGCCTCAGGACGCGGTGCGCCTTCTTCATCGCGTGGACGTGGCGAACGAAGTACCCCTCGGCGAGAAACCTCGCCAGGGTGATTTGCTCCACCGAGGAGTTGTGCAGGTCGCTGAACCATTTCATTTCCCGGCCCCGGCCGATCAGCTCGGGAGGGAAGACGATGTAGCCGATGCGAAGAGCCGGGCACAGGGTTTTGCTGAAGGTCCCGACGTAGACAACGCGCTGGGGGTCCAGGCCCTGGATCGAGCTGACAGGCGGCGAATCGTAGCGGAACTCGCTGTCGTAATCGTCCTCCACGACGTACGCGTCTCGCGAGCGCGCGTAGTCCAGCAGACGCGCCCGTCTCTGGATTGGCATCGTCACTCCGAGCGGGAACTGGTGGGACGGGGTGACATAGATGAAGCCCGGCCGGGCGCGCAGCGGCAGGCGTTCGACGTCCATCCCCAGGCCGTCGACAGGAACCGGGAGAATCTTTCCTCCGAAGCCAGTGATGATGCGCTGAATGTCTCCCGTGACGGGATCCTCGAGGATGCTCGTCCGCCTTTCCCCACTGAGAAGGAGCCGACTGACGATTCCCACTGCCTGGGTGGTCCCCGCGGTGATCAGGATCTGGTCGGGATGGCAGCGCACGCCGCGATATGCGCCGATATAGCGCGCAATCTCCTTTCTCAGCTCGGGCCTCCCCTCGGGCTGGCCGTAGCCGAGATCCAGCGGCGTGAGGCTGCCCCACACCTCCCGGCTCAGCCGCTGCCAGGTCCCGATCGGAAACCGCGCGAGATTCGGCAGACCTGAGCGGAAATCCACGAGCGTTGTATGAAATGGCCGAAACCCCACGTTGTTGATGCGCGGCAGCTTGGGGAGGTTCCGCGGCGTGAAGGATGCCCCCGAGGCGACAAAGGTTCCCGACCCCGTGCGCGCCTCGATGTATCCTTCGGCCATGAGCTGGTCGAATGCCTCGAGCACCACGTTTCGCGAAACGCCAAGCTCCGCGGCGAGGCTGCGGGTCGACATCACGCGGGAGCCCGATTCGAGAGTGCCGGCCAGGATGCCGTCCCGCAGCCGGTCATAGATCTGGCGGGACAGTGGCGCGCGTGCACCTCGGTCCACGACGAGAAATGACATCCTGCCTGCCCCCTTCAAAGTGGTACCATCAATTTACTATGAGAGTGGCTCTTTGACATACCACTTTGTTGAGGCATTTTTCTCGCGGAGGAAGCGATGAGCGCAGATGTCTCCGATATCGCGGCACCGCGCGCTCAGCGCACAGCGGCGCACGCGGAGGTCCGCGGCCTGCTCGAGGTGGTTCTCGCCATGGCCTTTGCGGGCAGCAGCGTCGTCGTGGGGAAGCTCCTGTCCACGCGCGTTCCGGTGTTTCTGTCCGTGGAGCTGAGCCTCTGCGCGGCGCTCGTCGCGATCCTTCCCGCGCAGATCGCGCGCTGGAGGGAGCTGCGCCTGCTGGGGGCCAGGGAGCTTGGGTACATGTTTCTCCAAGCCGTGTTCGGGATCGTATTGTTTCGAGTGTTCACGCTCTCGGGGCTCCATTTCACGTCCGCGCTCAGCGCGGGGGTCATCACGAGCGCCGCGCCGGCGGTCATGGCCGTCCTTGCCGCGCTCGTGCTGCGGGAAAGACTCGGCCGCGGCGCCGCGCTCGGCGTCGTTCTTTCGGTTGCGGGGCTGGTCATGATCAACCTGTGGAGCCATCAACAGGAAAAAGGATCGCAGCCGCTGGTCGGCAATCTGCTGGTCCTGGCCGCGACGATGTGCGAAGCGCTGCTCACGGTCTTCCGCAAGTCCTCGGGAGGCCGGATCGGCTCTATTACGAACACGACCGTCTTGGTATCCATGAGCGCGCTGATGATCCTGCCCTTCGCCGCGCTGGATCTGCGGGGGGTTGCGCTTTCGCAAATAGACGCCGTGGGATGGCTGTCTCTCATCTATTACGGCGCGGTCGCCACAGTCATCGCCTACATCCTCTGGGGCCACGGCGCGCTGCGGATCCCGGCGAACAGGACGGGGATTGCAACCGCCGCGCTGCCGGTGACGGCGCTGATCCTCTCCGCGCTCGTGCTGGGGGAGCCCCTCGGGCCAGCGCACTTTGCCGGCTGTGCGGCCGTGATTGCCGGCATTATACTGGGGAACCTGTGATCGAAATCTCTGAGGGTTGGAAGAAGCTGTACCCCGGCGCAATCATCGGCATCCTCGTGATGCGCGGGGTGGAGAATCCTCCGCGCCATGCCGGGCTCGATTCACTGGGGAAAGACATCGAGTCGCAGTTGCGGGCAAAGTTCCTGGCCGGCGGACGGGAGGCGCTGAAGGCTCATCCCGTGCTTGCGGCTTACGAGAGCTACTACCGTCGTTTTCGCAAGACGTATCACGTGGCGCTTCAGCTCGAGTCCGTGGTCTGGAAGAACCGGGGCATTCCCTCGGTCAGCTCGATGGTGAAGGCCATGTTCATGGCTGAGCTGTCCAACATGCTCCTGACCGCGGGCCATGACCTCGCAAAGACTGAACCCCCGCTTCGCCTCGATGTCGGGAGGGGGACGGAAACCTACACGGCCCTGGGTGGCGAGCAGAAAGCCGTCAAGGAAAGCGACATGATGATCTCGGATGCGGCCGGGGTCATATCGAGCATCATCGGAGGTCCGGATCAGCGCACATCCATATCGGCAGACACGCGGAGCCTGCTTTTCACCGTGTACGCGCCGCCGGGGATCGGGGCGCCGCTGGTGCGCTCTCATCTCGAGGACCTGCGCGGATATGTGGGGATGGTGTCACCGGAGGCCGTCGCGGAGCGCATGGCGACAATTCCAGCGGAGTGACCCTCTCGCAACCTGTCACCCTTTCATGCATGATGGGCGCACAGGAATAGCGCCTCCGTGAGAAAACCCGCAGCCGAGATCACTCTCGGACATATGTTCGCCATCGCCGCGCCCATGGTCGTTTCCCAGGCATCGGAAACCCTGATGCTTTTCTTCAATCGATGGGTCGTCTCCTTCCTGGGAGCGGACTACATCCCGGCGTCCATGAGCGGGGGCCTCTCCTCGTTCGTGTTTACCGCCTTTTTTGCCGGGATCACCGGGTACGTGAACGCGCTCGTGGCCCAATACCACGGCGCCAGGCGGGAAGACCGTTGCATCCAGGTGGCCTCCCAGGGGTTCTGGCTGACTCTTGGCTTCTACCCGCTGCTTCTCCTGCTCATCCCCGCGGGGCACCGCCTCTTCGTGCTTGCGGGTCACAGCCCCCACCAGGTCGCGCTGGAGTTCTCCTACTACCGCATTCTCATGCTCGGGTCGCTGATTTTCCTGGTCCAGAGCGTCCTTGTCGGCTATTTCGTCGGCCTGGGAAGAACCCGGGTCGTAATGATTGCCAATCTCCTGGGGATCCTGGTCAACCTCCCCCTCAACTGGTGCCTGGTTTTCGGCAAGCTCGGGTTTCCGAGGCTCGGCATCGAGGGAGCGGCCCTGGGGACCCTGGGAGGGTCGCTTTTCATCGTCGTCGTGCTCTTTCTCTCCTACCTGAGAAGTTCCGGCTATCGCAGTCGGGCGGGCGTCCGGGCCTGGGCCCCGCGGGGAGACCTCCTCGGAAAGCTGCTGCGCTACGGGCTGCCCGCCGGCGCGGAGATGTTCATCAACGTCTTCGCTTTCAACGTATTCATCCAGCTCATGCAGTCCTACAACGAGCGAGTGGCGACGGCCGTCACCATCACGTTCAACTACGACCTCGTGTCGTTCATTCCCATGCTCGGCGTGGGCGCTGCCACCACTGCCCTCGTCGGTCACCGGATGGGTGCCGGAGACCCGCGCGGAGCGCGCAAGGTCGCCTTCCTCGGCCTGCGGCTCGCCTGGGGATACGGCGCGTTGATCGTCCTGGCGTTTGTGCTGGGCGCGCCTTTTCTGGTGCGATTCTTCGCAGGAGGCTTTACCGCCGAGGACCAGTCGATCCTGCCCCTTGCGCAGACCCTCCTGCGATTGGCGGCCCTCTACACGCTGGCCGACGCCGCCAACGTCGTGTTCAGCGGCGCGCTGCGCGGGGCCGGTGACACCCGGTGGGTCATGATCGTTTCGGGGATTCTTCATTGGATAATGGCCGCGGCGGCGTTCGTTTTCATCAAAGTCCTGGTCCTCCCGCCGGTGACCGTCTGGCTTTTCTTCATCGCATTCATTTTCTCATTGTGCCTGTCGATGTTCGTGCGGCATCGCAGGGGAAAGTGGGAAAACATCCGTCTGGTGGAGACCGTCGCTGCTCCGGGGTGAGCCAACCATCATATTGCGCCAGGCTGAACAATCTGCTTACATGACACGGGGTTTCCGCTGGTGCCTGTGAAAAATACATCTGTCGTCGTTGTGGGCGCTGGGGCCACCGGCCGCGGGCACGTGGCCCAGCTCGCGCGCGAATCGGGATACGAGCTCGTCTTCGTGGACAAGGATGCGGATCTTTGCGCCGCGCTGCGCGGCGCGGGCGCCTATTCCGTTCGCCTCGTGAGCGCGCATCCCCGAACGGTCACGGTGGATGGGTTCAGGATTTTCCACACTTCGCAGAAAGAGGCCTTCTACCCGCTTTTCCGGGACGCCCCTGTGCTCTTCACGGCGGTCTGTCCCGGCAATATCAGGGACGCGGCGATGTGGCTGCGCGACCTTTTCCTCCGCTGGCTGAAGGAGACGGGGCCTCGGACTTTCAAGAATGTCCTGTGCTGCGAGAACATGAACCACAGCTCAACAACCTTCCGCGACATTCTTTTCGAAGGCCTTCCCAGTGATGTCCGAACATCCCTGGAAAGCCGGGTGGGATTCGCGAACACCATGGTGGCGCGCGTGGTAGCGAAGCCGTCTGACCCGCTGTCGCTTCTGGGAGAGGAGTACAGCGAATGGACCGCGGACAAGTCCGCGCTGCGGGGACCGGATATCCCATCCATCCGGACTCTCGACTTCGTGGACGACCAGACCAGCTACCTCCAGCGAAAGCTGTACATCCACAACACTGGTCACGCGACCATCGGCTTTCTCGGCTTCCTCAAGGGATACACGTACATCCACGAAGCCGCTCAGGATTCCGCCATCATGGAGATCTGCGAAAAAGCAATCGAAGAATCCGGGTGGGCAATACAGCGGGAGTACGGCTTCAGCGAGGAGGTGATCCGAAAATACCGAGCGGCGCTGACCGAGAAGGTGGTCAGCCCTGAGCTGCCGGATGAGATCCTTCGGGTCGTTCGTGAGCCGGCGCGCAAGCTCGGAAGCGAGGAAAGATTCCTCGGCCCGGCGGCCCTGATGCTGAAACATGGACGGCAGCCTGAGTTTCTGCTCTACGGCGTCTGCGCCGCGCTTCTCTCGCGCATTCCCGGCGACTCCCAGTCAGAGAGAATCGCAGACATGGTTGCCGACAGGGGAGCTTCCAGCCTGGTCGAGATCTCGGGGTCCCCGGCGGCGTCGAAAGTCCTGTCGAGGGTCGAGGCCTTGATCCCGGTTGTCCGCGAAAGGTTCCAGAGGCGCTGATGAAAGTCCCGGTATTCAAGACCGCGCCCGTGTTCCAGTCTCGGCCCTGGGGAGGCCGTGCCATGGCCGACAGGCTGGGCAAGAGGATCCCGGACGGCCTTGTCGGCGAGTCCTGGGAAGTGTCTGCTCACCCGAACGGCGTCTCGCGGGTATCCGGCGGCCCGCTGGACGGCACTCCGCTGGATGAGCTCGTGCGCAAGGCCGGCGCCGATCTCCTGGGGCCGCGCACCTATCGGAAATACGGGGATAACTTCCCTCTTCTGGTCAAGCTTGTCGACGTCAACGCGATCGCCTCCGTCCAGGTCCACCCCAACGACGAGCAGGCGCAGCGACTTGAAGGTTACCCCTGGGGCAAGACCGAGGCATGGTACATCATCGACCGGGCGCCCGACGCGAAGTTCTTTATCGGACTGGTGCCCGGAGTCACGCCCGCGAGCTTCCGAGAGTCCCTGGAGACGGGCACGACCCGCGAGCTGCTGGCTTCTCCCGAAGTGAAGCCGGGGGACTGCATCCTTGTGCCTCCGGGAACGATTCACGCGGTAGGCCAGGGAGTCCTGATCCTGGAGATCCAGCAGAGCTCGGACATCACCTACCGGGTGTATGACTGGGACCGCACGGATGAGCAGGGGAAGAAACGTGATCTGCACATCGAGAAGGCCCAACAGGTGATCGATTTCGACGCGCGTCCGAGGATCTTCCGCACGGAACAGCGATCGGACGTCCTGGGCCGGATCCTTGCCGGCGGCACTTACGAAATCTTCCAGGCCCGTGTCGCGACAGGGCTCGACCTGCCCGCGCGCTCATCGTTCTCGACAGGCACGGTCGTGGAAGGAGAGCTGCGCCTCGTGGCAGGAGATGCGCGGATCGAGCTTCGCTGCGGGGACAGCTTCGTCGTTCCCGCGGGAAACAGGGTCCGGCTGGAACGCGCGCCCGGCCGCTCGCAGACACGCCTGGAGAATGTCGGCGGCGCGCGCAGGCGGAGCAGTCAGTGGGCAACCGTCATCGTCACACAGATCGTCTAGCGAGGTCGGCGTCATGGAAGCTTTGAGCAGACGAACATCGCACCCGTATATCGGCGCCTCCGCTATTTCCACTCCGTCCCAGTCAGAGGAAGCCCTGGCAATCGTCAACAAAGACAGGGACAACAGCCGCGGCCCGGCAGTCGAGGTCACCTACTGGTTCGAGGTCGTGCACGATGGAAAGCCGATGCAGGGCCTCATCGAGGCAGCCCGTATGGTCCTGGACCACGGAACGCTCAAGCCATGGCACCGGGAAGGCGACGCCGCCGTGAAAAAGCCGGCGGACTACGATGAGTACATGAGCTGGGCAACGGAGATGAAGCTTCTTGGCCGAAACGACTCCGAGGGAGTCGAGGCCGGCCTGGTGAGCATCGCCTACCCCCTCACATTTTTCGACAAGAGACCGGACGGCAAACCGCCGCTTGCGCAGTTGTTCATGGCCATGGCAAGCGAGCCGTTCTCCGCCTTTTCTTTCTACCAGGGCGCGCGGCTTGTCGATGTGAAGCTGCCGCCCGAGCTCATTGCCAGGTTTCCGCCGCGGCGATGGCCGCATTCTCGAGTGCGCGAATACCTGGGCATCGAAGAGGGCGAGCCGATCATCGGCACCATCGTCAAGCCGAAAACTGGCCTCACGCCTGAGCTTTTCTCGCGGTCTGTGGTGGAGGCGGCCCGTGCGGGCGCCCGGTTCACGAAAGCCGACGAGAACATGCATCTCGCGCTCGCGGACGTGCCGCGCTATGTCGGCAGAGTCGTCAGGGATCTGCAGGCCGCCGGCTTCGACCTGGGCAGATCAGGAAAACCCGGCGGCAGGCGATTTCTTTTTGCACCGCATATCACGACAGACTCCGACCTCATGCCTCAGTACGCGCGGGCCGCGGTGGATGCGGGCGCGAACGCGTTGATGTTCTCGCCGTACTACGGGGGCGGCTTTCCCCTCATGGCCGAAATCATCGCGCGCCATGATATCCCCGTCTATGCGCACACCGCGGGGATGAACGTGTCCACGGGATCTCCGACGTGGGGTCTGGATCCCCGGGTCACGTACCTGCTCGCGGGTCTGTACGGCGCCGCCTTCATGCAGCTCACGACGACCCGGGGCTACCTCAAGCCGGATGACACGGAAAAGGGGCCGATCCTGGAAACCCTGAAGCGCCACGGCCTCGAAGGCGTTTCGGGCATGACCCTTGCTATCGCCGGCGGCCTGGGACCGTCGAACATCGGCGCGAACATGCGGGTGCTGGGGCGCGAGGGCCGCATGTTCCTGGCAGGCACCTCGGTGTACAGCCACCCCGACGGTCCGGCATCGGGGGTGAAGGCGATAATCGCTGCCTACGAAGCCTATGCAAAGGAAGGAATCACCGACCCCGTGGAGCTTCGCGAGTATGCCGTCGCCAACGGCAGGAAGGAGCTTCAGGGGGCGCTTGGTTCCGCGTAAACTCACGGTCCGGGAGGAGGCCACATGCGCGTCGCGGGAAAGGAGTACACGCGAAGGGAGGCGGAGCGGCGGATCGGCAATCTTCGTCAGCTCGGCGGAATCCGTCATTGCGAGCTTTCCGAGGGCAGGGCACGCGGGGTTCGAACCCTGGAGGTCACGACAGGGAGCGGGCTCGCGTTCACAATCCTTCCTGACAGAGGACTGGATATCGCGGACTTTTCGTACAAGGGCATCAACCTTGTCTATCACACATCTTCCGGCATCGCCCATCCGACGTACTACGACCCGGCGCAATCCGAATGGCTGAGGATATTCTTCGGCGGCCTTCTCACGACGTGCGGTCTCACCTACTTCGGACAGCCGGGTAGGGACGGCGATGAGAACCTCGGCCTGCACGGCAGGTATTCAGCTCTTCCGGCGACCAGGGTGAATGACCTCTCCCGGTGGGAAGCAGACGAGTACCGGCTGGAAGTCACAGGCACGATCGAGGAAGCCGTGCTCTTCGGCGACAAGCTGAGGCTGACCCGTTCGATCTCCACCTCTATCGGCTCGAGGAGCCTGCGCATCTGGGACCGTGTGCAGAACTTCGGCGCGAGAAGCTCGCCGTTCACCATTCTCTACCATATAAATGCGGGATTCCCGCTCCTCGATGAGACGAGCGAGCTGGTTGCCGCAGCCCGCGGCGTCGAGCCGTATGACGAAAGGTCCGCGCGCGGCAGAGCCGACGCCAATCGCTTCGCATCGCCGAAGGCTGAGTACAACGAGCTGAACTTCCTCCATACCATGGCGGCGGACGAGCACGGCTATACCCGCGCGGCCTTCATCAACAGGGACCTCGCGGGAGGAATGGGCCTCGGGTTGCGATACAGCACCGCGACGATTCCCTATCTCAGCGAATGGAAGATGCTCGCTGACGTGGATTACGTGGTCGGGATGGAGCCGGTGAACACGAAGATCGCAAACCGCGCCGAGCTGCGCGCGGCCGGACGTCTGCCGATTCTCGGCCCGGGGGAGATAAGGGAAATGGACCTGGAGCTCAGCGTCCTGGAGGGCAAGGCCGAGATCGACTCGTTCTGCGCGGAGGTGAAGCGGATCCAGGGGAGGCCGTCATGATCACGCCCACGGCAGGGTTCATCGTGTACGGCGTGCACAAGGACGGCCTCGCAGATCCGATGGGCGCGCCTTTCATCGACCGGAAAATCGTGTCGAAGTCGCGTGACGCCCTGAAAACCCGGGGGATACGGATTCAAGAGCACCCTGTCGTCATCGCCAGCAAGCCCGAGGCCCGGGCCGCGCTGGATGCGATGAAGAAGGATGACTCTGTCGATTGCGTGATCCTGTTTTCCGGCACATGGGTCTGGGCGGCCCACCTGGTTGCCGCTATCCGCGATTTCGCCATGAGCGGAAAAGCCGTGCTGATCTGGACGCATCCGGGATCGCAGGGATGGCGGCCCGTGGGAGGGCTTGTGCTGCACGGCGCGCTCATGGAGGTCGGCATTCCCCACAGGTTCGTGTACGGCCCGGCCGAAGACCCGGCGGAGCTCGGCCGCATCGTGAGCTGGTGCAAGGCGGCTCACCTGAAGCGCCTGCTGAACATGGCCACGATCGGGACCTTCGGAGGTCGCGGCATGGGGCAGACCTGCGGCGTCGCCGACCCGTCGCAGTGGATGAGGGTCTTCGGCGTCGACATCGACTCCCGCGACACAACGGAGCTCATCCGCACCGCCCAGGAGGTAAGCGCGGATGAGCTTCTCAGCCTCGAGCCGCGGCTCGTGAAGCTCTTCGGGAAGACTCCTCAGAAAAGCCTCGTGAATGAAAAATCCATGCGGCTCTACCTGGCCATCAGAAAGACTGTGGAGAAGGAGCGCTTCGACTTCTACACAATCCAGTCCTTTCCCGGTCTTGCGGATGATTATGCCGCCACCTGTTTTGCGCAGAGCATGATGCTGGAGGACGGCTGGGGCACGAGCACGCTCGGGGATTTCAACACGGCGCTTTCGGTGTTCCTCCTCGCCAAGCTCAGCAAAGACCCCGTGTACTATGGAGATCTCCAGCACATCGACACAAGGACGAAGGAGATCAAGATCATTGGCGATGGCGCCGTGCCGCCGTCCCTCGCCGGTAAGCTGGGTCCCGCAGGGTTTGCGGAACACGGGATCCCGACGGAGGGCGAGGCGGGCGGTCTTTCCGTGCGCCTTATCTGCAAGGTCGGTGAAGGGGCACTGGCGCGCCTGGGCAGGGTGAACGGAGAGTTTCAGATGGTGATCGTGCCCTGCTCGATTTTCGAGCCGCCCGCGGACAAGGTTCAAGCGCGTCTTGCGGAATGCGGCATTCCTTTCTGGCCCCACGGGTTCGTTACGGCCCACGCGGACATGGATGCGCTTCTCCAGAGCTGGACGAACGAGTACGCGTGCCTTGGATACGGCGAAGATCTCACGCCGGCGCTCGCAGACTTCTGCGAGCTGACGGGGGTGAAAGTGGTGAGGCCCTGACTTTAGTCCCGGGGCCCTCTGTACCTCAGGGAACCGGAGAACCCGGAGGGAGACGGACCGCGGTTTTGCCGGCCCCCCTCCGGGGCTGCCGTCAGCGAGGGCGCAGCAGAAGCCTTTCGGGCCGCGATGACCGCAGGCTCGCCTCGTCCCAGAGAATGGGATGATGGCGGACCAGTCTCCGTGACTCGATCATGTCGTCGTAGTGCCGGCTTGCGACATGGCCACTCTGCCCCGTGGTGTGCATCGTCATCGAAGAAGCGACGTCAGACAGATCCGCGATCTGCCGCATGGAGGAGATCCAGGGTCTTTTTTCCGAAATACTCGGAAAGCCGGCCCGGGATCCGCTTCCTGCTAGAACGAGTGTCCGACTTCCGCGGAAAGCGTCGGGAGCGGCGATCAGAGACCAGGCGCGATGGAAAAGATCGCCTTCACCGTGCCCGCTGTGTAGTTGATGAGCTGGTACCGCACTCCCTCGGGGATGAACATGACCTCCTCCGGCTGAACGTCGAATGCCTCCAGCGTGTCAGGGAGGAATACGGTGATCGGTCCCCATTCCACGAACAGGACGCAGTCACCCTTGTGGGAGTCAGGCTCGGAGGCGCGCGA
>DATKLB010000269.1:0-9593 GCA_035542615.1 Spirochaetia bacterium | reverse complement strand
TTCATCCTTTGCCCGGAGCCGCGCTTGCCATTTTCCGCCTTGAATACGTGCCTGAGCTTGAGATGGGAAAGAGTCTTCAGACTCGATCTGACGGTAAATATGACGCTTCCGCCCCGTCCCCCGTCCCCGCCGTCAGGACCGCCCCGAGGGACATACTTTTCACGGCGGAAGGACACTGCGCCATCTCCGCCGCTGCCGGACGAGACGACGATCGATGTCTCATCCACGAAGCCGTTCACGAAGCCTCAGCTCTGGAGGGGCTGGATGGCGACGAAGCTCCTTCCTTTTCTGGTTTGGAACACGACCTGGCCGTCCGACAGCGCAAAGAGGGTGTCATCCCTTCCGCGCCCCACCTTGTCACCGGGGTGAAACTTTGTACCCCTCTGGCGGACGATGATCGTGCCCGCCGTCACGCGCTCACCGGCAAATCTCTTGATGCCAAGCCTTTTCGCCTGCGAATCGCGGCCGTTCTTGGCGGCTCCGCCCTTTTTGCGCCCCATCTCAGTCCTCCGTCGTTTCTACCAGAAGAGCGACCTGATCCGGGAACTCCCGCTCCAGGTCACTCATGCCACGCACAAGAAAATCCGTCACCCCCCGCAGCCACTCCCCGTGGGTTCCTGTCCGCTCCTCCAGCACCATGGTCATCTCTCCCGGATGGGTAGCTGACCGGAGCGCCACCATGCCTCGTTCCTTGCAGGCGTGATGTGTCGTTCGAAGGAGGATTGTGGCCGCCGCGCACGCTACGTTTCGTCCCCAATCGGCTCCCGTATGCCCGTGTGCCTCGAACCGGCGCAGAAGCCCGTCCTTCGAAACCGCGAGCAGGACGCTCAGCACCGCTGTCAGGACAGGCCGCTGATTGTTTCCACCTTGATCAGTGAAAACTGCCGCCTGTGTCCGTAGCGTCGGCGATAGTTCTTCTTTTTCTTGTACTTGCCGAACACCAGCTTCCTGTCGCGCCCATGATCCTCAACGATTGCGCGCACGCTTGCACCGACCAGATAGGGGTTTCCGATCCGCGCTTTCTCTCCGTCCGAGATCATGAGCACGGAGGGAAACTCGATCGCGCTCCCCTTTTCCTGGACGACGTGATCCACTTTGATGAGGCTTCCAGGCTCCACCTTATATTGCTTGCCGAGAATGTCCACGAGAGCATACATATGCGCAGACAGTACCTGTTTCTGTGCATGGAGGTCAAGCGGCTGCGTCACGCAGTCACGCAGCAGTCAGGTTTCCTCGTCCGGGGCCGTCATGAGGAACTTGAGCTCCTCCGCGGACACCATGTGCTCTTCCTCGGGAGCCACTTGCCCCCGGCCGGCCAGCACTTCCCGGATGTCGGCAATGTCCTTCTCATGGGCATCGCGGATCTCGCGCAGTCGATCGCCAGAGTCGGCGATATGCTGGGCGAAGGGAACGCGCCTGGCAATCAGTCCGTCGATCGCGTCGACAAAGGCTCTCTTGAGTTTCTGGATCTCACGCAGATGCTCCTGCCGCTTGACGAAGAGGGAGCTGGCAACAAGGCTCTGGTAGACCCTGCCGATCATGTCGTCGGCCCAGGCGATGTCCCCGAGAATCCTCTCCCGGAAAAACTCAGGGTCGACGTCCAGCCGGAGAATGTCCTGGATGCAGCGCACCTGGAGCGCGAGGCTGAAGATGTCGTCTTCGTAATTGATCTTCCTGGTCATGGCTCTCCGCTGCATCGCCACCGGGCGCTGCCGAGGGCCAGGCGCGTGGCGGCTATTGTGATGATCGGCGCAGCTTCGGAGTCACTTGACCAGCGCCGCCCCATCCCTTGACAGATTCCTGCCATCCCGGTATCGTGCCTCCTGCCCGGCCGCGGTCCGGCCGCGACCCGGTCATAGTATATCCTCTTTGCTCGCCCGTGTGGCGAGCCGGAAGTCCAGAGGGAGGAACCACTCATGAAGGCCTACGAGGCTGTTGTGATTTTTTCGAGCGATGATGCCCAGTACCAGGCTGGGCGCGAATTCCTGAAAAAGGAGTTCGAAGGCTCGGGAATCACCGTCACGAAAGAAGATGACATGGGCGACCGTCTGCTCGCCTACCCGGTCAGGAAGAACGACCGGGGCCACTACATCTGCTACCATATACAAAGCGCTGCTGAGCCGCTGAAGGCCCTTTCCAAGACGCTGAAGCTGAGACCGGAGATATTGAAATATCTCTTCGTCCGCCAGGACAACTAAGAGATGCCATGGCAGACATCAACCACGTAGTTCTTGTGGGCCGGCTGACCAGGAACGCGGAGCTGAAATACACCGCGAGCGGGGCCGCGGTCAGCAAGTTCAGCATTGCCATCAACCAGCGCAGGAAAAAGGACGATCAGTGGGTGGATGAATCACACTTTTTCGACATCGTCCTGTGGGGGAAGACGGCGGAGTCGCTGAACCAGTATCTTGTCAAAGGCAAGCAGGTCGGAATCGAAGGCCAGTTGAGGCAGGATCGCTGGGAGCAGGAAGGCCAGTCCCGAAGCCGGGTCGAGATTTTCGCCACGAATGTCATGCTGCTGGGCGGAGGCGGAGGCGGAGGTGCCCCGCGCCAGGCTGGCCCGGCCACCGAGCAGAAGAGCGGGGGCGGCGAGTTCCCGGAAGGCGTCCCGCCCACGGGACAGAATTTCGAGGACGATATTCCATTCTAGGAATGCTGAGAGAGAGGATCAAAGGACATGTCGGACAACCAGGAAAATGCTTCCAATCGCGCTCCGAGACCCCCGGAAGGGGCCCCTGCCGGGACCGACCGTCCCGAGGGGGGCGGGCGCCGGGAAGGGGGCTTTCGCCCGGATGCAGACAGACGAGAGGGCGGCGGCCGCCCTGACAGAGGCGATCGCGGAGACCGGGGAGGTTTCGCGGGACGAGGGCGCCACAAAACCTTCTTCAAGAGGAAGGTGTGCAAGTTCTGCATCAAGAAGGCAACAATCGACTGGAAGGACGCCGGCGGCTTGAAGCGCTTCACGTCGGAGCGCGGGAAGATCATGCCCCGCAGGATCACGGGGACCTGCGCGAAGCACCAGAGAGAGCTCGCCCGCGCCATCAAGCGCGCCAGAAGCCTGGCCCTGCTCCCGTACGTCTCGAAGTAGGTGTTTGGGCGCCCGGGAGCGCCCTGAGCCAGATGCTCCAGAGATCTGCAAGGGGACATTTGCTGGAAGTATTTCTCTTCACCCTTTCCTCGCTGGTTCTGTACCATATCGGAGTCGGCATCGGAGTCTTCCTGATCCCCCTGCAAGTCGTGGCCTCACGCAGAGGCATGAGCTCGCTGCTTTCCGCATGCGGCGGATTCCTGCTTGTCTTCCTTGCGCTCCGTTTCCTTCCGTTCCTCGGAGGAGCGTTGCGGCCGGACATTCTCACCGTCCTGGAGATCGTTTTCGTTGTTTTCCTCCTTCTCGGTCTCCTCGTCGTGAACTTTCCCCTTGGGACGAGAGCCTTGTACCGTCTGCTGGGTTCCACTGCCGTTGTCGGCCTGGCAGCCATCCCAGCAGGCATCTGGCTGTCAAGGAGCGTCCAGTTCCAGGACACCATGGGAGCTTTGTTCACCGAGGTGTCGCGCATGCTCACCACCCTGTTCACCGGAAAAGAAGGAAGCTCGGACCCAGCTCTCTCGGCTCTGCTCTCTCCGGCAGCGCTTCACCGGATCTCCGACGCGTACGTATCGAGAAGCGTGCTAGCCTCCTACTTTCTTCTGTTGACGTTCTCCTGGTGGGCAGGGCAGGCCTCGGCCTCGCGCGCTGTGGACGCCGGGCAGAGGCGTTTTCATTTTGCCAATTTTCGGCTGGAGAGCCTCTGGTTGTGGCCTCTGATCGCAGCGTGCGCTCTCATCCTCGTGGACCTGTTTTTTACCGTGGGCGGTTTCCGCCGGACAGTTGGGGCTGGTTCCCGAACAGCTGCTCAGGGAGGCTGGACGCCATGGCTTGCCTACGCGGCTTGGAATGCCGGCCTGGTGCTGCTGGTTCTCTACGGGATGCAGGGACTGGCAATCCTGCGTTTTCTCTTCGAAAAGCACGGCCTCCCGCGGCTGCTCTGGGTGCTCCTCCTGGCGGGCCTGGCCGCGGCAGCAGCTTCTCCCCGAGCCGGTTTGTTCGTCCTGCTGGCGCTCCCGGCGTTCGGGATATCGGAGAGCTGGATTCGTTACCGTGTCACGCCGCGCCAGAAGCCGAATGAGTCTCAATGAAGCAATTGAAAGGAGAAGATCCGAATGAAGGTGATTCTCAACCAGGACATCGCCGGTCTGGGTGAAGAGGGCGACATCAAGGACGTTGCCAACGGCTACGCCCGCAATTTCCTCCTCCCGAAGAAGCTTGCTGTGCCCCACACACGGGAGAATCTCGCCGTGCTGGAGCACAAGCGGACGGCACTCGAAAACAGAAAGGAGGAGAAGAGGAAAGAGGCGCAGGGCCTGCGGGAACGCCTCGAGGCGGAGGAGATACGGTTTTCCGTGCCGGCCGGAGAGAACGGGAAACTCTTTGGCTCCGTGAACAATACTCTTGTCGCGGTCGAGCTCGATAAGAAGGGCTATCAGATCGAGAAGAAGCGCATCGAGATCCCCGAGCACACCATCAGGTCCGTGGGAACATACAAGATCAAGATCAAGCTCTACGACAAGGAAGAAGCGCTTATCAAGCTGGTCGTGGAGGGGATCGCCCCACAAGGACCGGCCCCCGCAACGGAGCCCAAACCGCGCGCGCGAAGGGCCCGGCCGCAGGCAGCAGCGCCCGAATCCGGCCCCGCCCCCACGCAAGCGGAGACCTCGCCCCAGGCTGACGCGAAATAGGGGCAACCGCCCCAGGAGGCCGTACCGTGAGCGGGACCATGAATCCCGTCCTCAGGGATGCAGTTCCCTCCCACAACGAAGAAGCGGAGGCTGCGACCCTCGGGGCCCTCTTGATGGACCCGGAGGCGCTTTCCTCCATCGTTCACCTTGTGCGGTCCGAGGACTTCTTCAAAGGGGCGCATCAGCGCATTTTCGAAGCAATCGTCTCGCTCTTCCACAAGGGGCAATCGATCGACCTGATCACCCTGGTGGAGGAGCTGCGTACCCGCGGAACGCTCGAGCAGTGCGGCGGCGCGGCCTACGTTTCACGGCTCACCTCCTCGGTCCCGACGAGCGCCAACATCGAGTACTATGCGAAAATTGTCCAGGCGGCGAGCATCCGGCGAACGCTCGCCAGGGTCTCCCAGGAGATCGTCGCCCAGGCGCACGACGACTCCGCCGAGATCAGCTTCATCCTCGAAGAGGCGGAACGAAAAATCTTCGAGATCTCCGACCGCAACCAGACAGGGACCTACTTCCCCGCCAAGGAGATCGTGAGACAGACCTTCGAGGCCATTGAGAGGCACTACCACTCCAAGACCGAGTACACCGGGATTCCCTCAGGCTTCAAGGAGCTGGACCAGCTCACGATGGGCTTCCAGAACTCCGAGTTCGTCGTCATCGGGGCTCGACCTTCGGTGGGAAAAACGGCGTTCGCGCTCACCGTCGCTGCGAACATGTCCATACGTCAGAAAATCCCGGTGGGGTTCTTTTCGCTGGAAATGTCCAGCATGGCGATCATGCAGCGCCTGCTCAGCATGGAGGCCCGGCTGGATTCCCAGAGAATGCGCACGGGAATGCTCAGCCCGGCGGATTTCAGCCGCATCACGGAAGCCTGCGGCAGGCTCTACGAGGCGCCGCTGTTCATCAGTGACTCGCCCGATCTGAAGCTGCTCGATCTCCGCGCCCAGGCGCGGAGGATGAAGAGCAAGGAAGGGGCGCGGGTCATTTTTGTCGACTATATCACCCTGATCAGCTCGGAGAACCGGGACCTGCCGCGGCACGAGCAGATAGCGGAGATTTCCCGTTCGCTGAAGGCCCTCGCGCGGGAGCTCAACCTCCCCATCATCGCGCTCTCCCAGGTCCGGCGGGAGACCGAAGGCAAGAAGCCTTCGCTCGCCGATTTGCGGGAATCAGGCTCGATCGAGCAGGACGCGGATGTCGTTATCTTCATCCACACGGAAGACCTGAAGTCCGAAGTCCGGGAGATTGCCGTCGCCAAGCAAAGGAATGGTCCGCTCGGGGACATCTCGCTTGCGTTTCTGGCGAAGTACACGAAATTCGAGGCCCTCGAGCGCGGCTCGGGGGTCTGAGAGACAGGTGCCGAATGGGACTGAAAGAGAGATATGATTTCGACTCGCTTGTGAACGAGGCAGAAAGCCGTGTTCTGGCTGAGCTTGACGTCCAGATCGGCAAGACCCCGGGGATCTGCACGTGCCAGGACTGTGTGCTTGACATGGCCGCCTACGCGCTGAACAAGGTACGGCCCGCATATCGCGTGTCGCTGATGGGAAGCATGTACGCAAACACTCCCCGGCAGGCGGAGTACGCGCGAGAAATCTCGAAGGCAGTCAAGGAAGGAATCGCGAAAGTGAAGGCCAACCCGTCACACGATTGATGGTGACGGCGGCGCTACCAGCTCTCGATGCGCAGCCGGTAGTCTTCGGTCGCTTTCACAGCGGAATCGTTGACGTAGACCTTGACATGCGCGTCCCCTCCCGGAGATGCGAAATAGCCCCCGCCCCTGACAAGCACAGCCCATTCGCCATCGATGAAAAGCGAAACCTCAGCGATGCGCGCGCCGCTTGTCTCGTCCATGATCACGATGGTGGAATCCTTGTCCAGCGTCATGATCAGGCCGTCGTGTGCCAGCAGCCTGCGCCAGGTGGCATAGTCCGAGGGCAGCGTCGTCGCTCTCACCCCATTCCAGGAAACGATGCCGGCCCGGCCAAGGGACGCGAACAGCACGTGAGTGGCCGGATCGAGGGCGAGACTTGCATCGAGAACCTCCTCGGGGTCGCTGGCAATCACCGTCTCTTTTTCGAAGCTTGCGCCTTCGTGGAACAGCAGGTTCGTCGCGCCCCGGGCATCAACGCCGAGTGAATACAGAACGGGTTTTCCGGCGCTCGGACCGGAAGGGTCGTAGACGAGGTCCCATGTGAAGACATTCCTCCCCGGGATCCCCACCGTTTCTCCCGTGCGCGTGTTGATCAGGAGAAGAGACCCTCCCGCTGCGAGGGCCGTATTCTTTCCGCCGATGAGCTGGCTCGATGCCCCGGCAACGACTGCCGAAAGGGCGGGAACTCGAGTCTCGAAGCGGATGAAGCCCGTCGCGAGATCCACCACCCTGACTGTGCCGCCGGTCTCTGTTCCGATGAGGTAATCCCCGAAGGGTGCCAGATCGACAAGCGGTGCGCGAAACCCTGAGGGCAGCGTTCGAACCATGACCGGTCGCGCGGAGGCGGTGCTGCCGGACCGAGGAAGATCGCGATCGGCAAGGTCCAGGAGCGCAAACCGGGGAGCGTTGGCGTCGCGGCTCCAGACGAGCAGGGACGTGTCCGAGAGGAATGCAAGCCCGACCGCGCTCTTCCAGGGGTTCTCGATCAGGAGGGAGTGGACAAAGGACGGCACATGGGATGCTTCCAGGAGATCAGAACGGAAGATCCGGATCCAGTCTCGCGACCCTGCCGCCAGGAGCCCGTTTCGAGCATCGATGCCGGTGATATCCGCAAGCACGTTCTGACCCACCGGTCGAAGATCACCGGATGCGGAAAGCTCGCTGATCGCCCCACTCCGACTGGCGACGTACAGCCCACTGGCGCCATAGCAGACGAACTGGAAGCTGTCTCCTGAATCCTGCTGGTCCATGCGCACGGGGTCCGGAAGGAAAGAATCGGGGCCAACATTCCACGCGACAGGGCCGCCGCCGGCGGTCGACACGCCCGCGACCTGGTCCCCGGCAGGCGATATGTCGAGGGACATTTCCCCCGTCGCGGCCGCGCGGCCTTTCACGGCCCCGCTGAGCGTGTCGACCAGGACAGCTTCGCTACCCGTGCTGCCGACGATGAACCTCCGATCGAGGGAGATACGGATGTGCGACAGGTAGCGAATCGTCGGGACGTCCCTGACGGGATCACCGGACGTCATGTCCCAATAGGAGATCCTGCCTGACACCTGGTAGGTCATGATGGTCTTTTCGGATCGCGAGATCTCTGCAAACCCGACGATCCCGAAACCTTCGGGATGAAACTGCATGGGCACGCCCGTATTGGCGTCCAGGATCACGAGACTCTGCCACGACGACACGCCGTAGACCAGGAAGTTTCCCTGCCCCGAGTAGCGCAGGAAAAGGGGAGCATCCTTGAGAGGAATCCGCAGGACCTGTTTCTCCTGCTCCCAGTCCCAGACGGAGAGAGAGAAGCTGAGGATTCCGTCGCTCGCAACAACCGCCAGCCGCGAAGCAGAGGGGTCGACTGCGATCATCTGTGCTGCCTGCCGTGTAACGCGGAGGCTGCGGTAGAGCGCTCCGTTTCGCGCGTCCCAGACCCTGACTGTTCCGTCATCCCCTGCGCTGAAGAGCAGATTCCTTGCGACATCGTACTGAAGGTCGTGCACGGCGCCAACGTGGCCGGAGTTGACAACGCTGTGCACATCGAGAGAAAGAGTGTTTTCCGTCGCTTGCGCTGGCGCAGTCTCGTCGCCGTTCGCTCTCGCATCGTTGGCCGATGTTTCGGCTGCCCCGGCACAAGTGGCCAGCGCCAGTCCCACAAGGACAGCCCCACGAATCGGCCATGGGCTCATGTGTCACCCTCGCCTGGCCTGCGAACGGAAACCCATGGAGGAGTGCAGAAGCCTCGGAAAGGATCTTCCTGGGCTCGTTTTTCGATCTCGGTGGCAATCTTGTGGTATACCTCCCCGCCGAGCCGAGCTACGCCCACTTCACCCTCTTTCAAACCGATGACGTGGAAAATGTGGCGGCCGTCTTCGTCGCCCTTGTAAAGCAGGGTGACGGCTCGTTCCTCGTCCCCCCACTCGGCGCTTCCCGTCAACAGGTAGTACTTCATGATCTCGATGACTCTGTCGTCCAGTCCCGCGGCCAGGATCTTCAGCTTCTCAACCATCTCTGGGAAGCCTACCACAACCCGAAACGGATTGCCGACCTCGTAGCCGAGCTTGCCCCGGACAAGACTGCCCATGTCCTTCTCCGGGATCAACAGCACCTCTCTTCCGTCGGACAGGGAAAGGCGGAAAGGGAACTCCGGCGTGAGACGCTTGCCGCATTTCGGACAGATCACGGCCATGAAGTCCCCGTCGGCAATCTGCTTCTCCACCTCCGGCTCCGCCGCCAGGTTCGCGGAAACAGGAATCTGGGCGTCGAATGTATTGTCGCAGAAGCACGCTATGCGTCGGGATACAGTGTGCATTCTCTATCTCACGGGGAATGAGAGCAAATCATTCAGCGTCACCACCACGATCAGCGCCAGGAGGATGGAGAACCCGATGACCTGGATCCTCCAAAAGAGGTTGGCCGGAACGGGCTTGCCCCGCACGATCTCGATCAGGAAAAGGAGGATCTGCCCTCCATCCATCGCCGGGATAGGAAGCAGGTTCATCAGAAAGAGAACCACACTCAGCAAGGCAAGCAGCCTGAAGGTAGAGACGAGGCCTTCCCGGAAGCCTGCCTGAAACCCGCTTGCCGCTGCGCTTCCGATGTAGTACGTGATCTTCAACGGTCCGGCAACGGCGTTCCGCAGGTTGATGCCCTGGAAAAGCAGGCC
>DATKLB010000268.1:0-2988 GCA_035542615.1 Spirochaetia bacterium | reverse complement strand
GCGACCTTGTTGCGGTCAGTCTCGGAGCCCGGGAACGGTTTCGATCCCCAGTCAATCGGTGTCGGAGCATCCTCCGCATCTGCCAGCGCTGTCAGGAAGGATCGCTTGAGGATGATCATTTCATCATCAGAGTAACCGGAGAAAAGCCCACCCTTCTCCATGACAAACAGTATCCTGCGCGGGGCCTTGTCAGGCGCCGGCTGATCCTGGGCGAACAGCGCCCCCTGCGCCGCGAGGAAAAAGACTGTCAGTCCCGCCAACCACTTCTTCATTCCTACCACCACTGCGTGTACTTCGTGAGCACTCGGGACTTCGTGTTGAATCCGTAGAAGGACCCGCCGCCGATGCGATATGCGTACCTGGTCTCAGACGGATCTGTAGAAGAGGCAAGGCTGTTCTGTATCGAGGCGGTGGAAGGGTCGATTCTGACGAAACTCGAGGAGCTGCTGTCGTAGGCAAAGATGCTTCCCTGGGCCCACCCAATGGTTCCGGTCTCGAGGTTGTCCCGTCGAGGCGACGTATCCGCAGAGGGGATGCCAGTCGGGAAGGTGCTCTTGGCAGTCGTGACGAAATAGCACGTCGCCCTCGATTGGTTGTTTGAGCTCGAAGGGCTCACGACGAGAGTGACGTTTGGAGACTGATTCCCGTTGTCGAGGACGGCATCGAGCTGGAGACCCGAGGTCGAGATAGAGACTGCTGTATTCGGGAGGCTGGCCGTCCAGGGTGTGTACGTGCTCGAGTTGAGGGTGGTTGTCCCGTTGGCGATGTAGACGTCGGCAACCACTGAGCTGCTTGTGACAACAAATCCATCGACCCCGCCCTGGGCGCTGGCGTTGAGCGGCGTTACGCCGCCGCTCAGTGTTCCCGTCTGGACAAGCGTCGCAGGGTCCAGGATGTATGATCCCATCGCGATGTTCCCGGAAGGATCGACGAGAACTCCATTTCCGCCGAAACCCGAGAATGATGCTTTGAAGTTCAGGTCCAGGTCATAGAAATACGCTGAATTGCCCGAGGAGGCATTCCCAATGACCACCACGTAGCCGTATCCCGCAGGCTCCACGACCCGTACGTTGAAGGCGGTTCCCATGTTCGCCGGAATCTGACTCGACAGGTCCGCCTGGGCCTTGACGAGCGTGGTCTCCGCCGGAAACACCGAACCGAACACGAACTCAAGGACCTGGCAGGAACCCAGCGACACGGCTGCCGCCAGGAGGAAGGCGGGGCGAAGCACTCTCACCGCCATGGGATCACGACTCCAAGTGCGATGGGCGGAAGGAACCCGCCCCAGTGAAGAGGCGGGCCCTGCCCCAGGAGGCTGTTGCCGAGCCCGAGCGGAACCTTCAGCTCCACGCGGGCAAAAACGGGAACTCCGCCGACGCGATACTCACTCCAGAGACTGAGGAGGTTGACGTAGAAATCGGTGTAGAGAGGCACGTTCGTAGGCGCGATGTACGTCAGGACCATGCCGAACCCCGCGGAAATCCCCCATCGGAACAACGACTCCGGCGGGGCGAAAAGATACAATCCGGCGAGCGCCTCGGAGTCGGCATGAATGGGCCAGCTGCCGTTCGAGACACGGGGAACCTGCGTGTAGAGGTACTCAGAAAAGTTGAACATGATCCAGTCCGGCACGGGGTACCAGCGCAGGGTCGCCCCCGCCCCTTGCAGCTGCCCGGCGGTCCAGTCGATCTCCACGGAGAGATTGTTCTTGCGCGGAATCGGTGTCAGAGCGACTTCAGGGGATGCGATCACTTTCTGCCAGAGAGTATGATACCCCTCCTGGCGTTTTTCGACCTGCAGCGGCGTTCCTGCCTTCAGCCCGTTCGTGTGAAAAACCAGGGAGCCGTTTTCAATCCGTCCGACGCTCCTCTGCCCCTGGACAACGACTTCCATTCCATTCTGCGGCGAGGTGAACGTGATCTGGTCAATGCGCACTTCGTCTTTCAGCGTGATGAGCTTCGGAGCCGACAGGAAGACCACGTTCTGGACGAGGTCGGCCATCTCCGCGTGAATCGAATTGTAGAATCCCAGGTTGAAGCGCCACGTGTGCAAGAACCCCGTGATCAGGGTTCCGGCCTTCACGTCATAGCACTGCAGGGACACGAGGATCCGGTCCTTCTCCATCCAGTAGAATCCCGAGACAGCCATGTCAGCGCCGGCTTTCTGCCCGAGGAGGAGGACCTGCGGCGCCTCGGTGATGCGGTTGGGAGCAAGCTTCAGCCGCGCGGCTTCCGCGGACCACTGGTCGTCCGGCAGAACGCGAAAACCGACGGCTTCGAACTCCTGGCGCACGGCATCAGTCAGAGCCTGCTGGTGCTCCTTCTGCTCTCCGTTTGGAGAAAAGTTTGCCAGCGGGAAAAAGACGACCGAGGTGTTTGCAATCCTGTCGTCAGCGGACAGCCCGCGGGGAGCGAGCAAGAGGATGGGAACTGCCAGAATGATCCACGCGTACGAGTCTCGCATGACGCCTGTTCAACGTACAGTATATATATCGCACTTGTTCAGGAAAAACGTGAGTGCCGGCCGGTTGTCGCGGATCGTCCGGGGGCCATACATTGGAATGACTGAAGCGCATATGCGGGAGGTCATGATGAACGACTCGCCGGTATTGGAGACAGAGCTGAAGGAGTTTCGAAGCTACAAGGCCCTGGTCGAAAAGGCGCTCGCCCAGGTGAGCGACAAGGACTTCTTCCGTCACATCGACCCCGAATCAAACAGCATCGCAGTCATCGTGAAGCACCTCGCCGGGAACATGCGCTCTCGGTGGACGGACTTTCTGACAACCGACGGCGAGAAACCCGACCGCGACAGGGATGGGGAGTTCGTGATCGACAGCGATGACACCCGGGCCAGCCTCGAAGCCAGGTGGCAGGCGGGCCTCAACCTGGCGTTCGGCGCGCTGGAGGCTCTCTCGGACGCGGACCTCGGCCGCGAAGTCCTCATCCGCGGGGAGCCCCACACGGTGCTGCGGGCGATCTGCCGGAATCT
>DATKLB010000267.1:0-13754 GCA_035542615.1 Spirochaetia bacterium | reverse complement strand
AACCCTCGCTTTTGACTTGTGCCTCAAGGGAGCCGTCACCGAAATCGCCCTCATCGACTCGAACAGGGAGAAGGCTGAGGCCGAGATCCTGGACATCAAGCAGGGGTCTCCCCTTGGTCGCTCGCTGAAGATCGAGGCAGCGGACTACGAATCCTGCAAGGACAGCAGGATTGTCATCATCACAGCCGGGGCTCGGCAGAAGCCGGGAGAAACCCGGGTGGATCTCATGGAGCGGAACGTTGGGATCATGAAATCCATCGTGAAGTCCATCCTCGACTCGGGGTTTCGCGGGATCTTCCTGGTCATCACGAATCCGGTGGATGTGCTGACATGGGTGGCATTCGCTGAGAGCGGTTTCCCGGCATCGCGGGTCATGGGCTCGGGGACGATTCTGGACTCGGCAAGGCTGCGGGAGTATGTTGCTCGCCACTGCCGGGTGAATCCGCAGAATATTCACGGGTATGTTCTGGGAGAGCATGGAGATACCTCGTTTCCCGCGTGGTCTCTGCTGACCATCGGCGGAATCCACCTGAACGAGTTCTGTCCGGTGTGCGGCACCTGCGACGGGCTCGACACTTTCAAACAGAACACGATCGACGAGGTGCGTCAGACGGCCTACCGCATCATCGAGGCCAAGGGGTCGACCTGCTACGCCATTGCGCAGGCCGGTTCGGTGCTCGTCGAATCCATTGTGCGGGACGAGCGGCGTATCCTGCCCATCTCCACCGTTCGCAGGAACTTCAGGGGTGTGGAAAAGACTGCCTTCAGCTTCCCCGCAATCGTCGGCAAAGAGGGAATCGCGAGGGTGCTCGATTTCCCGCTCCCGCCCGATGAGGACAAATGCCTTCTCGATTCGGCGCAGTTCGTTTCGCAGAACATCGCAAAGGCAGGCTACTGAGGACCCTCTGCGGCAGGGCTGTCAAAGTCTGGACCACTCGGTATGGAAGGTCCCTTCGCGGTCCACTCTCTGGTAGGTGTGGGCGCCGAAGTAATCCCGCTGCGCCTGGATCAGGTTCGCTGGCAGCCTGTCCGTGCGATAGGAATCGAAGTAGGAGAGCGCGCTCGAAAATGCGGGAATCGGCACCCCGCGCTCCGCGGCGACGGATACCAGCCGCCTCCATCCCCCCTGGGCCTTTTCCACGATCTGCCGGAAATAGGGATCCAGCAGCAGGTTGGCCAGATCGGGATTGCGGTCATACGCTTCCTTGATGCGTCCCAGGAATCTGGCCCTGATGATGCAGCCGCCCCGCCATATGGTAGCGATGGCGCCGGGCTTCAGGTCCCATCGGTATTCCCGGGCAGCGGCGCGCATCAGGCTGAACCCCTGCGCGTAGGAGCAGATCTTCGAGGCGTACAGGGCATCGTGCACGGCATCCGCAAGGCTTGCCGCCTTCGTCGGGGAGGCGCCACCAGGTCCATGAAGGATGCGCGAGGCCTCGACCCTTTCCTCTTTCATCGCCGAGATTGTGCGCGCGAAAACAGCCTCTGCCATTGTCGGGGCCGCGGCTCCGAGGTCGAGTGCTGACTGGATCGTCCATTTGCCCGTGCCCTTCTGCCCGGCTGTATCGAGGATCTGCTCCACCATCGGATGACCGGTTTCGGGGTCCTTTTTCCCCAGGATGTCCGCGGTGATCTGGATGAGGAACGAGTCCAGGTCTCCCTGGTTCCACCGGGCAAATACGCCGCTCATCTCCGGGTAGTCCATTCCCAGGAGATTTCTCATGATGAAGTACGCTTCCGAGATGAGCTGCATGTCGCTGTACTCGATCCCGTTGTGGACCATCTTGACATAATGCCCCGCGCCATCTGGACCGATGTACGTGCAGCAGGGCTCGCCATCCACCTGTGCTGCAATCTCGCGCAGGATCCGCCCGACCGCATCGTAAGCCGCGGGATGCCCTCCCGGCATGATGCTGGGACCGTGGAGAGCTCCATCCTCTCCACCGGAAACGCCGGTACCGAGGAACAGCAGTCCCTTCTCTTCCGCTTCTCTCACGCGCCTGACCGTGTCGAGGAAGAATGAGTTGCCCCCGTCGATGATAATGTCCCCGCGGGAGAGCAAAGGCGTGAGATGGCTGATCACGTCGTCCACGGGCCTTCCCGCTTGGACCATGATCAGAAGCGCCCGGGGACGCGAGAGGCCGGCGACGAGCTCCTCGAGCGACCAGGCTGGAATGAGGCGAGCTCCCTTCCCGGGACCTGCCATGAGCTCGCGGGTCCTCTCGGCCGTTCTGTTGTACACACCAACCGAGTGGCCTCTGCTCTCGATGTTGCGCGCGAGGTTCTGACCCATGATCGCCATCCCGATGACGCCGATGTCTGCGCCCATGTCACATCCCCCCGTCGTGTCTGCTTTCCCGGCAGGGCTCGAGCCTCGGTTCGCTGCCGTGAATGATGGTCACCGGCATTCCGCCGGCAAGTATGGACTGGCGTCCCGCTTCAACCACAAGGTCGTTTGCGGCGCTGTTTGCCGGTGTCGCAATGAGAGCTTCCGCATCGATTCGGGCTGCCTGTCGTTGGCGCTCCGCGAGCGCTTGCGCCCCGGAAAGACCTCGCGAGGCTTGCTCGATGACGATGATTGCTCGAACGATTGCCTCGATGGAATCGAAGCCGTACCCCAGGGGACGAAGCCCCGCGCCCTGCCATGGCACAAGCTGGAAGAAATCCGGGCTCGTATACCTGAAGCGTGAGCCCTGCTCATGAAAGGAGTCGACGTATGCATGGCTGACCCCGCGATAATGATCGTCGTGCCGGATCATCCCTGAGCAGCCGGTTCCCTCGCAATACATGATGAGGCCCTGGTCGTTGCTTCCGGCGGCCTCGTCGGGATAGCCAAGGCCATTTGTCACAGAAAGCAGAGCGCCGTTCTCCCATCTGACCCTTGCATGAGACCAGAGAAATCCCTCGTTCCCGTTGGGGAACCGGCGGCGGATTCCGACTACGCTGACTTCCACGGGAAGAAGGTCGGTGATAAAGCGGACCAGGTCCACGTAATGACACCCGATATACGTGAAGGGGTCGCTGTTCTCCGCGGTGAACCAGCGCTGGAAATTGGAACTGCGATACCTGTAGGGTTCAAGGAGCCTCGCCTCTCCCATGATGAACTGCCCAAACCGGCCGGCGCGGTAGCCGGCACGGGCAACGAGGGATCTCCGGTCGAAGCGCTTGTGGTACTCGACGCCGACGAAGAGTCCCCGCGCGCGCGCGGTCCGGGAAATCTCAGCGGCGTCCGCATGCCTCAGCGAGAGCGGCTTGACGCACAGAACATGCTGGTCTGAGCGCAGCGCCGCCATCACCACCTCATGGTGGAGATGATCAGGGACCGCGACGACCACGAGCTGTCGCGGCCTGAGGCTCCTCATGGCGTCGGCGTAGAGACGCGGCTGCACTTTTTCCTCCGGCTCATCCTGCGTCGGCCAGGCGGTGAACGAGTGGCCGGGAAATGCGTCCTTGATCATTGGATTGGCCGCAAGATTTCGGACCGTCGCGGAACGGGAGGCGCAGATCGTGACACTGTCGACGACTCCGAGACGCTGGAGCTGATACAGTGACGGCAGAAGAGTGTCGGCGGTGATCATTCCTCCGCCGACAACCAGCGCGTCAACACCGGCGCTCACGGAAGAACCTCGTCCATCGCTTCGCCAAGGGCGGCGAGCCCCTCGTCAAGAACGTCGCGGGGAATGTCGAGCGCGGGTGCTATCTTGATGCACTCCCCGGCAGCGCCAACAGGGGCGAACATGAGAAGTCCCTTGTGGAAACACGCGGTGTTCACGGCAAGAGCCGCTTCCGGATCCGGCTCCCGTCCGCCGTGCCTCACGAGACGTATGCCGCCCACGAGCCCCCGGCTTCGCACGCTGCCAATTGATCCCGGGTGCAGAGCCTGCAGATGCTCCAGTCCCTTGCGCAGCACCGTGTCCAGTGCCAGCGCGTTCTGGAGATACCCTCCGTCGCGAATCGCTTTCACGCTGGCCACTGCGGCGGCAACGGGGAGAGGAGAGCCGGAATGCGTCGATGTCATCGACCCCGGAGGGTACAGCTCCATGACATCTTCCCGTCCAATGACCGCGGAGAGCGGAAGCGATCCGGAGATCCCTTTGCCGCAGGCAATGAGGTCCGGGATGATCCCGTAGTGCTCGAAGGCGAACCACTTCCCGGTCCTGCCGAAACCGGCCTGGACCTCATCCACGATCAGCAGGGCGCCGTTCGTCCTGCACCAGGCCTCGAGCCGGCGGGCGTACTCGTCAGGCAGGAAGTCAGGTCCAACCCCCTGGTAGCTCTCCGTGATCACTCCGCAGACCTGGGATGGCTTCACGCCCTTTCGCTGCAGCGTTTCCTCGAAGAGCTCGAAACGAAGGTCATGGTTCGCGTAGTCGTCGGGGAAAGGCACCTGGACAAAGGAGGCGTCGAGCTTTCCAAGCCATGCCTTCTGGCCGGGGCTGCCCCCTGCCAGTTGTGCTCCCATTGTCCTTCCATGAAACGCGTTGTCGAATGAAACAATGACCCTCCGCTCGGGGCCCGATCGGGCGAGGCCCCATGTGCGCGCCAGCTTGATGCAATTCTCCGTCGCCTCCGATCCCGTGGTCAGCAGGAAGACCTTGTATCCCGGTTCGGGCGCGAGCCCCGCAAGGAGCTCAACCAGCTCTGCACGCTTTTCGTGGGGAAAGACGTACGTGCTGAGAAGAGGGCGCCTGATCATTTCCCTCAGGGCTGCCGCAATTGCCGGGTGGCCGTTGCCGATGTTGGAGATGAGCACTCCGGAAGACCAATCCAGCCACCTGTTCCCCCACGCGTCGTACACGCTCCATCCCTCTGCCCGGTCGATGACGAGCGGAGGCTGGCCATGCATGGAGGAAGGCTCGAAGCGCTCAAGCTTCGACAGGATGGGCAGGGATTCAGGAACCGGCAGCTTCGTCACGATGCGCCTGTTCGGCGTTTCGATCCGAGGTATGTCAGTGGGCACAAGGGAGTATTTTCGGGGCTGGGAGCTCATCCTTGCCTCGCGGTAATAATGGAAACTGACTGCCGCAAAGTCAATGCATGGGGCTGCCGGGAGCGGTTGATGGAATACCGACAGACACGCCGGAGAGCTCCTCGCGGATCTGTTTCTTCACATCCCCGGTCCTGGCGAGTTTCTCGACTGCACGCATGAAAACCCTGATGTCGCTGCCGCAGCGCTGCTCGTAGAACGAGCGCAGGAGCGGTACGTCGTCGGTGTACAGGGCGTAGAGTGAGAGATACGCGTTGTTGAAAGCGATCCTGCCGACCTTTCGGTAGTCCGGTGATCGAAACACCGTTCCCGCTTCATCCGCGAGCTTCTTCCTGAACGCACCGATGATCTCGGCCTTCTTCTCCAGCTTGTCCTGGCGGGAATCCCGCGAGGAGTAGAGCTCGGCGAGAGACTTGCCCAGCTCCTTCAATTTCGAAACAAACAGATCCGAGTCGGCTTTCGCGTCGAGGGCCGCCTGGTATTCCGGAGACTGGACTCCAAAGCGCTCCGCGATCCATCCGAAGGCTCCAATCTCTCCCACGAAGTTGGCAAGCTCTTCGTTGAAATCTGTCTGGCCGTTCACCCACACGGTGGCATGTGTCTGCTCATGGATGATGACAGAGGCGAGCTCGTAGGGGGAGTACTTCTCCATGAAGGAGTACACGGGATCCTGGGTGAAGCCCAGCGTGCTGAAAGCATCAACTTTCCGCACGAGCACGTCGTACCCATCCTTCTTCAGGCGCGCAGCCTCCGCCTCCGCATCAGCCGGTTCGTAGAAACCCCTGTACGGGAGTCGACCGAGGAAAGGATAGCTCCACTCATAGGGAGTGAACGAAGCCGCGTCACAGGCCTGCACGACGGTGGCGAGGTAGTCCCGATCGATACTCTTGTACCGGGTGTAATTCGCGTTGTCACGAAGGCCGACACTCGTCACGGCATAGCGCTTGATGTCTTTCACCTTCTGCAGGAACTCCCGGGTCTCAAAAGGCGTGGAAGGTGATTCCAGGAGCGAATCGATGCTCTGGGTGCCGGTCGAATACCGGTACAGGTATCCTCCCTGCTTGGCAAGATACCCGAGCTGGGATGCGCAGCCTGCCAGCGACGAGATCACGGCAGTGAGGGCAAGGAAAGCCGCCTTCATGCTCACCAAGGTACAGGTGCCACTTGCTTCCTGTCCATTGCTGTCGCTGTGTTTTTTGCTTGAACGCGCATGGCATCCGGTGGATACTGACGAGCAGGCCAATCGCAAGGAGGGACACCATGGCATCCGGAAAGAAGGTGCGGGTCGGAGTCGTCGGGCTTGGTTTCGGGGCGGAATTCGTTCCCCTCTACCAGAAGCACCCTGATGCGGAGTGCTACGCAATCTGTCAGCGGGACACGTCCAAGATGGACAAGGTCGGCGACATGTTCAAGGTTGCGCGGCGATACACCCGCTACGAGGACCTCCTCGCGGATCCGGATGTGGATGCGATCCACGTCGTCACTCCAATCGCGGACCACGCGCCCATGACGATTGCCGCCCTGCACGCGGGAAAGCACGCGTGCAGCACGGTGCCCATGGCAATCACCGTTGCAGACTGCCTGAAAATCGTCGAAGCTCGAAAGAAGGCAGGCAAGGTCTACATGATGATGGAGACCGCCGTCTACACTCGGGAGTTCCTGTACGTCAAGGCGATGGCCGACAAGGGAGAGCTGGGAAAGATCCAGTTCCTCCGCGGATCCCACATGCAGAACATGAGCCTGCCCGGATGGCCGGACTACTGGTACGGTTTCCCTCCAATGCACTACGCAACGCATGCGCTGAGTCCGCTCCTGGCCTTGAGCGGCGGTCAGGCGGAATCCGTGGTCTGCTTCGGCTCAGGAACGATCCGAGATGAGTACGCGAAGCGCTACGGCTCGCCGTACGCAGTCGAGAGCGCCCTCGTCAAGTTCAGAGACTCGGACCTTGCCTGTGAGGTGACCCGTTCCCTGTTCGATACCATCCGGCAGTACCGTGAAAGCTTCGACGTGTACGGAACAAAGCTTTCCTTCGAGTGGGAGCAGCTCGCCGGAGAAAAGCCGGTGCTCTACTCCGGCTACGAGGACGCAAAGCGGGTCGAGGTTCCCGATTTCGGCTCTCGTCTGCCGAAAGAAATCGCGCCCTACACCATTCACGGCGTGTACGATGAGGAGCACGCGCACACCTCTTTCATCCAGGGAGCGGGCCATGGAGGTTCTCACCCTCACCTGGCGCACGAGTTCATCCGCGCGATTGTGGAGGGACGGGAATCAGCCGTGGATGCGCCGCGCGCGGCGAACTGGACGATGACGGGGATCTGCGCTCACGAATCCGCCATGAACGGCGGCAAGCGGGTGGAAATCCCGCGCGTGAAGTAGATGAAGGGCGGCGGGCTGCCCTCCCCGACCGCGCCGCGAAACGGGAAACGCCCGCTCCTAAACCTTCGGCACCGTGACCAGCTTGCCGTCCTCCTGGCCGCTTCGGTGAATCGCGTTCGTGACCGCCGCCACCTGGCAGGCGTCGGCGAACGTCGGGACCCTGTAGGCCGCATCGGGCTGGCCCAGCAGCTGCAGACCGAAATGGAGGTACAACCAGCGGAAGTATTGGAGGTAGCCGTTTATCAGGCCGGGCTTGGTGTCCGTGTTCAGATGACCGTCGGCGCCCGGGTCAGAGACGTGGATGTGCGTCCAGCCGCGCTCGTTCGACGGGATCTTGGCGCCGCCGGGTCGCGTGTGGGAGTAGAACTTGAGGTACCCCTGGTCCTCCAGCTCCCACTGAACGCCGCCCCGGTTGCCGTGAATGGTGCTCTCGAAAAATGCCTTGTGTCCGGTGGACGTGCGGTTTGACCGGAACGTGATGGCGCAGCCGTTGTCGAAATACGCAATCGCCTCGAACGCGTCCACCGCTTTGCCTTTTGCCCGCTGATCTGAGCCGCGGATCATTTTCAGATCCTCTCCGTCGCCGTCGTAGACCCGCGTCTGAGCCGACACCTCCATGATCTTCTTGCCAAGGATGAACTGGATGAGGTCGACCTGGTGCGCCCCGAGGTCCTCGATCACCCCGCCCAGCCCTTGCTCAGCCTGGAAGCGAAAGTCGGTCCGGTCGTTGCGGCCCCAGTCCTGAAGGAACTCGGAAGTGCCTTCGAAATAGCCCGATTTTCCCAGGATGAGGCCGTCCCTGATCAGACGGCGGGCCTCTAACACTCCGGGAGCCCCCTGGTAGCAGAACATCGCCATGTTCGGCGAACCGGCTGCCTTTGCCGCAGCCACCATCTCCTGCGCCTTCTCCAGCGTCGAGCTCAGAGGCTTTTCGCAGACGACGGCCTTCCCAGCCTTGAGGGCGGCGAGCGCCATTGGCGCATGCTCCTTGTTCGGAGCCGCCACGACGACCAGATCGGCTTTGCCGATCTCTTTCTGCCAGTCAGTCGAGGTGCGGCTGTAGCCGTACATCTTCTGCGTTACCGCGAGCTTGTCGGCGTCCCGGCCGGCAACGCAGTCCATGACGAACTCCAGGCCCCGCGGCCGAAGCTGCTGGTTGGCCTCAAGGATGGCCCGGGGATGGGCAATGCCGCCCATGAACCCCTGGCCGATGACGAAGACATTGATCTTTTTCATGGCAACCCTTTCCCGTCGATTCAGTACTTCACGTCGACCTGTTTTCGCGCCGCGGCTGACGCCAGGATCGCATCACAGATCACCGCAGCCCGGTACCCGTCCACGAAGCTCGCCCCGTGCGGGGCAACGTCCTTCCCGTTCACAATGCAGTCGAGGAAGTGAGTCAGCTCATGCACGAACGTGTGCTCCCACCCGATGATATGGCCTTGCGGCCACCAGTTGGACCAGAACGGGTGGTAGCCCTCTGTCACGAGGACCTGGTGAAAGCCCTGAGTCTCCCTTGGCTCCTCGCCGACCCAGAACACCTCCAGCTCGTTCAGCCGCTCCAGGTTGAACCGGATGCTTCCCTTCTCCCCGTTCACCTCCAGGACCTGGAAGTTCTTGCGTCCCGCGGCAAATCGCGAAGCCTCCAGCGCGCCGATTGCCCCGTTCTGGAACTCCACCGCCGCGACGAACGCGTCGTCCACGTCGACAGTTCCCTTCCCTTTCCCGTCTGCGGTCGGGCGCTCGGAGATGAAAGTCTTCGTCATCGCGCTCACACTCTTCGGCTCACCGATAAGGAACCGGGCCAGGTCGATGATATGCGCGCCCAGGTCTCCCAGGGCCCCGCTCCCGGCAATCTTCTTCTCGAGGCGCCAGATCATCGGAGACTCGTAGTGGGGCATGATCCACTCCTGGAGATACACCGCGCGGAAGTGGTAGATCCGGCCGAGCTTGCCGCTGGAGATGAGGTCATACGCCTGGCGAACTGCGGGGACGAACCGGTAGTTGAACGCCACCTGGTGCTTGACTCCTGTCTTCACGACCGCATCCAGCATCGTCCTGGCTTCCTCGGCAGTCCGCGCGAGCGGCTTCTCGCAGAACACGTGTTTGCCGGCTCTTGCGGCGGCGATGCACGGCTCCGCGTGGGTGTCGTTTGGTCCGCCGTTGTCGAAAAGTTGGACCCGGTCGTCCTCAAGCATCTTGCGCCAGTCGGTGTAGTAGCCCGTGTAGCCGTAGCGCCGCGCAGCCTCTGCCGCGGCGGCCTCATTTCGGCCGCACACCGCCACCAGCTTCGGCACTGCCGGCGGCGGGTACATCATGTAGGGGATCTTTTTGTACGCGTTCGTGTGCGCCTTCCCCATGAAGGCGTACCCAAGCATGCCGACCCCGATTTCGGGCGCCTTCCCCTCCGCCTTCGGGCCGGCCATCGTTGTAAAACCGGTCTTCTCGCTCATGGCATGCTCCTCGTTGCTCAGCCTTTTGCTGAGAATGCAGCGTCGAAAGCAACTGACGAAGCGGTGAAGTCCTGCTTGCGGATCACTGCCAGCGCCTCGGGCGCGCCCCACTCGCGATCCATGCCGTTGTCCTCCCATTCCAGGGAAAGCGGGCCTTTGTAGCCGATGCGGTTCAGCGCCCTGATGATCGGATCCCACTTCACGTCTCCACGGCCCACGGAGACGAAGTCCCAACCGCGGCGGCCGTCTCCGAAGTCCAGGTGCGAGCCCAGGATGCTGTTGCGCCCCGTCAGCTGAACGCGGGAATCCTTGATGTGGCAGTGAAAGATCCTCTGGGGAAACTCTTCGATGAAAGCCACGGGATTGACAAACTGATGGATGAAATGACTGGGGTCGAAGTTGAACCCGAACGCGGGATGGCTCTTCACTGCGTCCATGGCGCGATGAGCAGTGATGATGTCATAGGCGATTTCGGTCGGGTGGACCTCGAGGCCGAACCTGACCCCCTGCGACGTGAAAACATTCAGGATGGGGGTCCAGCGATCCGCAAAGTCCTTGTAGCCTGCGTCAATGTCACTCTGGCTGGTCGGAGGGAAGAAATACAGCTTCGCCCAGACAGAGCTTCCCGTGAAACCGTTGACGACATCCACGCCGAGAAGCTTCGCCGCCTTTGCGGTCTTTTTCAGCTCCTCCGCGCAGCGCTGGCGCACGCCTTCGGGTCTGCCGTCCCCCCAGAGCCTGTCTGGAAGCACGTTCTTGTGCCGCCCGTCTATGGGGTCATCGCACACGCACTGTCCGATGAGGTGGGTGCTGATTGCGAAGCATTTCAGGTTGTTCTTCGCCAGGATGTCTTTCTTCTCTCGGACGTAGGAATCCTTCTCGAGTGCCTTCTCGGCGTCGAAGTGATCTCCCCAGCATGCAAGCTCGAGGCCGTCGAAACCCCAGGTCTTCGCTTTCTTTGCAAGGGTCTCCAGGGGCAGATCCGCCCACTGGCCCGTGAACAGCGTGACTGAACGTGCCATCGTGTGTCTCCTTTCTATGTCATCAGTTTTTTCAGAAAAGCGAGACCGTCCCGGGCAAGAGCCTCAGGGCTGGATGCCAGCGGCCGCCAGACCGCCGCGGCTCGGGCGATCTCCTTGACCTCCGTGGAAAAACTCTCGATCACCAGGGCTCCGGCGAACTTCACTTTCTTCAGCGCCGCGGCGATCTCGTTCCACGTGACGTGACCAGTGCCCGGCGCGCCGCGATCGTTCTCATTCGCGTGCAGGTGGACCATCAGCGGCCCCGCTGCCTCGATGGCCCTCCCGAGGCTTTTCTCCTCGATGTTGGCGTGGAAAGTATCCATCATGAGCTTCACCCGCGGACTGTCGATCATCCCGACAAGCTCGAGGGCCTGCTCGGTGAGGTTGATGAAGCTCGTTTCGAACCGGTTCAAGGGCTCAAGGGCAAGCGTGATCCCCTTGTCCTCGGCATGGCGCGCAACCTGCTTCAGGTTTTTTGCGCACCGGTCCAGCTCCCTCCGCCGCTGGTCCGCCGTTGCCTGCCAGGTGCGTCCAACCGCAGCGTACAGCGGGCCGACAACGATCGGCGAGCCCATGATGACCGCCGCGTCGATCAGGTGCTTCAGGTACGAGACGCCGCCTTTCTGGATCGACTCATCGTCATGCGAGGGATCCCTGCCCGCTCCCATCACAGCGCAGATCGAGCATTTCAGTCCCGCGCGCTTGTATGACTCCGCAGCCGCGCGGTAGTCGATGTCCTGCTCCCCCTCGATGGGGATCTCCATCAGATCGAAACCGAGTGACTTCGTTTTGTCAAGGAGCGGCAGGTCTCTTGTGCGAAAGGGCGAGGCCCACATGAACGTATTCACGCCGTATGTGATCACGGAATCACCTCCGTGGGACATGCAGCGGACCCGGCCGCACGTGCCGCCAGGTCCGTGCAACTCTATGCTCCGTATTTCGAGACGAGCTTGTCCATGAACGCTTTCGCCGGACCGGTTGCTTCGAGCGCGTTTTCCCAGTAGCACAGGTCGATGGGCCACCACTCGTCTTTGTACCCCGCATCAAGGATGGCCTGCGTGATGGAGTCGAAATCGAGCTTCCCCTTGCCGAAGGGCGCATGTGTGCTCGTCCGCTCGTCGTGCAGCGTGCCATCGGAATCGATGAAGTGTACGGCACCGATCTTGCCGGTGAGCATGTGGGCGAACTGCACAACTCCGCCGGGCAGCGTCTCCCTTGTACCCCTCTGTCGCGCGCCGACCACGCAGCACATGTAGGCATGGCATGTGTCGAACATGACGGAGAAGTTCGGATGGTCCACCTTGTACACCATGCGCACCACCTCGCTGGGCTTGTTGTACAGGAACTGCGGTTCGAACTCCCAGACGAACTTGATCCCGCTCTTCGCGCACAGATCGGCGGAGGCGTTCCACGTCTCGGCGGCCTTCGAAAACGCGCTCTTCTCGTCAAACCCGGCCGGGACCCCAGTCGGGGCGTCTACTGTTTCCGTTCGAAGCTTGGGAATGCCCATCTCGAGGCACATCTCGATGTGGCCCTTCACCACGTCCAGATATTCCTTTGTGGCGGTCGTGATGGGGGACGGGAACGGCGCTGCCACGCCGGAGATCCCCAACCCTGCGTCGTCCAGCATCTTCTTGAGCTCTTTCCGCTTTTCCTTCGTGTTTGGCTGGAGGTGCGGCTCGAAAGCACCGAACTCGATGCCATCGAACTTGAGCTCCTTCAGTCTCTTGACGACCATGGGGAAGGGAATCGGCTTGTCCGAGTAGCCGCCCCAGATGTAAGCCCAGGTGCCGACAGAAATCTTCTTCCTTGCCATGACAGCCTCCTTGCTCTCTGTTGTTGAGATTCTATCTTCGCGAGCCATGCCGGGCTCCGTTGCGCTGATTTTCAGCACGTCACCGGCGGGCCTTCTTCCTCGTTCCTTTGTGAGCTCATGACAAATCCTTGCTCGACACGGTGAGTAGATTCTCTCTGAACCAGCTCGGGCTGGAAGAGACGCAGCGGCGGGACGACCTCGCGGCCGGAGATGAGGCTGGCAAGCGCTGCGACACCTGCCTCCATCATGTCCCGCAGGGGCTGCCGAACGGTCGACAAAGAGGGCACGGTGAGTGAGCTGAACGACACATCATCGAAGCCAATGATCGAAACGTCGCCGGGAACGGAAAGCCCTCTGCCGTGGAGAAAGCGGAGAATGTGCATGGCCTTGAGGTCATTCGACGCGAACACCGCGGTCGGCCTGCGCGGTCCGCTGAAGAAAGGCTCCAGCCCCTCGTAGCAGCCCTGGCTCCACTTTTCTTCGCTTTGGGTGAAGAGCAAACCTTCCCCGCGAGGAACGCCGTGCTTGTGGAGCGATTCGTAGAACCCCTGGCGCCTGTGAAGCTCGGCATCGTTGAAATCCGAGGTCGCGAATAGGATGGTGTGATGACCCAGGGATAGCAAGAAATCGGCGGCGCACATGCCGCCCGCTTGGTTGTCCAGGTTGATCGCGGGGATGTCATACCCGCGAACCTCTCTGTCGATGAGAACCACAGGCAAGTCGTTCTTCGAATGGAAATTGACCAGGTTTGTCTGGTCCCGGTTGCCTCCGACGCATAGGATTCCGCCCGCCCTGAGAGAAACCACGGCCTCGAGAATCTCCCGCTCCGTGGCGGAATCGCTGCCGCCGTTGAAGACAACCATGTGAAACCCGTGCGTCTTGAGCAGGCGTTCCGCGTACCAGCAGGCGGCCGAGGCATAGGGATTTCGGATGTCCTGGACAACGAGGGCAACCGTATCGGAGCGCTTCAGAGCAAGATTTCGCGCGGTAGCGCTGGGCTTGTAGTTCAAAGCATTCATGGCCGCACTCACCCGGGTGCGGGCCTGTTCGGACACGCCCTGGACCTTGTTCAGAACTCGGGAGACGGTGCTCTTGGACAC
>DATKLB010000266.1:0-2518 GCA_035542615.1 Spirochaetia bacterium | reverse complement strand
CAGCGTCACGACGCCCTCCGCCATGTAGGCGGCACCATATTCCTCCATGAGCGCTTTGCGCGTTTTGATCTCCTTGAGAACCCTCAGGATCCGCAGAAGATCGAGCCTGACGAACATGCCGCCGACCGCCTCCAGGTGACAGATCGAACCCTGATTGTAGGCCACTGCCGGCAGTCCGAGCGTGTCGATCAAGGCCTGGAGGCCGCGGGTAAGGCGATCCCCCGCACGGCCGGCTTTCTCACATGCATGCGTTCTCTCGATTTCCCGCAACGTGAAGTACCCGGCGGCTGCGCTCAAGGGATTTGCCGCCATTGTTCCGCCCACATACGCGCGTTTCCTCCCGCTCTCGATGCCGGCTGCAACCAGCGTCATGAGGTCTCTGCGGCCTCCCAACCCGCCGGCGGACGGATAGCCGCCGGCAACGATCTTGCCGAAGCAAGTGAGATCCGGGCGCACGCCGAAGAAACCCTGGGCGCCGCCGAGCCCGACGCGGAAGGCCGTGACCACTTCGTCGAACACAAGGAGTGTCCTGTACCGGTCGCACAGGCGACGAACGCCCGCGTTGTAGTCGACGTCCACGGGGCGGGTCCCGCTCTCGGGACCGACCGGCTCCACCAGAACGCACGCGGTGCCGCCGCGCAGCCGGTTGGCTCGCAGGACCCGCTCCAGGGAGGCAAGGTCGTTCGGAGCAGCTTCCCGGGTGCTCCTGGTTGCGGCCCGGGGAATACCGTGAGCCTCGAAGCGCCGTGTGTGGGGGATCTTGAGACTGTACACGAGCTGATCACTCCAGCCGTGGTATGCGCCTCCCATCTTCACGACGTTCCTTTTCCCCGTTGCCAAGCGGGCGACACGAATTGCTGCCATGACCGCTTCCGTCCCGGAGCCGAGCATGCGAAACATTTCCACCGACGGGATGTGCCTGCTGATCTCCCGCGCCAGCTTCAGCTCGAACTCGTGGAACAGGCCCGTTGAAGGTCCCACGCGCTCCAGAACTTCCCGCACCTGCTGCCGGACAACGGGGTCGTTGCTCCCAAGGATCGTCGGCCCGCCCGCCTGGAGGAAATCGATGTAGCGGTGCCCGTCGATGTCGTACAGCCAGGGCCCTTCCGCCCGATCGATCACGAGGGGAAAGGGGTAGTTGAACGCGAGGTTGTGCTGCACGCCGCCGGGAATAAAGGTTCTTGCCTCTTCGGTCATCGCGCGCGACCGGGGACATTCCTCGTCGAACCAGCGTAGATAGTTGTCCATGGCCTCGGCTCGAATCCGAAGCGGGGGGAAGCTCATCAGCCGATCGATCCTTCGATAGATCTCCGAGGCGTCAGGGTACGCGGTGATTCCGTATTCTGTGCCCGCAGTCCCAGCATCGGCTACCCGAGAGAGTGAGCGTTCACTCATTATTCGAGTCTACCACATCCCGTGACGACGTCAATCCCTTGCGTACAGGATTTGCGAGCGGCGCTCTTTTCCGCTATTCTCGATACCGGTGAAGCTGCGCGCAAGACTGCTCATTATCGCCGTGTGCGCCCTCCTGGTGCCCGTGCTCGTTGCAATAGCCGTGGCCGCGGCAGTGGTCGTGGAGTCGAGCGGACGATCCCAGGAGGCACGGTTCCGCTCCTCCATGCATCTCATCCAGAAGGACATCGCGGACACCGAGACGCGTTACCGCGAGGGCATCGCCCGGCTGGCGCTCTCCCGCACGCTCCAGGGCAAGCTCTACGTGTACAACAAGTACTGGGGCTACTTCAGCAAGGATACCCTTGACGGGGACATCGCCGTGCTGCGCGACGAGCTGGAGAACCACCTGCTGAGCGAGGCCATCGACACTATCGCTGTGTATCGACGCGAAAGCGATCACTACACCTCGGTCGCCGTCGTCGGAAACTCCACCTACATGCATGACAGCGTGCCCCGTGGCATGATCGCGCGGCTTGCGGGCCAGCCCGAGTATGCGCAGACCTCCGACGGAATCTACGCCACGTTCTACATGCCGGTGTTCCGCAACGGCCAGGAGATCGGTCTCATATCCCTGCAGAAGGCCTTCAACAGGGGATACCTGGAGACGCTGTCCCTGCGCTCCAGCATTGGAATAGCCCTGTACGCTCAGGGCCTCTATCGCTACTCTTCCCTGCCGGGGATCGACGCGGCGGGCGTGCTGTGGGCGCGCGCTCACCCCATGACGGGAAGCACCTTCTCGGGCAGCTACCGGTTCCAGGGAAAGACCTACCGGTACATCGGGACGTACCTCGAGATGGGACCAACGGCCAAGGCGTTTCTTTTCGTCGGCGGCCCGTCATCGATCACCGTCGGGGACTGGTGGAACAACTTTGTCGGGTTGTCCATCATCCCGTTGATCTGCGTTGCCGCGGCAGCGGTGCTGTTCCTTCTGTGGGGAAGCCAGGTGATATCGGCAATCCGCATCCTTCTGGCTGCCTCGCTCAGGATCGGCAGGGGCGACTATCGCGTGCGGCTCCCCGTGGAGCGACGGGACGAGTTCGGGGAGTTATATCGCGGCTTCACG
>DATKLB010000265.1:0-5121 GCA_035542615.1 Spirochaetia bacterium | reverse complement strand
GGGATACCGGCCAGTCAGGAGTGCCCTGCCCCGCGGAGAATGCAAGAACCCCTTTGTCCTCTCCCGGGAGAATGTCACGTTCGCGTTTTTCTGCAGCTCCTCCAGATCTGCTTCTGAAAGTGCGCTTCCTTTGTCGAGGATCTCCCGGTACAGCCTCGTCACGTGGAACACGTATTCGGGGGATTTCATCCGGCCTTCGATCTTCAGTGCATCGATTCCGATTTCGGCGAGCTTCAGCACGTCCGTGCCGAGCGAGAGATCCCGACAGGAGAAATGGCTCCCCTCTCCGTGCCGGCGGCCGCCATCGCCTTCTTCGCAGAAAGTGCTGCGGCAGATCTGCGCGCAGTCTCCCCTGTTTGCCGATCTCCCCGTGAGAGCCCACGAGGCAAGACAGACACCGGAAAAGCTGTAGCAGAGAGCCCCATGAATGAAGACCTCCAGCTCGATGCCGGGGTGGCGGGCGCGAAGCTCCCGGATCCTTTCCAACGGCAGCTCGCGTGAGAGGATCACGCGACGGATGCCCAGCTCCTCGGCAAACCGCAAGCCGCTGTCGTTGTGAATGGCCATCTGCGTGGAGGCATGGACAGCGAGCCGGGGAAAGCTTCTGCAAAGGAGAAGACAGGCGCCAAGGTCCTGCACGATGACACCGTCGACGTCGAGCGCCTCGAGCCATGCCAGCAGTGAGGCGAAGCGCTCCATCTCCTCATCGCGGATCACCGTGTTCATTGCGACATAGATCCTTCGGCCCAGCTTCCCGGCAAGCTCGCGGATGCGTCGAAGCTGCTCGAGACTGAAGTTGGTCGCGGCTTTCCGTGCCGAGAACTCGCTGAGGCCGAGATAGACCCCGTCCGCCCCTGCCTCGAAGGCCTGGCGCGCAGCCGCGAAGCTGCCGCCGGGTGCGAGCAGCTCGGGTGTCTTCAAGCGGACTTCCCTTCGACATGAAGCCGAGCCACGGTTTCGACGTGGGACGTCTGCGGATAGAAGTCGAACAGGCCGACTTCATCGAGAACAAAGCCGCCGCCTGCCAGCTCGCCGACGTCTCGAGCCAGAGTGACAGGATTGCAGGAGACATACACGAGCCGTGTCGGCTCCGAACGCCGCAGCCAGCGGCGGACCTCCGGACTCAGCCCTGTCCGGGGTGGATCGACGATGACAGCATCGAAAGTGCTTCCTGCCGCTCCTGATTCTATCCAGGCCTCGATGCTCATCGGGTAGAAATCGTGGCGATCGCCGACTATGTTGCGTCGCGCATACGACACACTGAGCGTGCTGGATTCCACGGCCGTTATCCGTGCAAAGCTCTCAGCGAGAAAAGCACCGAAAAGTCCGACGCCGCAGTACAGGTCTGCTGCGCTTTTCCCCGACATGCCGGCAATGGCAAAGGGAACGAGCATCGACAGGACAGTGAGGTTGGATTGGAAAAAGCAGCCGACAGAAAAAACGATATCCCTGCCGAGCACGCTGGCGACAAGCTCGCGCTCATCGTCAATTCCCTCCACGGCAACCGTGCCTCCCTGGCCCCAGACGGTGAATCGATCCCGATCGGAGGGAGCACGCGCGGGCCGGGCGAAGACACTGTTGACCCCGGCATCGGAAACCGGGCAGGCAGCTACGGGGACGACCGACCCGCCTCCGCTGGCCATGAATCCCAGTCGGCCTGCCTGGTCGCGATGAATCTGGACCCTGTTTCGATATCCCAGCGGGGGACCGGCATGGACACTGATGTCCGTCCAGGAAAAATGCCCGACTCTTCGGAAGGCCTCCCTCACGATTGCGGCCTTCTGCTCGAGCTGCTCCTCGTAGCGGATGTGCAGCCAGTCGCAGCCTCCGCAGATGCCGGCGAGGCCGCAGGGAGGGACCTGCCGGTCCTGGGATGCTTCCATCACTTCCACGAGGGCCGCCCGGTCGAAGTCCCGCCCTCGTCGGGTAATGCCTACCCTGACTCTTTCACCGGGAACCACACCGGGCACAAAGATGGCTTTGCCATCCAGGAATCCCAGGCCTTCTCCGCCCGCAACGAGCTTCTCGATGAGTACCTCGGCTGTCACCCGAAGAAATGGGCCTCTACCATGGCGCACAGGCAATGATATACGGGCAGATGCAGCTCCTGGATCTCGAACGTCCTTTTCGCCGGCACGGCAATCAGCACATCGCATTTCCCTGCCATCCTGCCGCCCCCCTGACCCGTCAGACCGATCGTCGAGAGTCCGATCGCGCGGCCCACGCACAGGGCGGCACGCACATTGGCCGCGTTCCCTGAGGTGCTCAATCCCAGCAGGACGTCCCCCTCCCTGCCGTATCCATAGACCGCCTGCGCATAGGCATGCTCGCCTCTCACGTCGTTGCCGAAGGCACTGAGAAGGGCTCCTCCGGCGCTCACGTTGATGGCCGGCAGCGCGCCCTGCAGCGTTTCCCCCAGGGAGGGCCCCACCTCGGGATCAGCCTCGGCCAGGCGGGAGCGTACGTCAGGCGGCAGCGGCCTCGGCCTCAGGTATCCCTTCATCAGCTCGCCGACGATATGATCACAGTCGGCCGCGCTCCCGCCGTTTCCACACAGGAGAAGCTTGCCGCCGCGCGTGAAGCTCCCGACGAGAAGCTGAAAGGCTTTTTCGATATCGCTCTTGCAGACGCTGAGCGCCGGATATCTCTCCAGCAGCTCCTCCAGGTGACTCTTCACGGCTCGGAGTGTAGCATCCCGAAAGACCGGCAGGCAATGCGTCGTGGCCGTGCGCAAGCCCGGGGCGAACGCCGCAGGGTCGCATCACGGGTCGTTCGGCGGAAAGCTACAATTGCGTATGCCGAGGTTCCTCTATCCTACATTTCCGTACCCATTCTCCGACTCGGGAACGTTTCGGCTTTACCTATTTTATTCCAGATAAAACAATTAGAATGGAGCCGGCAAACTGGCACGGTGTTTGCACTCTCGCGAGGGGGAAGGTGTTTCCCCGACCCCCTCCTGTGGCGTACGGCCGTGGCCCGGGAGGGGCATTCAGACCAAGGAGGCATTCAATATGAGCATCGGCAGGAATCCGAAAGAGATCATCGCGTTCATGGAAAAGGAGAAGGTGGAGGTAGTTGACCTGAGGTTCATGGACTTCCCCGGCCTCTGGCAGCACTTTTCCGTTCCTGCGCGGGAGCTGAGCGAGGAGGCGTTCGAGAAAGGGCTGGGCTTCGACGGCTCGAGCATCAGGGGATGGCAGGCGATCAACGAGTCGGACATGCTGGTGAAGCCGGTGGCCGATACGTGCTTCGTCGATCCGTTCCTCGCGGCGAAGACGCTGGTCGCGATCTGCAACATCGCTGACCCGATCACCGGAGAGGACTACACCCGGGACCCGCGGAACATCGCCCGCAAGGCAGAGGCTTTCGTCAAGGGCACGGGTCTTGCCGACGTTCCCTACTTTGGGCCTGAAGCGGAGTTCTTCGTCTTCGATGACATCCGCTACGATCAGAACGAGCACGAAGGCTATTACCACATCGATTCTGCCGAAGGCCGATGGAACTCGGGGCGCAAGGAGGATCCCAACCTCGGGTACAAGATCCGCTACAAGGAAGGCTACTTCCCCGTCCCCCCCGCCGACACCCTGCAGGACATCAGAAGCGCCATGATGCTCACCCTCGAGGCAATTGATGTGCCCATCGAGGCGCAGCACCACGAGGTGGCAACCGGCGGCCAGTGCGAGATCGACATGCGGTTCGCGAACCTCGTGAAGATGGCGGACAACCTGTTGAAATACAAGTACGTCGTGAAGAACACGGCGAAGAAGTTCGGCAAAGTGGCCACGTTCATGCCGAAACCGCTGTTCGGTGACAACGGGAGCGGCATGCACGTCCACTTTTCCCTGTGGAAAGGGGACAAGAACCTTTTTGCCGGCGACGGGTATGCGGGGCTCTCGCCGATGGCGCTGAACGCCATCGGTGGCCTGCTCAAGCACGCCCCATCGATCCTCGCTTTCGCGACCCCCACAACCAACAGCTTCAAGCGGCTCGTGCCAGGGTTCGAGGCACCCGTGAACCTGGCCTACTCGCGGCGCAACCGAAGCGCTGCCGTGCGCATCCCGATGTACTCGCCGTCCCCCAAGGCCAAGAGGTTGGAGTTCCGCTGTCCTGATCCCAGCAGCAATCCGTACCTGACGTTCTCGGCGATGGTGATGGCTGCCATCGACGGCATCCAGAACAAGATCGATCCGGGACAGCCGCTGGACAAGGACATCTATGATCTGCCTCCCGAAGAGATGTCGAAGGTTCCGCAGACGCCGGGCTCGCTGCGGGAGGTTCTCAAGGCGCTGCAGAACGACCACCAGTACCTGTTGAAGGGCGACGTGTTCACCCCGGACGTGATCGAAACATGGATCGAGTACAAGATGAAAAACGAGGTCCTTGCCCTCGACCTGCGTCCGCATCCCTGGGAGTTCATGCTGTACTTCGACATCTAAAACGGTACAGGCTCCTCAGTTCTCTGGTTCTATCCTCCAGCCCCCTGCAAGAGCAGGGGGCGCTTTTTGTCTGCCTGTTGGTCCCTGACTGGACGAAGCGACGGTGTCGTCGGGAGCTGCGCTGCGGGTCACGCTGGCCCCGGGAGACACCACGACAAGGATCGATGTCACGGACAGCTCCGGCAGAAGCGCGCTCTATACGGGAGGACATCCGGCCTGTCGTGAACCAGTTCAAGAAGCTGATCTATCACGATCCGGCGACAGGCATGACGGCGTGGGCAACGCCCGCGGAACAAGTCAGGCACCCCTGTTTCGTGCTTGCCCCCCAGAACCCGAAAGACCCCCGGGCAACCTCGCCAGCCGATCTGGGTATTCCATGCGGCGCAGGATCTCGTCGTGGACGTCAAGTTCTCACGAGAGACGGTCAAGGCTCTCAAGGATGCCGGCGGAACGCCGCGCTACACCGAGTACGGGAAGGAGGTATACATCTCGGCCAACGCGCATCCGGCCTGGATACCCGCGTACGCAAGCAGAGCAATGAGGGATTGGCTTTTCGGACAGTCGAGATGATGCGGATCGCCATTTCTCTCTTGGCAACCGGCCCTGACCCACATATGCTTCCCTTATGCCCGCCGCTCTCGTCGAGCGCATCCGAGCCCGCCTCCCCGACCTCGATTCACGGATC
>DATKLB010000264.1:0-2476 GCA_035542615.1 Spirochaetia bacterium | reverse complement strand
GCCCCGAGCGCCCGAACCCTTCCCGTAGTCTGCGTCACGACAACTTCCGGCACGGGCTCGCAGACCACTCCCTGCGCGGTCATCACGAAAGCAGAGAAAAAGGACAAGTCCGCGCTCTGGCATCCCAACCTTTTCGCCAGGGCTGCAATCGTGGACCCCGATCTTATGCTGACTCTACCAGGCCCGATTACCGCGATGACCGGGTTTGACGCTTTTTCCCACAACTTCGAGGCGTTCATCTCGAACGGGACAAATCCTCACGTGGAGCTGCTCGCGCTCCAGGCCATTCGGTTGATCGTTCAGAATCTGCCCAGAGTCGTGGACGACGGGTCGAACCGGGAGGCTCGCGCAAGCATGGCCTGGGCGGACACCCTGGGAGGCATGGCAATTGCGTCAGCGGGGGTAACGCTTCCGCACGGCCTGGGTATGCAGGTGGGCGGGCACTGTCCCCAGGTAGCGCACGGGCAGGCCCTGGCCGCTTTGTATCCCGAGTTCACACGGTACACATGCCAGGCAGCGGTGGGCAAGTTTGCGGCTGTGGCCCGGATCTTCAACCCGGGCCTGGAAAAAGCCCCAGACAGCGTGGCGGCGGTGGGCTGCTGTGAAGAGATCGACAGCTTTCTCCAGAGGATCGGAATGTGGCTGAGCCTCAAGTCTCTGGGAGTCTCGCGGGAGGAGCTCAAATGCATCGCGGACGACGGGCAGGTTCTTCCAGACTACAAGAACAACCCGCGTGTCGCTTCGTTGCCCGAGATGAGCGAGCTCCTTGCGGCCAGCTACGAAAGGGGGCGCGTGAGCGGGAGATAGCCCGCTTCGTCAGGGACACGATTTTCGGCTATGAGCGAAAGCCCGCGCTGGCGTTTCGCTGTCAGTTTCATGAGGTCACAAGGAAGGAGAGAGGCTATGGCGAAGAAAAACTGGAGGCTCGAGAGGGCGGCGTACAAGTTTCCCGCGGGAACAATCAACTGGCACGAGGTCAAACCGGATCCCCAGGGCGGGTGGCCCGGCATCTATGGAACCGTGGAGACGGAACAGATCATCACCCGGGAGAAAGCGGGATCCACGAGGACGGTGATGGGGCGGTCGGTGTACCATCCGGGCGCCTATCACGAGCCTCACTGCCATTTCCACGCGGAGGAGTTCATCTTTTGCCTGAGCGGCAAATGCGTCGTCGGCAGCGGAAAGAAGGAATACCTTTTTACGACCGGCGACACGCAGTTCGCAAAGATCGGAGAGATTCACTGGCTGCGGAATCCGTTCGACGAGCCGGTGGAGTTCATCTGGGTGTACAGCGGAGCCGCCATGCCATTCGAGAGCGGATATGCGACGTCCGACCTTTTTGCGGAACAAATGGCAATCTACAAGAAGAAGCAGACTCCGAAATAAGGCCGATGACATGAGCAACAACGATCTCGTTGGGAAGGCACGGCGGGTTGCATCCCTGTTCGACCTGACGGGGAAGGTGGCGATCGTGACGGGCGGCGCAAAGGGACTTGGGGAGGCGATCGCCCTTGCTCTCGCAGGGGCTGGTGCCGACGTTGCAATCGCCGGAAAAACGCAGGCGCACAATCAGCAGGCGGCTGACGAAATCGCATCCATGGGTCGGCGCTCGGTTGCAGTCGAGGTCGAAGTGCGCGAGCCGGCGCAGGTCAAGAAGATGGTTGCCAGAGTCATCAGAGAGCTGGGGCGTCTGGACATCCTCGTTAACAGCGCGGGCTACGCTGACGTCAGGCCCATAACCGAGTTTCCCCTCGATGTCTGGGAAACGATCATGGACATCAACGTGAAGGGAACATTCCTGTGCGCCCGAGAAGCGGCAAAACAGATGGTGAAGCAGGGGAAAGGAAAAATCATCAACATCTCCTCTCTGCAGGGCTTCGCCGGCAGGCCCGGTGACCCTGCGTACGCCGCGAGCAAGGCAGCCGTCAATCTCATGACAAAATCCATGGCGTGTGAGTGGGCTCCACGGGGGATCTGCGTGAATGCCATTGCCCCGACATGGTGCTGGACCGACCTCACCTCGCCCGCGTTGAGCCACAAGGACTTCTACGAGCGGATTCGCGCGCGTGTTCCAGCGGGAAGGGCGGGGGAGAGGGAGGACCTTTTCGGAATTGCAGTCTTTCTTTCCTCGGGTGCATCGGACTTCGTCAATGGGACGATCATTCCTGTGGACGGAGGGGCCATCGCCTCGGACGGATTCCCACCGGTTCCGGGCGATTGAGAAGTCCGCGGAAGACGCGGACCAGGGAGGCAGTATGAAGGAGATTCGAATTCAGGATCTGAAGCCCGGGCTCGTCCCCGGGCTTTCAGTCGCCATGCCTGGTGACAGGCCGTATGGCGAGACATACTTCGAGTGGACAGCCGCACCGCTCACGACCACATTCAAGACACGCGATATCAGCGGCGGAACCCTCAAGGCCTGGAAGAGCGCCCCTTGCTTTTCGCAGATCGAGACACATGTGGACGCGGAGATGTT
>DATKLB010000263.1:0-8944 GCA_035542615.1 Spirochaetia bacterium | reverse complement strand
CTTCCCAGTCCGCTCGCCTTGACCTCGGAAACGGCCCTGAGATTCCGCATGGCCCGGCGTGTCTCCAGCAGACCCCGCTGGGCCTGGTCGCGAGACTTCACCAGGAGATCCTCCAGCCCTGCGCTGTCCCTGCGAACGAGGTCTGTTGCGGCCTCCATCATCATCTGGATGTTCGTGAGGGTGTACCCGACGATGTCATGGATCTCGCGGGTGATCCTCCTGCGTTCCTGCTCCTGGGTCTCCCGCTGGACCCGGGTGGCAAGCTCCTGGAAGTCCAGGTTCGCCTCGGAAAGCGCCCTCACGGTCCGGTCGATGCGGAGAAGCTCCTCGTTCTGGCGCCGGATCTGCTGCCCCCTGCTTCCCACGAGGCCGACCAGCCAGGTGAGGAAGAGGAAATACATCCCCAGGAGGACGGCATCAAGGGGCTCGGCGCCTTCGATGCGGGTCCCCCACGCCACGAGGGGCCAGTGACTTGCCGGTATGGCCACGGAGTAGCCCAGGCAGAGAAGAGAGGCAGCTCCGCCCTCCATCTCCGTCATGGCGACGAAAATGAAAACAGTTCCCAAAACGGCTGCAATCGCCAGGTCCCTGCCCTGGGGAATCCCAAGGATGATCTCGATGAGCACTACGGAGACCAGCAGGATGCTGCGGCGGGAATGCCTGCGGAAACCCGGCACGGCGAGGAGGAGAGCCGTTGCAAGCAGGAGCAGGATAGAGAACTGCGGAAGCCAGATCGGCCTGATGGAAGGGTTGCGGAACGACAGAAAGAAGAGCAAGCCCGCCACGCCGTGACCTGCGAGAGTTGTGACTAGGCTCGGCGCGCCTACGGCCATCCACGTCCGTGTCTGCATACGGCACTCAGGGTCAGGTCAAGGCGAGAATAGCACAGCGCGGGTACTAGTACAATTCCTGCCATTTTCAGTACCCCGGTAACTTCCGCCCGCGCTCGCCGCGTTGCTACTATGAAGACGGGAGGGGGGAAGGAGGTTGCGTTTAGCATCTTCGGACGTCGAGCGCCGGAGGCGTTCGACCCGCAAAATTCTCCACGAGGAGGGAGTCAGAATGAGGAAAAAACTTTTTCTCCTGGTCGTGTTGGCTGTCGTTGCCGGAGTTACCGTCCCGGCGATGATGGCGGCTGCCCAGGAAAACGTCACTCTTACTGTCACGGTCGTGAACAACCCAGATCAGAGGAGGCTCCTGCAGCTCTCCGACTCGTTCCAGGCTGCGCATCCCAACATCAAGCTGTCCTTTGTCATGCTCCCCGAGAACGAGCTTCGTGACCGGGTGACCACTGATATCACCACCAAGGCCGGCTCGTTCGATATCGTGCAGATCGGCACCTACGAGACGCCGATCTTCGGAAAGAACGGCTGGCTCGCTGCCATCGACGACCTGATGGCGCAGTATCCCGACAACGTTCAGCCCAACTACAACGTGGACGACCTGATCAAGGGAATACGCCTCGGTCTGTCCTATGACGGCAAGCTCTATGCCGCCCCGTTCTACGGCGAGTCGAGCATGCTCTTCTATAACAAGAAGATGTTCGCGGCGGCCGGACTGAAGATGCCCTCAGATCCCACCTGGGACCAGGTTCGCGAGTTCGCCCGCAAGCTTCACAAACCCGCAAAGAAGCAATACGGAATCGCTCTGCGCGGTCTCCCCGGCTGGGGAGAGGTCATGGCGCCGCTGGACACCGTGATAAACACCTGGGGCGGCAAGTGGTTCGATGAGAACTGGCAGCCCCAGCTCACTTCGCAGGAGTTCACGGACGCAGTCAGCTTCTACGTGAAGCTCATACAGGACTACGGGGTGCCGGGAGCCGCGAACAACGGGTTCTCCGAGTCTCTCACGATGCTTGCGCAAGGTCAGGCGGCGATGTGGGTGGACGCCACTGTGGCGGCCGGGTTCCTCGAGGATCCCAAGCAGTCCAAGGTCGTCGGCAATGTCGGGTTCGTGATGGCACCGTATGAGAAGGTGAAGAAAGGCTATCACTGGTTGTGGAGCTGGGCGTACGCCATCCCCACGACGAGCCAGCATCAGGCTGAAGCCTTGCAGTTCCTCACCTGGTGCACGAGCAAGGACTACATCGACCTGGTCGGAAAGACTTATGGCTGGGCCACCGTCCCGCCGGGCACGCGGTACTCGACATACAAGAACGACAACTACATCAAGGCCGCCAAGGCCTTTGCCGATGTGACCCTCAAATCCATCGAATCGGCTGACCCGACGGACGCCACGCGCGACAAGGTGCCGTATACTGGCGTGCAGTTCGTCGGCATCCCGGAGTTTCAGGGCTTCGGCACAGACGTGTCCAAGCAGATCTCCGCCGCTATCGCCGGCACGAAGTCGGTGGAACAGGCCCTGTCGGAAAGCCAGGACATTGTCACCAGGGCGATGACGGACGCCGGCTACATCAAGTAGAATAGAAGATATTCAGGCACTCACCGCCTTCGCCCCCGCGGGCGGAGGCGGACTTTCCCTGGGGAACAGAACGCAGGGGGCCAAATGAGCGACATGAGAAACGTTCGGAGTGCCCATCCCTGGATGCTGCGCCCGGCAATCATCTACCTGATCGTCCTCACGCAAGCGCCTGTCCTTCTCACCCTCTACTACAGCACGACCAACTGGAACTTCCTTCGTCCTGATCGCCCGGCCCGGTTTGTCGGCCTGCAGAACTATCTCGATTTCTTCCTGGCCCGGGATACCGGCCGGATCATGCTCAATACGCTCGTGTTCTCCGTGGCCGTGGTCGGGCTCTCCCTTGTCTTCGGGATGTGCCTGGCGCTGCTCCTGTCCCGTGAGTTCCGCGGCCGCAATTTTGCTCGAACGCTGATGATCACTCCGTTCCTGATCATGCCGACGGTGTCTGCGGTCATGTGGAAAAACATGCTCTTCAACCCGGCTTTCGGCCTGATCAGCTCGACGCTTGCCGCCCTCGGGGGACCGCGCATCGACTGGATCAACCAATATTCGATGGCGTCCATCGTCGTGATCGTTACGTGGGAGTGGACCCCGTTCATGATGCTGATCCTTCTCTCAGGACTGCAGTCCCTGCAAAAGGACCACCTGGAAGCCGCGCAGATCGACGGCGCGGGGCCGCTGGCGACATTCCGCTCGGTCATCCTGCCCCACCTGAGCCGCTACATAGAGATCGGTGTGCTGCTGGAAACGCTCTTCGTCCTGAACATATTCGGGGAGATCTTCACAACCACCACGGGCGGCCCGGCCAACTACACCACGACGCTCACCTTCAACATCTACCTGGAAGCGTTCAAGCGCTGGAACGTGGGGCGCGCCAGCGCATACGCCGTGTTCGCTGTCATATTCGCCAACGTCATCACGCTGCTCTTCCTCCGCGTGATGCGCCGCCAGGGTGGAAACGGGGTGGCGCCATGAAAGGCCGCAGGCGCGCGCTCGGCCACTTCCTCTCCATCCTTACGATCGTCCTTGCCATCATCATCTTTTTCCCGATCTTCTGGATGATCCTCACCTCATTCAAGTCAGAGGCGGACGCCTTCACGTTTCCGCCGCCGCTGTTCTTTCGTCCCACGCTGGACCAGTACGATATTGCCCTTGGCGCCTCGGGGTATTTCCACTACCTGCTGAATACGGTCATCATCACGAGTCTCTCGACCCTGGTCGCGCTGCTCCTGGGTGTGCCGGCCGCGTACAAGCTGGCTTTTTACCCCACGAAACGCAGCAACTTTACCCTCATGTGGATCATGTCCACCCGCATGCTGCCGGCTGTCGGGGTGATCGTGCCGTTGTATATCATCTTCAAGAACCTTCACTGGTTCGATACGTATCACGGCCTCATCGTCCTCTACACCGCGATCAATCTCCCGCTGGTCGTCTGGATGATGCGCTCCTTCTTCCAGGACCTCCCCTACGAAACCATCGAGGCCGCCCGCATCGACGGGGCAACGCTCGTACAGGAGCTGCTGATGGTGATGCTCCCCATGGCCCTGCCGGGCCTCGTGTCCACAATCCTGCTGTGTCTGATCTTCACGTGGAACGAGTTCTTCATAGCCTTCAATCTCACCATCACCAAGGTGCCGCCGCTTACCGTGTACATCGTGGGCTTTAAGACCTCGGAAGGCTTGTTCTGGGCCAAGATGTCCGCCGCAGCCACCGTGTCCGCGCTGCCGGTCATCATCGCGGGGTGGGTCGCGCAGCGCCAGATGGTGCGCGGGCTGACTGCCGGAGCAATCAAGTAGTAGTATTCTCAATGTATGAAGCTGCTCTTCGCGTACCTCAGGCCTTACCGGGGGATGATCGCGCTCGCGATCTTCCTCGCTATTACAAACCAGGTTTTCTCCCTGCTGGATCCGCAGATCTTCCGCATCATCGTGGACAAATACGTCTCCCACATCTCGACAATTCCGCGCGCGGATTTCATCAGGGGCGTCGCTCTCCTGATCCTCGGGTTCGTCGGGGTGGCCATGGTGAGCCGGCTTGCAAAGAACTTCCAGGACTACTTCATCAACGTGGCCTCCCAGTCGGTGGGTGCGCGGATGTACGCAGACGGCGTGGCCCACTCGCTGCGCCTGCCCTACCGGGCGTTCGAGGACCAGCAGAGCGGCGCTGTGCTGCAGCAACTGCAGAAGGCGCGCACCGACAGCCGCGACATGATCGGCCAGTCGATAAATACCATCTTCGTGTCCAGCCTGACGTTCCTTCTCGTTCTGGGCTACTCGTTCTTCGTGCACTGGTCCATCGGGCTTGCCCTCGTCGTGATGGCCCCGATTCTCGGAGCTCTGCTCGCGACGCTGGGCCGCCGCATCAAGAGCGTGCAGACCCGGATCTTCGCGGAGACGAATGCCCTGGCGGGATCCACGACGGAGAGCCTGCGCAATATCGAGCTGATCAAGAGCCTGGGCCTGGAAACGCAGGAGATCGAGCGGCTGAATGCCACAAACCAGAAGATCCTTGACCTGGAGCTGGCCAAAGTGAAGACGGTCCGCATGCTCATGTTCCTCCAGGGGACCGCGCTGAACTTCTCCCGCGCGGTGCTGCTCCTGCTCATGCTGATCCTCGTGTCCATGAAGCTGATTACCCTGGGCGAGTTCTTCTCCCTCATGATGTACTCGTTCTTCCTCTTCGGGCCCCTGGGAGAGATCGGAGCCGTCATCGCGAAATACCAGGAGACCCGGGCGAGCCTGGAGAACCTCGAGCGCATCTTAGCCCAGGAGCCGGCGCCGCGTAACCCGGGCGGGGCGGTTCCCGACGGCATCGAGTCTCTTGCGTTTTCGGGCGTGACCTACCGGCACCCCGGCGCGCGGGAGCCGGCTCTTGCCGACGTGTCTTTCGAGGCAAACGCGGGGGAGAGCGTCGCGTTCGTCGGCCCGTCAGGGGCAGGCAAGAGCACGCTCATCAAGCTGCTCCTCGGGCTGTACCAGCCCGACGCGGGCCGCATCATCTTTAACGGAATCGACTCCCGCGAAGTGAACTATGACATGCTGCGGACCCGGGTCGGCTTTGTGCCGCAGGCCATTGAGCTTTTCGCAGGGACGATACGCGACAACCTGCGCTTTGTCCGGCGGGACGCAACGGAGGCCGAGTGCATCGAGAGTCTCAGGGCAGCGCAGCTTCTCGGTCTCCTGGAGAGAAGCCGCCAGGGGTTGGATACCCGAATCGGTGAGGGAGGCTTGAAGCTTTCCGGTGGCGAGCGGCAGCGTCTGGCCATCGCCCGGGCCCTCCTGCGCAAACCCGATATCCTGATCTTCGACGAGGCGACGAGCTCGCTGGACACGGAAACGGAAAAGGAGATCACGCGGACGATCGACGAAATCATCCAGACCAGGCCGCGGTTTGTAACGCTCCTGATCGCCCACAGGCTATCCACCGTTGCCGCGGCTGACAGGATCGTGGTTCTGAAAAAGGGCCGGGTCGTGGAGCAGGGATCGCATCCGGAGCTTCTTCGAATGGGCGGGCTGTATTACACTCTGTGGCAGCAGCAGGGGCTCGAGGGGGAGGAGCCGGCGCCTGCCGTGGCGGCCCTGGGGGCGTGAGAGGGGGCGCGTTCCGCACGTCCATGTGCTCGGCGCCTCTCCGACATCCGTGTCTAGGGGGAAGCATCTATGCAGAAAAGGCGGCTGGGAAAAACCGGGCTCGATCTTTCCGTCCTCGGCTTTGGCGGTTTTCATCTCATTGAGATAGACACCGCGGAGGCGGCGCGTCTTCTTGGCGCCTACCTCGATGAGGGGGGGAACTACCTGGAAACCGCGGCCAGCTACGGGGATGGAATCTCGGAAACAAAAATCGGCAGGGCGGTCTCCCACCGTCGCGGCGAGTTTTTCCTTGCGACCAAGTCGATGCAGAGGACAGGAGCCGGGTTTGCCGCCGAGCTCGACCAGAGCCTGCGGAATCTCAAAACGGACCACGTCGACGTAATGTTCATTCACGCCCTGCAGAAGCAGGAGGAGGCGGAGCAGGTCCTGGCACCGGGCGGCGCGCTGGAGGCTGCTGTCGCGGCGAAGAAAGGCGGCAAGGCACGATTCGTCGCTGTGAGCTTCCATGGCCGGCCGGACGCCGGGCTGCTTGCGCTCGAGCGCTTTCCCTTCGACGTGCTCATGACGGGGTTCAACTACTACGACCGGTTCAACTATCCTTCCGTCGAAGACAGGCTGCTGCCGATGTGCATGGAGAAGGGCGTCGGCGTCCTTGCGATGAAGTCACTGGCGGACGGCTGGCTCTATCGCTCCCCGAAGCCGGCAATCCGCTACACCCTCGGCCTGCCCGTCACGACCGTCGTTGCCGGGATCAATTCCCGTCACATGCTGGAGACCGACCTTCGCATCCTGTCGAGCTATTCCCCGATGACGGAGCAGGAAAAGCAGGAGCTGTTTCGCACCGCGCCCGAGCTGGGCGATTACGTCTGCCGCCTGTGCGGCACGTGCAGGGTGAACGGTTTCGACCCGGAGTCAGTCTTCCTGCTGGAGGGACTGTATGACAGGCAGATGGATGACATGCGGGTCACGGACATCGCCCGCTACGCGCTGCGCGAAAGGCTGCGAACTTGGTTCGGGCAGCAGGACCTTGCCCGGGAGGAGTATGCCGCCCTCGCGCTCAAGGTCGATCCATCCCGCGATTACAGCGACCTGTCTCCGCTGTGCCCTTATGGCATCGACATCGATCGCAAGCTCAAGATCGCGCACGGAAAACTCTCGAAGGAGCGATACCTGGCATGAGCAACGCGTACTCACAGAAGAACAGCGAAGGGCTCGAGCGACTGCGTTCAGTCATCGAGCGTATCACCGACGAACAGATAGACCGCCCCGCCGGGGGGGAGGGTTGGACAGTGGGCGGCCTCCTCGGCCATATGGCGTTCTACGACAGGCGGGCTCTCGCGATCCTGAAAAAGTGGAAAGCCCAGGGCGTCGGGACATCAGCCATGGACATCGACGTGGCCAATGATGCGATGAAGCCGCTCCTGGACGCACTGCCGCGGCGCAAGGCCTCGGAGCTCGCGCTCGAGGCCGCCCGGGCCATTGACGCTGAAATCGAGTCCCTTGACCCGGAGTTGCTGGCAAAGGTGGAAGCCAACGGCACGCCGAAACTGGACAGGGCAGGCCATAGGGCTCATCACCTGGATCAGATCGAAAAGGCAATCGAACAGGAGACTCTCTGACGGATACTCTCTTTGCCTGCCGTGCGATCTTCATCGAGGAGAACGATGGGCACGCACGGAAGGCCGCGGGCGAGCTTGCCCGTTTCTTTCGGATCGTGAGTGTCGCGCCGGGAAAGGCGTTCGCGGAGCTCCACAGTCCTGCGGGGGCGCGCATCCCGGCTGACTCCGTCAGCGCGTACATCCGTGAGAACCGCATCGAGTGGTACGCGTCATGGTTCATAGGAACGGCGCCTGACATCGGCTTTCGCGGCGTTTTCCCGGGCGGCTCGGATGCCGCCATCCGCCGGGGACTGCGCGCCGTTGCGCGCGCGGAGGCCTCATCGCGGATCATCGTCGACCAGGATCGCCTGCGCCGGTACGTTGAAACCCTGCGCAGGCGTGGGGCTCGGATCGTTTTTGCCAACGGAGTCTTCGACCTCCTGCACGTAGGACACCTGAGACTTCTGGAACAAGCGCGCGAGCTGGGGGATACGTTGATCGTTGCGATCAACAGCGACGACTCGACCCGAGTCATCAAAGGGGCCGACCGGCCGGTCACACCCCAGTTCGCGCGCGCCCGGGTGCTGACGAGCCTTCGGCAGGTGGATGCCTGCTTCATTTTTTCCGAGCGCGACCCTTTGAAGGTCCTTCGTGCGGTAAGACCTGACGTGCTTGTGAAGGGAAGCGAGTACTCCGCGAACCGGATCGTGGGCTCGCGGTTTGTGAAAGGCTACGGCGGGAAAGTCATACGGCTTGCCATGGTGGAGGGTTGGTCCACGACATCGACTATGCGTGCCGTTCAAACGTCATCAGCCTTCATCAATCCTGGGAAAAAATAAAAAGCTCAAAATCGAGGCTGCCGCGTGCCGTGAAAGGATCGCCTTCCTGCGCTGTGCTGGCCTGGACGGCTCTCCACCGGACTCGAAACCCCGCCCCGAGGGGCACACCCTCAAACGGCAGCGCTGCGCGGACTGCGACTTCCGGGGCGAGGCCGAGAGTCGTTCGACTGGCGACGGGCGTCGAACGAACCAGCGTGGCAGTTGAGAGCTGCTCGAAGGAAAGGAAAGGGCCGAAGCCGAAATACGCGGTCAGGAACCCCCCGAGAGCGGGCAGGTTCAGCGCGCCGCCCGCCGAGTACTCCCAGAAGAGAGTGTCCAAACCGTAGAAATGGTCGCTCGGGAACCAACCCTGCGAGAAAGAGAAAAACGCATCCGCGTGAAAGGCTTTCGGGCTGCCCATGACCGCGGCATCGAGGTGGACGCGCTGCGCGACGGAGGAGCCTTCGACGAGTCCCAGGTCGAGGCTCAATGATCTCTCATCAGGGGGCGCGCGCGC
>DATKLB010000262.1:0-9526 GCA_035542615.1 Spirochaetia bacterium | reverse complement strand
ACGGCAAAAAACGCCCTCTACGCTATGGCGAAATCCGCTTCGGATGCGCTGGTGCTCGCCCTGGCGGACGAGCTGAAAGGCACCGGTGCAACGGCCAACCTGATCGTGGTGGATTCGATCGACGCGCCCGAGGCGCGCAGCGGCGCGCCGACAAAACCGTATGGAAGGACGACGCCCGCGGAGCAGATCGCGGCGGCCATGCTGTTTCTGTGCTCGGACGAGGCTGCCACGATCAACGGCGTGCGCCTTCCCTTGATCGGCCATGGGTAGGAGAAACGCCAGCATCCTCTTGCGAGTGCGTCCATGAGCGGCCGAGCGGGCCGCATGTCACGGAAATCTTCCACGGCCCTTCAGGTAACCGTACATTTCGGAAACCCCTTCCCGGAAGGATCTCTCAGGGCTGTAGCCAAGCTCGCGCGCCGCGCGCTCTGACGAATAGAAGCTGGCCTGCCGGGCCGCGCGAAGCGCCTGCTTGCTCAGGGTCGCGGGTCGTCCCGAAAGCGCACTCCAGGCTTCCGCAAGACCGGCCGCGGCCCAGGCCGCCGCGGGGGGCAAGACCGAGAAGCGGGATCTGACGGCACGCTGCGGCTGCTTCTCTCGAACCACCTGTGCGATAACTCCCATCATGTCGGCGAAGCGCCGGTTGTCCTCTGGCTTCCCGCTGATTATGTACGCCACGCCGCTCCTTCCCTTCTCCATTGCAAGTATGTGACCGCGCGCCACATCGCGTACGTGGGCAAGCGGGAGGCCGCCGGCGGGAACTCCGGGGACCTTGTTCTGCATCACGGCCAGGAGATAGCTCGACGCGCCCGGGAACTCAGTGTATGGCCCGAAAAATGTGCCGGGCAGCACAGAGACGACATCCAGTCCCTCTCGCGCCGCACAGTTCACAAGCTCCTGGGCCGCAAGCTTGGAGTCGTAGTATCCGATTCCAAGTCGCCTCCACCACCGCCGCGGCGCTCTGCCGCCTTGAACAGCATCCGCAAAGGCGCATGCTTCAACCGCCGACGCGAAAGAGTGCAGCCTCGGCGTGCTCGTGTACGGATTGCAGGTCTCCTCCGTTCCGATGGAGCCGTCCGGCCACGGGCAGCCCAGCACGTTCACGGTGCTCGTATGGCAGAGCCGACGCACGGTGCCGGAGGCTCGAACGGCCTGGAGGATGTTGCGGGTTCCTTCGACGTTCACCAGCCACTGCCGTTTCTTCTCTCGGGGATCGAAGGTCGTCGAGCCAGCCGTGTGGAACACCAGCGTGCGATCGGCGCAGGCGTCAGCCGCCGCCTTCGGGTCGAGAATATCGCCAAACCGCTGTTCGACCTCTGGCAGATCATCCAGCGCCCGGCTGGGCCGATCCGCGAGAGAGCGGACGGAGCCCGCGGGCACGCGCATCTCCCTGACAAGAAAATGGATGAGATTGGCGCCGAGAAGGCCGGTGCCTCCGGTGACAAGGACTTTCTCTTCTTCCCAGGTCATCCGCTACGCTTTGAACCCTGCCTCGCGAATGGGAGCGAAGAACTGTGAGTCACTCGACCTCAGAGGTCCAGACCTCACAAGATGGTCTGACAGGAGCCGAAGCGCGGCATTGTGGCTTTTCGGCTCCAGCATACGGGTCCATGATTCGATGCTATGGCATTGACAGCCATGAGGCAAGGCGCGCTGGCGCTCTTTACGTCCCTTTCGAGGGCACGTGGATGATTTCCCTCGGCTTGCTCCCCTGCGCCGGGCCCACGATCCCCCGCATCTCCATCTCCTCCACGAGGCGCGCCGCCCTGTTGTAGCCGACCTTGAGCCGGCGCTGGAGGTAGGATGCGGACGCCTTGCCCTGGGCAATCACGATGTCGAGGGCCTGCTCGAACAGGGGATCGTTGCCCGGCTCCCCCTCGAAGTCGCCTGTCTCCTCATCGTCGAAGAAGACTTCCTCGTCGATGTACTGCGGCGGGCCCAGCTTCTTCACGTACTCGGTGACCGCGTCAGTCTCCTCGTCGTCGATGTACGCACCCTGGATGCGCGTGGGGAACGGGTTCCACGCCGCGGAGAAGAGCATGTCTCCCTTGCCCAGGAGCTTCTCTGCTCCCACGCCGTCGATGATGATGCGGGAGTCGAACTTGTTTGCAACCATGAACGCGATGCGGGAAGGTATGTTCGCCTTGATGAGGCCGGTAATGACATCGATCGAGGGCCGCTGCGTCGCCAGCACCATGTGGATCCCGATGGCGCGAGCCATGGCGGCCAGCCGGGCCAGCGTGGACTCCAGCTCCTTGCCGGTGGTTGCCATGAGGTCGGCGAACTCATCGACGACGATGACGATGTAGGGCAGCCGCTGGACCCGCTCCTTCTTCGCTTTCTTGTTGAAAGCGCGGATGTCCCTCACGCCGAGGGCATCGAGAAGAGTGTAGCGCCGCTCCATCTCCGAGATGCAGTACTGCAGAGCCTGAAAGGCCTTCTTCGGTTCCGTGATCACCGGCGTCAGGAGGTGCGGGCAGCCGTTGTACAGCTTCAGCTCGACGATCTTGGGATCGATAAGGAAGAGCCGTACGTCGTCGGGCGACTTCCGAAACAGGATGGAACAGATGATGGAGTTCACGAGGACACTCTTGCCCGAGTTCGTGGCCCCGCCGATGAGAAGGTGCGGCGTTTGCACGAGGTCGATGACCTGCGCCTCCCCCAAGATGTCCTTGCCGAGGGCGAGGGGGATCTCGTAGGGGGACTTCTGCATCACGTCGAGAGAGATCATCTCCTTGAAGGAGACGATCGCGCGGACCTTGTTCGGCACCTCGATCCCGACGGCGTGCCGGCCCGGTATCGGCGCCACGATGCGCACGCTCGGGGCTGCCAGGCGAAGCGCGATGTTGTCCGCAAGGTTGGCGATCTTCGAGACCCTCACTCCTGGAGCGGGGAGGACTTCGAACAGCGTGATGACGGGGCCCTTCCTGATCCCCGTTACCTCGGCCTCGATGTTGAACTCCCGAAGCGAATCGGTGAGGATTCGCGATGCGCGCCTGGTCTCTTCGTCGACCACCCAGTACTCGTTGTCGCCACGGTTCTTCAGGACGCGATGCACGGGGATGCCGTATGGGGTCTTCGCTCCCGTCTCAGGGGCAAAAGGCAGCTCGGCTTGCTCGCGGGCGGGGGCGGGTATGACCGCGGGCTCGGGCGGGCGCTTGCGCTGCAAGGCGGGTTGCGCGCACTCCGCGGGAACCCGCTGCTCGAGAACCGGTTCCTCAGGAACAGCTTCGGCCGGGGCGGGCTCAGGGACCTCCTCGCCAACAATCGGAGTCGGCGGCAGGACCGGCGCGGGGGCAGGAAGCGCAAGGCGCTTTTCCGCGCGCTCTCGGGGAGCGGATCGGAAGGTCTTTCGGGAGGGCAGTGTGGAAAGGAAGATGGCCTCGAGGGCAAGAAGGAGAAAAAGAAGAAGCGCCGACGGGAGCACGCCAAAGGAATCGACCAGCGCGAGCGGGATCGAAGCGGACGGGCTTTGAAGAACTCGAAGGATCAAGCTCAGGGTGAGAAAAGGGATGATGGAGAACATGAGGATCAGGACGGACCTGCGCCGGAACACCGGCGCCGTGATAATGACCACCCCGCAGAGAAGATACAGGGGCACGAAAAGCGCTGCCCAGGAAAAGCTCGAAAGGAGAAATCGCCCGGGGGCCGAGAGCGCCGTCGCAGCCCCCAGCGCCGCGAGAAGAATGGAGGCAAGCGAAGCGGCCGACAGCGCACCCAGCAGGCCGGAAAGAACGAGGACTGCAGGAGAGCGTCCCCTGCGGGAATCTGTCACGGTATCCCCCCTTGTGAGATTATCGGTACGTCCTCGGATGAGATGAAACTGCCGGGCGGCTCGGGTGCGCCGAATTTGTGCTTTGCGCCGAACAACCGGGAATGTACTATATCACCAGGAAGTCATTCTGCGCCGTCTTCAGGAGGAACCTGGTCATGGTCCGTCGATTCGCTGCCGCTCTTGCGGCGTCCTGCGCTCTCTTCGTGCTCGGGGCAGGTCCGCTTGCGGCGGAGTGGGCCCAGGTACACAAGGTGGAAGATGCCCTCGACGTGCTCACGGCAATGACTGCAATCCCCGAGCACGAGGCTTTTCAACAGCTCATCAGGAAAACATACGCGCTGGCGATCTTCCCGGACGTTCAGAAGGTCAGCATCATAATCGGCGGGCAGCGCGGGAAAGGGGTCCTGATCGTCCGCGACGGGAAGGGACACTGGACAAGGCCGCTTTTTCTCTCCCTTTGGGGAGCGAGCGTGGGCTGGCAGATCGGCGTTCAATCCGCCGATATCGTCCTGTTCTTCCGCACCCGCCGCAGCGTCGAAAGTGTGCTGCGGGGACGGTACACTCTCGGGATCGGAGCATCGGTTGCGGCAGGCTCCCTCGGCAGGTCGGCTGCCGCCGCGACTGACGCTGACATGAAAGCGGAAATCTACAGCTATGCGAGGGCGCGCGGCATCTTCGTCGGGCTGAGCCTGGAAGGAGTCTCCCTGGACGTCGATCTGGATGCCAACAGCACATATTACGGAAGGGAAATCGACAAGCCCGCGGACGTGCTGCTGCAGGGCAGCTCCACCTCTGATCCGCCATCCGCCCGCGCGCTGACCGAGGCGGTAGAGTCCTGGGAAAAGAACCAAGGAGGAACCCCGTGATCGACGCGATCTACCAGGTGCTGGCGCGAATCGGGTTCACCGACCCGCTGCATGCCCCGATCACCCACATCCCCATCGGACTGGTCATCGGAGCAGCAATCTTCTTCTACGTCGCGGTCATCTTCAAGCGGCAGAGCATGTTCCTCACCGCGCGCCATGTCTCCATACTTGCCTTCATCTTCGTCTTTCCGACCATCCTTTTCGGCGTGATGGACTGGCTGCATTTCTTCAAGGGAGCGCTGATTCCGCCCATCGAGATGAAGATGATCCTCGCGACAGCCGTCATGCTGCTGCTGGGAACGGGCATCATCCTCGGGTCCGAGGTGCGGGTCAGGAATGCCCCGATGATGGTGATCTACGCACTGGCGGTTGTCGCCGTTGTGGGGCTGGGATGGTACGGCGCGCGGCTGGTCTACGGCGGATTCAGCGCACAGGCAGCCGAGGTCCCGGCCCAGCCGGCACCCGCCACGGCCGCCCCCCGCGCGCGGGCAGCTCCCGGGCCCGCAGTGCCGTCGCCGACACGGGCGGGAGCCCGGCTTTTTACCGCGAACTGCGCCGGCTGCCACCCGGGGGGCGCGAACGTCGTAGCGCCTGACCTGCCGCTGAAGGGCGCAAAACAGCTGGGAAGCCTGAATGCGTTTGTCTCCTTCATCCGCAATCCCACGATGCCGAACGGCTCGCCCGGGGGGATGCCGGCGTTCCCCGCGGACCAGATCAGCGACACGGATGCTGGAGACCTCTATCAATACATCCAGGCACAGGGATGGAAATAGCGAGGAGGACCTGAAGGAATGGACGCGCACAGCGGGGACATCGCAGCCCCGCATCATCATTTCCCGTGGTATACCACCAGCGAGGGAAAGCCCGCAGGGCTTCGCGGCTTTCTCACGTCGACCAACCACAAGAGGATCGGCATTCTGTACATGGTTCCGATCCTCAGCTTCTTCACCATCGCGGTGATCCTCGGGGTGCTCATGCGCATCCAGATGCTCTCACCCGACAGCAAGTTCCTTACCGGCACGCTGTACAACCAGATCTTCACGCTGCACGGCGTCATCATGGTGTTCCTGGTGGTCATTCCCGGGATACCCACAATTTTCGGCAACTTCTTCATTCCCATACTCATCGGCGGGAAAGACATGGCCTTCCCGCGCCTCAACCTCTTCACGTGGTACCTGTACATGCTGGGGGCCGTCATTCTCCTGGTGTCCATCGTCGCCCTGGGCAAGGGCCCCGCCGACACGGGGTGGACCTTCTACGTGCCGTACAGCCTGCGCACCACGGTGAATGTGCCGTTTGCCGTGTTTGGTGTGTTCATCCTGGGGATGTCCTCGATCCTGACCGGCCTGAACTTTGTCACTACGGTTCACATGGAAAGGGCGCCCGGGATGAAGTTCTCCCGGCTGCCGTTGTCGATCTGGGGCATCTATGCCACGGCGTGGGTCCAGGTGCTGGCGACGCCTGTTATCGGCATCACGATGGTCCTGATCCTCGTGGAAAGAATCTTCGGCATCGGGGTGTTCGACCCGACGAAGGGGGGAGACCCCCTTCTCTACCAGCACCTGTTCTGGATCTATTCCCACCCGGCTGTCTACATCATGATCCTGCCCGCAATGGGCATTATCTCGGACATCTTTCCCGTGTTCTCCCGGAAGAACATCTTCGGGTACAAGACCATCGCCTTCTCGAGTCTGGCGATCGCGAGCGTCGGCTCCCTCGTGTGGGGCCACCACATGTACGTCAGCGGCCAGAGCGACACGGCGGGCTGGATCTTCTCCCTGCTCACGTTCCTGGTGGCAGTGCCGAGCGCGATCAAGGTCTTCAACTGGGTAGCCACCCTTTACAAGGGCTCCATCAGGATGGACGCGCCGTTCCTGTATGCCCTGGGATTCATCGCCCTGTTTTCCATCGGGGGCCTCACCGGGTTGATCCTCGGCGCTCTTTCAACCGATGTGCACACCCATGACACCTACTTCGTTGTCGGGCACTTTCATTACGTGATCTTCGGCGGCATGGGGTTCGGACTGTTCGCCGCCCTCCATTACTGGTTTCCGAAGATGTGGGGAAGGATGTACAACGAGAAGACCGCGGTTGTCGCGTTCATCATCCTCTTCGTCGGCTTCAATGTCTTCTATATGACGATGCTGATCCTCGGATGGGCGGGAATGCCGAGGCGCTATTACTCCTACCTGCCGCAGTTCACTGACCTGCAACGGATCGCGACGTACGGCTCCTGGATCATGGTGGGCGGTCTTGCGCTGATGTTCGGGAACCTCCTTCACGGATTCTTGCGGGGAAAGAAGGCAGCGGACAATCCGTGGGGTGGGGCTACTCTGGAATGGCAGATCCCCTCGCCACCGGCGGAGCACAGTTTTACCGAGACTCCGGTCATCACCCGCGGCCCCTACGTATTCACTGACGGCAATGGCGACGGCCACGGCAAAAAGGAAGAGCATGAGCAGCAGCCACAGCACAAGCGCTGACATCCAGGGGGAAGGCGTCCGGGCGCGGCTCGGCCTCTGGCTTTTCCTTCTCTCAGAAATCCTCCTTTTCGGTGGGATGTTCCTCCTGTACGCGATGTACCGCTACAAGTATGCACCCGATTTCCACGCAGGGTCGCAGGAGCTCAGCAGGTTCGATGGAACGCTGAACACGATCGTGCTCCTCACCTCGAGCCTGACGGTGGTCGTCGCCCTGCACTCCCTTCACGTGAAACACAACGTCCGCCGCACCGCGATTTTTCTGGCGGCGACCATCGCGCTCGGGCTCACGTTCCTCGTGGTCAAGAGCTTCGAGTGGACGGCGAAGTTCGAGCACGGCCTGTACCCCGGAGCGAAGTTCCTCCTGAGTCAGTCCCACGGATTGATCCTGTTCTTCGGGCTGTATTTCACGATGACCGGGCTCCACGCGCTTCACGTCATGGTGGGAATGGGGGTTCTTTCGGGCGTGCTCAACTTCGTGCTTCGCGGCAAGATCACCCCGGATCACGTCACCATCATGGAAAACGGGGCGCTGTACTGGCATCTCGTCGACATCATCTGGATCTTCCTGTTCCCGCTGTTCTACCTGATCACCTGAGGAGAAGGCAGTGACATATCCGCGCTACGTCTTCGTCTGGGTCGCTCTCGTCGTTCTGACGGCCATCACCGTGACGACGGCGAGCCTCAACTTCGGAAGGGTGGGAATCCTGATCGTCCTTGCCATCGCGGCCGTCAAGTCGACCCTCGTGCTGCTGTATTTCATGAATCTGCTGTTCGAGAAGCGCCTGATGTTCAAGATTCTCGTTCCTATCGCAATCGGCGTCCTGACGATCTTCATAGCGCTGACGTACACCGATGTGCTCTACCGGTAGGCGGGGGAAGGAATGATACACGACACGCGAGCAGCAGTCAACGATCCCTTCATTTTCATCCTCGCGATTTGTGTTCTGCTCTTCGTCCTCATCATCTTTTTCCTCGTCTTCTTCCTCGTGCGGTATCGTCGTTCGCGGAATCCGCATCCCACTCAAATCTCGGGGAATGTCCTCCTGGAAGCGGGGTGGATCATCGGAGCGACTCTCATCGTTCTGCCCATGTTCTTCTACGCGTACCGGGGTTTCCAGTACCTGCGGACGCCTCCGAAAGACGGCATGCAGGTCACCGTGATCGCGCGTCAGTGGAGCTGGCTTTTTCAGTACCAGAACGGCTTGAAAAGCGGCAACCTGGTCGTGCCGCAGGGAGTCGACGTGGTGCTGACCCTGGAGTCCTTGGACGTGATTCACGGCTTCTTCGCGCCGCACTATCGCATCAAGCAGGATGCGGTGCCCGGGATGCACAACAGGGTGTGGTTCAAGGCGACCGACATCGGGACAACGGACCTGCTGTGCTCACAGTACTGCGGGCAGGAGCACTCGAAGATGCTGGCCAAGATCGCCGTGGTCCCGAAGGATCTTTTCGACACGTGGTACGCGGGAGAGGACGTGCAGATCCCCGGGCTTGAGGAGTAGCCGCTAGTTCTTCGGCGCGATGGAGCCTTGAAGCCCGAAGAAGCTCAGAGCCGCGTCACGGGGATCTTCCTTCCCGTACAACGTCGCATACATGACGGTAGAGATGAGGATCTTGCGAATGTACTTCCGCGTCTCTTCGAACGGCACTGCCTCGACAAACAGGTCCCCCGGCATGCCGCCGGCGGCCCGCTCCCATGCCCTGACCCTCGTCAGCCCGGCGTTGTAGGAAAGCAGGGCTTTGGGGATGCTGTTCACGGTCTTCAGCAGATCCCGGAAATGCCGCACGCCGATCGCAAGGTTGACCGTCGGATCACGGAGGTCGGGATCCGTCATGTGAAGCGTCCGGGCGGTTGCCGCGGCTGTTGCCGGCATGAGTTGGGAAAGCCCGATGGCTCCGGCGCTCGATACGATGTCGGGATCGAAATAGCTCTCCTCACGCACCAGGCCGTAGAGGACCGAATCCTGTATCCCGCTCCCCGTGGAAAGCGCATCCATGGCTGAGCTGAACGCCCTGGGGTATTCCAGCTCCAGCTCATCCCGGGAAAGCGTCCGGCGCCTTGCCAGGATGCCCATGAGGTGCATGGAGCTTGCGTAATCGCCGACCTGGGCCATGAGGCGGGATGCCTCGCGAAGCTCGGCATCGGAGAGGCTCTTCCGGGAATCTGCCCACTGCTGGTAGGCAAGCGACGTGAGGCCGAACGGGAGATATCCTGTGACAAAAGGATCGAGCTGCACCTTCGGCTCCGCTTCCCCGCCGGCGTTCGGCTGAGTCTGCGCGGGCGTGTCTCCCAGGATGCTCGCGGCCATGAGCCCGTAGTACCCGTCTGCGTCCTTCTGCGCGGCGTTTCGAAGCAGGTCGCGCGCATCCCCGGGGAGCGCAGCCTGACCCGCCAGCATGCC
>DATKLB010000261.1:0-8288 GCA_035542615.1 Spirochaetia bacterium | reverse complement strand
AAACGGCCGGGTCGGCTGTCTCCTTGATCCGAAATGACACGGTATTTCGCAGGGAGGAGGGAAGCAGCGCCTCCTCTTCCAGGTCTTCCCGGATTCCGTCAGCCAGCTCGTACCTCAGGGTGAACACGGGCGGCTCCCAGTCCAGCGCCGCAGCCGGCAGGCACAGGCACGCGAAGAGTATTGCAATGAAGACTTTCGCCATACTCCGCTTATCGGCTACTCTGACATCGTCATGAACCGTCAAACGGACGTGAGGATCGTCCTGGTGCGGCCCCGGGACCCGCGGAATGTCGGCTCAGCCTGCCGCGCCATGAAATGCATGGGCATCACGACCCTGGGCATCGTGCCGGATTCCCTCCTCGATCCTACGCAGGCCCGGACTCTCGCGCACTACGCGGCGGACGTGCTGGAAGGCGCGATGCTGTACCCCCGGCTGGCCGACGCCATCAAGGATGCCGTTCTCATCGCGGGGACGACGCGGCGGCGGGGCAGAAATCGCAAATACTTCAGCATCTTTCCGGAGCAGCTGGGGCAGCGGATTGCCTCGATCGCCTCGGGGACCGTTGCCGTGCTGTTCGGAAACGAGGAGACCGGCCTCACGGACGAGGAGCTTTCCCTCTGCCACCTCGCCGTGAACATCCCCGCCTCGCAGCAGTTCCCCTCGCTGAATCTCTCCCATGCCGTGCAGGTGGTGTGCTACGAGATCTTCCGGGCGCGGTCCGTCGAACACCTCACGCCCTTTGCTCCGGTTCGCGCGAGCGAGCTGGACTCTCTGGTCTCTGTCATCACGCGATCCCTCGCCCGGATCGGCTTCTTCCACATCGTGGGTCCCGACCAGATGACGGTGTTCTTCAAAGACATCCTGGGCAGGGCCGGGCTCTCCATGAACGAGGCCAGGCGACTGGGCGTGGTTTTCCGCAAGATTGCCGGCCTCATCACGAAAGAAGGAATTGACCCCGACGCGAATCCTCCATAGTATGCCCCTGGCATGAGAAGAATCCTGCCCGTCCTCCTGACCTCCATTGCCCTGGCGGCCGCCGGGCAGACTGCCGCCGCACTCTCCCGGGCCGACTTCGAAAGAATCGTCGATTTCTCGGTCACCCTGAAGGATCTCGCCGCCGCCTCTGACGGCACGGCACGCCTCCCGGACGGAAGGTTCGTCGTTCTCAACGGGACGGTCTCCGACGTCAACGTGATCGACAAGGAGCAGGCTTCTTTTCGAGTCAGGATAGAGCTGATCACGGGAGAGTGGATCGGAACGGAGGACGTGAAGAGCTACTCCTGCTACGTGGATTTCAGCGGACCTGAGTTCTTCAAGGTCTTTCCCGTCCGGCCGCCCCGGACCCCCGAAGAAGGGACCGTTGTCATCGATTCCCGCGTCATCGTCGTCGGCCGCCCGGTCGAGGTGACGAAGACGCCGCTGGGCGAGAAACGAGTGCTCGTGCAGGGTATCTTCGTGAGGACGGTCGAGTAAGTACCAAGCCCTCGCCGCAGCTCAGTCGAAACTGATATGGCGTGCGCAGATGCGTCCGTCGCCGGCGCACAGCGCGGCTCTTTCCATTACGTTGCGAAGCTCTCGGACGTTGCCGGGCCATGCGTGCGCGCGCAGGAGGTCCAGGGCGCCGTCATCCACGGTGGCCCGCGGCCTTCCCAGTACGCCGAGGAAATGCGCCGCGAGCAGAGGGATGTCGTCGCTTCGTTCGCGAAGAGGCGGCACACGGATGGGCAGAACGCCCAGCCGGTAGAAAAGGTCAGCGCGAAATGCGCCGCGCGTCACCTCCGCGCGCAGCTCGCGGTGCGTTGCTGACACCACACGCACGTCGATCTGCATTGGCTTCTGGCCGCCGACCCGCGTGAGCTCCTTCTGCTCGATGACCCTCAGCAAACGCGTCTGAGCGGCCAGCGACATGTCACCGATTTCATCCAGGAACAGCGTGCCGCCGTTCGCGCGCTCGAAGCTCCCCGGCCTCGTCACCGCGTCAGTGAAGGCCCCCTTCTCGGAGCCGAAAAGCTCGGTTTCCAGCAGCGTTTCGGGAAGAGCGCCGCAGTTGATCGCGATGCACGGCGCCTCGCGTCGCCGCGAAGCCTCGTGCAGGGAACGGGCCACCAGCTCCTTCCCCGTTCCGCTTTCTCCCAGAACCAGAACGGGAGAATCCGACGGCGCATATCGCAGGACGAGCTGCTTCACTTCCTTCATGGCGGGACTCTCTCCGAGGAGCTGCGCCAGGAGGGTCTCCCCCGGCGCGGTTGCTGCTTCCCTCCTTGCATCCGCCCCGCTCACGGCTGTTCGCAGCGTGCCCAGCAGCTCTCCGCGCTCGTAGGGTTTGACGATGTAGTCGCACGCGCCGCCCAGCAAAGCGTCCCGAATGAGCCGGGCACCGCTCAGCGCGGACAGCATCACCACGGGAGGTGCGGCCGGGCGGCTCGCGATTCGCTTGAGAACCGTGAGCCCATCGATATCGGGGAGGTTGATGTCCAGGATGACGACATCGGGTCCCTCGCGAACGGTTGACTCCAGCCCGGCTGTGCCCGTATAAGCGGACACGAGAACATAGGGCTCGGGGAGGATGTGTTTCAGGGTTCTGTGGGCGTCGGCATCATCATCGACAAACAGGACTTTCACCATGGGAGGCTTATACGGGAAAACGGGTGCGGCCGCAAGCCGGCGAACCGGTTCTTGTCGGGCCTCCGGCTCAGTTCATGGAGGGCTTGAATCCTGTCTGAAGGATGATCTGGTGAAGCGGGCCCTTCTTCGCGAAAGCGTCCGCCCATCCCTGGGCGGGGTTGGGATGGAAAACGATCTCAGGAGTTGCCTTCAGAATCACCCATGCATCCGATTTCAGCTCTCCCTCGACCTGTCCGGGTCCCCAGCCGGCGTAACCGGCATAGAGGCGCACCGCCGGACGATCCGACTCCGGAAGCGGGCTCCACTCCTCCTTGAGGTAATCCACAACCGACTGCGTTGCCGGCTCGAAAACCACTCCGTCCGCCGGCCGCTCGATGTGCTCGCTGCCGGTGGTTCCCGCGAACTCGCTGTGGAGGATGAAGAGGAACTCCTGCTGCAGGGGACCACCGATGTAGATTGGAATCGAGGCAGCCGGCGACCCCTCCACGCCTTCGGCCAGCTCACCGAGGACGAAGCGCGATGGCCTGTTCACGACGAGCCCGAACGCGCCGTTGTCGTCGTGAGTAATCATGAGCACGACCGAGCGATGGAAGTTCGGGTCCATCAGGTTGATGTCGGAAATCAGCAGGTACCCGCCGAGGTATCGGGGATCATCTGAAGGGATCGGGGCGTCGCCCATGACACGTAGAATCTATAGCAGCGCCGCCGGCCTGGCAAGAATCGGGGCGGGGGTTACCAGGCTATGGCGATTTGACCCATGCCCCTGGCAGCACTATCGTTGAGCCATGCGCGACGGCAAAGTGATCCTCATCCACGGATTTTCGAACGAGGAAGCATTCCGCGTGATGCGCGCGGTCAAGGCGGCCGTAGCGGATCCCGGGGATATCGCTTTCGCGGTCTCGACGCCCACCAATCTCGATTGGAGGATCAGGGATCTCGTGGATCAGGTTCGCCTGGACCACGAATACATGAAGCAGAATCCGCCTGATCCGCGGAAAGGGATCAACGACTGAGGATTCCTGGCCGCGCCGTCCCGGCTCAGATCGCGCGCACCACGCGCGGCACCCCCGGCCCGGGCTGCGCGGCGGATGGCTTTTTGACCAGGCGGGGCATCTTCCCCCGGTAGATTTCACGGCTGCCCCCCAGTGCATCGACAGTGTCCTGCATCGCCTGCCGCACTTCGGCTGCCATCCTCATGGCGGCGCCCCGCAGCGTGTGCGGATCTGCGCTGAAAGCTGCGGCCGGAGGCGGGACGGGCCTGCCGATCACCACGGTCACGAGCGGGGGGACAGGAATCACCCTGCCGGCGACGCGGACGCTTGTGCGTCCGCGCCACCTCCTCTCGTGCAGGACGGTTGTCATGGGGATCACGGGCAGCCCGAGACGGCAGGCCAGGAGAAATGCCCCGGGCCGGAAGGGCTGGATGTCCTGGTTCCAGCGGTAGCACTCTCCCTCGGGGAAGAAGTGCAGGAGACCCATCTCGGCAATTGCGCGGCGGGCCGCATTCTCCAGGGAGAGCATGGACCCAACGCCTTCCGGAATGGGAAGCGCTCCGAGCAGACGGACGAAAGTGCCGAGCCAGGGGATGAGCGCAGTCTCTTCGAGCATCGTGAAATAGGTCCGGCGCCTCCCGAGGGAATGTGCGATCACGGCGGGATCCAGGATGAGGGTGTGGTTGCTCACCAGGATGGCGCTCCGACAATGCTGCAGTGTCCGCCGGCCCCGGATGCGGATCCTGTAAAAGAGCCAGTCGACCAGGCGTATCGGGATCATGACGAGTTGAAACATCGCCTGAAAGGGAATGAATGATGGGGTGAACCCCACGATCTCGCCGCCCTTGCGGTACGCCACTGCTCAGCCTCCCCAGGGCGAATCGGGGCGCAACTCCGCCGCCAGTTTCTTCATCGCAGCGCCCGCCCTTTCCACACGATGGCATGACCGCTGAACGCCTGAAGAATGCTCCACCAGGCCATGTACAGGAGATGAAGAAACATGATCGGGTAGAGAAGGGGCGCCCACCACGGGAGGCCGCGATCGTAGAGGGCGAGCATCCACGCTGCCAGGAAAAGGATGACGCACAGCGTGGCGAACTGGAGCGCCGGGTTTCCCGTCACGATGAGGACGGGCAGCAGCGCAAAGGGAAGTACGACGAGGCCGACCAGAAGCGTGATCGCCGAGGCCAGAAAGAGAAGCCGGCGCTTGGCGAAATCGTAGAGGTTCTTCGAGATTCCGTTGAAGGACGAGCGGTAGCCGCTGTACATCCTGCAGCGCACGTGGCGGCGCATGTCGAGGAAAACCTCGCGGTAGCCGGCCTTCTTCAGCTCGCGGGCGATGGCAACATCGTCGCTGATCTGCCCGCTTACCGCCGCGTAGCCGCCGATGGCATCGAAGGCGCGGCGGCGGAACACGATGAGCTGTCCGATCGCAAAAGAGAGGCCGGGGGCATGGGTTACTCCGATCAGCCAGAGGGGAAGAACGATCGCGCTCATGATGTAGGTCGTCGGTACGATGAACAGCTCTCCCAGCGTCTCGAGCTCCTGGAAGACGTAGCCCGAGATGCAGTCAGCCCCGTGGGCTTCGATGTTGGTGACGGCCCACGAGATGCTCTGGCGGCCGTGAACCGTGTCGGCATCGGTGAACATCAGGTAATCGCCGCGGGCCTGTCGAGCGAGCTGCTGCATGGCGTGGGTTTTTCCGCTCCAGCCGCTTCCGGGCAGCGGCTCTCCGCGCACCGCGCGCACGCGATCAGCATGCCGTTTCCCGTAGTCTTCGATGATGGTCCAGGTACCGTCACTCGATTGGTCATCCAGCACGAGGATCTCGTAGTTGGCGTAGGTCTGCTCGAGAAGCGAATCGAGGCACTGCGCGATGTTTTTCTCCTCGTTGCGCGCCGGGACGAGGACAGAGACTTTTCTGCCGTGTGTGAGCCGGGGTGCAAGCGAGCTCAATCGTAGCCAGAGCACATTCGATGCGGAAAGAAGCAGAAAGTAGAGAGCCCCGAGAATGAAGACGACGGGCAGGATTTGACCTAACATCAAGAACTCCTGTCGTGCATAGAGACTCGATGCATAGACAGTCTATGCTGAATGTAACCCAAACACGGCTGACAGTCAAACCGGTTCAAAGCCAGGCCAGGACGGATGTTCCGGGCCGGAATTGTATGCAGGAAGTTGCCGATAAGAAAGCATGACCGCAGACATTGGCCATGGTGCATCAGTTGCAGAGCTTGCGCGATCGATCCAGGGGCTCGGTGATCTGTTGAAGACCACGAACGAGCAGTCTACGCGTTTTGCCGAGAAGCTCCTCAAGACGCAAGTCCAGGAGAAGATCGAAGACGCTTCCCTGGGAACGAAGATCGACACGGAAGCCTGATCTCGCGGCCGACCTGACAGACGGAAAACCCCTCTGGTACACTCCTCGCCGTGATGAGAGAGCTCAGACTGCTCCTGCGGTTCATCGAGAAGGACTACCTTTTCAAGCTGATCTTCGTCCTTCTGCTGTACTCCCTTGTTCCCTTCGCGGAGATCCTTTTCTTCATTTATCTCACGACGCTGATACGAAACTGGCTGGTCCTCGTGGTTGCGGTGCTCATCGGGCTCCCGGGTGTGCTTGTCGCCCAGAGCCAGCTACAGGAAATCCTGCAGCACCTGAAGGCAAGGCTCCGCAGCCGGGCGTATCCGGGAGCGGAGATCGCCGACCTGCTCGGGATTCTGGTCGCCGGTGTTCTACTCGTGACCCCTGGTTTTCTCACGGATGTCGTCGGCTACCTGCTTCTGGTCCCTTTGCTCCGCGCTCGCCTTGCGCGCGTACTGGCCAGGAAGCTGGAGAAGACATTCAGCGAGCTTGCCGATTTCCTCAGGCTCCAGCGCCTCTAGCCCTAGCGCGCCCTCCGCACAGCCCTAAGCACGGCGCAGCCGTGCCAGAGCTGTGCCAGGGGCGTGCGGGGGGCGGCGGAAGGGCGCCCTCACTGGAGCGCGCGGCGTACTACAGCCGGAAAATCCGGTACACCAGGAGAAGGAGCAGGTAGCGGAAGTAGGGGAAGATCATGGCAATCCGCCATGGCCTGCGGCCGATGCCGGAAAGCGCGCCCAGGCCCATGGAATGAAGCCTGCGCGATACCTGCTTTTCCTTGCCTGCGAAGACTTCGAAACAATTGCCGGCCCATAGCGAAATCCCCGCGTTGAGATCCTTCTTGTGCCGCAGGAGCCACCGTTCGCGACCCGGTACTCCCGTGCCCACGAGGAGCAGGGATGGAGACGATTTCTTGATGGCGGTGACGATATCTCCCTCCAGGGTGCGGGGGAAAAACCCGTAGAATCGTCCGACAACGCGGATGCCGTGGAACGAACCCAGGAGATTCTCTTCCGCCGTCTCCAGGAGGCTCTTGCGCGAGCCGAGGAGATAGACGGACCCCTTGCACTTCTCGACGACGCTGAGGATCCGGATGATGAACTCGAACGGATTGAAAAGGCTCAGCCTTCCCTTTGCGAGAAATCCGGCTCCCCTCACGACGGGCAGCGAGGTGGGAAGGACGAGCGCCGCATCCCGCAGGCATCTCATCAGCTCCGTGTCACGCCGCGCTCGTAGAAGCCCGCGCAGTGAGAGAAACACGATCTGGTTGGCGTGGGAATCCGAGAGCAGCTCCTCGATCATCTTGCCGGCCATGTCGGGATCCACCGAATCGACCGGGACGTCGAGGACCTTGATTCTCTTCACCTTTTCTGCGCTGCTCTCCACGCGTCTCTCTCCCGTAGAATCGTCTGCACAGCCGCGATTGCATAGATCGCGGCCGTCTCGACCCGCAGCACCGCGCCGCCCAGGTGCGCGGCGCGGAATCCCGCGCCCGTCAGCAGGTCGATCTCCGACGGGGCAAGTCCCCCCTCGGGGCCGATGAGAATGCTGACTCGCTCAGGCCGCCCGGCAAGCAGGTCGTGAAGCGTGCCGTCGGCGACCCGCTGCTCATGGAACACCAGGGCCGTACCCCACTGCCCTGCGGTGTCACCCAGTGACGCAAGCGGCCGGGGAGCATCGATCAGGGGCAGCCGCGCGATGCCGCTTTGCTGGACCGCCTCCCGTGCGATTTTCAGAAGGCGCTCCATCCGGTTTTCATCCTCGGATGCCCGCGCGATGGATCTCTCGCTCTCGATCAGAGCGATCCGTGACACCCCCGCCTCGGTCGCCTGGCGGATAATCAGATCGATTTTCCGGCCTTTTGGCAAGCACTGCAGGAGAGTCAGGGAAGGGAAAGAGGAAATATCCCGCGGCGAGACGGCGGGCGCCAGCTCGACATCGCATCCCGATCGACTGATCTGCGCGAGCGTCATGGTGTATCGGACGCCCCGGACGTCGACCGCGGGAAGCTCTGTCCCCTCGCGCAGCCGAAGCACCCGGGCGAGGTGGAGATAGTCGTCCCCGGAGAGAGAGATGCGTGCCTGGCCCGCGTACCATTTTGGAAGAACGAACTGTTTCATACGGAGACCTGGAGACAAACGTCCTGCGCGGGCGCGACGCGTCCGTCGAGGTCACATCGTCGAGTTTTTCGCTGCCCGGATCTCGTGGTTCTGCAGCGCTTTCACCGCGGCCTGCAGCACGATGTCGAAATCGAGGTCATACAAGGGCGGGTTGTTGTTCGTCCGGTTGACCTCGTTCCTGACCAGCTTTC
>DATKLB010000260.1:0-4772 GCA_035542615.1 Spirochaetia bacterium | reverse complement strand
CGGCGCGCGCCGATGTTCTCCGAGCGGGAGTTGACCTCCGTGGCAAGCTCCGCCAGCCGGTCGATGGCGGGGGGGCTGAACTCCAGCGTCACCCCCTCTGTTTTCATCAGCTCCGTGTACTGCGTGATGAGCGCGTTGCGCGGCTGGGTGAGGATCCTCACGAAGTCCTCCTTCGTAAGGGCGGAGAGCTCCACGCGGAGGGGGACCCTGCCCTGCAGCTCGGGGATGAGGTCGGACGGCTTGCTCATGTGAAACGCCCCGGCGGCAATAAAGAGGATGTGTCGAGTGTCGACGATACCGTGGCGGGTGTTCACCTTGGAGCCTTCCACGATGGGAAGGATGTCTCTCTGGACCCCCTCCCGGGATACGTCGATGCCTACCTTCTCCCCGCGGGATGCGATCTTGTCGATCTCGTCGATGAAGATGATCCCCATCTCCTCGACGCGCTGCCGCGCCAGCTCCGAAACGCGGTCCATGTCCACCAGCTTGTCCATTTCCTCGTTGAGGAGGATCTCCCGCGCCTGGCGGACAGTGACCTTTTTGCGCTTCTTCTTCCCCCCGAAGATCGAGCCGAGGTTGCCGAAGTTCAGCTCCATGTCCTCCATGCTCGTGCCGGAGAAGATCTCCATCATGGGCATGGCATTGCGGGTGACGCTGACCTCGACGAGCCGTTCGTCCATGAGCCCGCGCTCCAGCATCTGGCGCAGCTTCTCCCGGGTGCTGTTCCCACGCCCTTGGTCTGACACCTCCGTCCCGGCAACTGCTGCCAGCGGCTCGCTGGTCAGTTCCTGCACCTCGGCCGGCTCGTCGTTGTCGGGACGCCGCGAGGATTTCATTCCTGGCAAAAGGAGGTCCAGGAGCGACTCCTCCGCCCGGCGTTCCGCTTCTGCCCTCACGTCTTCGGCGAGCTCTGACTTGACCATGGAAACGGCAACGGACACCAGGTCCCGCACCATCGACTCGACGTCGCGGCCGACATAGCCGACCTCGGTGTACTTCGTGGCCTCCACTTTGAGGAAGGGCGCGCCGCACAGCCGGGACAGTCGGCGCGCGATCTCAGTCTTGCCAACTCCGGTGGGTCCGATCATGATGATATTTTTTGGCGCCACCTCGTCGCGCAGCTCTTCCGGAAGGCGCTGGCGGCGCGTCCTGTTTCGAAGGGCTATGGCGACGGCCTTTTTGGCTTTGTCCTGCCCGATGATGTACTTGTCGAGCTCCGCGACGATTTCGCGCGGCGTCAGCTCGCTCCCCGTGCGGACCGAAGCGCTCGGGCTCTTCATTCAAGCTCCTCCACAATGACTTCTTCGTTCGTATAGATGCAGATCCCTGCCGCGATGCGCAGGGATTTCTCGGCGATTTCCCGCGCGCTCAGGGATGACGCGTCCAGGTATGCCCGCGCGGCGGCGTATGCGTACGGGCCTCCCGAGCCGATGGCGATCACCCCTTCCTCGGGCTCGATGACGTCACCCGTTCCGGAGATGAGAAACGTTGCTTTCCTGTCCGAGACGAGGAGCATCGCCTCGAGCCGGCGCAGGATCCGGTCCGTCCTCCAGTCCTTGGCGAGCTCGACCGCGGCCCGCGTTATGTCTCCCCCATATTCCTTGACTTTGCCCTCGAATCGCTCGAAAAGTGTAAACGCATCAGCCGTTCCACCCGCAAAGCCGACGAGGATTTTCCCGTCGAAAATCTTCCGTATCTTGCGCGCATTTGCCTTCATCACCGTGGTTCCCATGGTGACCTGCCCGTCGCCTGCCATGGCGACCTTGCCATTCCTGCGCACGGCGATGATCGTTGTTCCCCGGATGGTCTCCACCCGGTGCTCAATTGGCATGGGGATGCGCCCTCCTGTAAACCTTCTTCAGCCTTTCCAGCCCGACATGCGTGTACACCTGGGTCGTGGAAAGGCTCGCGTGGCCGAGGAGCTCCTGCACCGCACGGATGTCCGCCCCTCTGTCCAGCAGATGGGTCGCAAAGGAATGTCGAAACGTATGCGGGGTGACCCGTTTTCCGAGGTTTGCCTTGACGAGATATTCACCCAGGATGAAGCGAACGCCACGGTCGGTGATCCGCCCGCCCCTCTGGTTGATGAAAACCGCTCGGACGCTGTCCGGCGATCTGCTTGACTTCGGACCATGGGACACGCGGCACGCCAGGTACTGACGCAGGGCCGCGGCCGCCGACGCACCGAGGAACACATTTCTCTCCCGGGCTCCCTTCCCCATGACCCGGGCCGTCGAGCTTTTCAGGTCCATGTCCGCGATGTTCATGGAGACGAGCTCGGATATTCGGCAACCGGTGGAATACAGAGTCTCCAGAACCGCCCTGTCCCGGAGCTTCCAGAAAGAGTCCTCTTCCGCGCATGCTGTCTGGGAGGGCAACTCGACTAACCGGGCCATCTCCTCCTCGAAAAGGAACGAAGGCAGGCGCTTCTCTGTACGGAGGCTGCGGATCTCGGCAAAGGGATTTGCGTCGATTTCGCCGTTGCGTTCCATGAACCGGTACCAGCCCCGAACGCCGGAAACAATCCGATTCACCGACCGGGGAGAGAGGCCGTTGCGGGAAAGCTGTCCGACGAATCCCCTCGCATCGGAAAGCCCCGCGTTGCGAGGCTCCACTCCTCGTCCCTCGAGGAAAGCCTCGTATTTTGCCAGGTCCTTGGCGTAGGACTCCAGCGTGTGGGGGGAGAGATTTCGCACTGAGCGAAGCCAGGCGAGGTAGTCTTTACGCACTCTGCTCGTCCGCCTCTCTGGTGTGCAGGTAATCGCAGGAGGGGTTGATGCAGGACTTGTAGGTCCCTCGCTGCTTGTCCTCTTTTTCGACCAAGGGCCAGCCGCATTTCGGGCACTGGGAGTCGGTCGGCTTGAAATACGTCACGAAATCGCACGCGGGATAGTTCGTGCACCCGTAGAACTCCCGCCCGCGTCCGCGCTTTCGCTTGCGAGCCACGATCTGGCCGCCGCAGCCCGGACGCGGGCACGGAGCGAGCGGCACGGGCTTTGTGTTCTTGCACTCGGGGAACCCTGTGCAGGCGAGAAAGAACCCGTAGCGGCCGAGCTTTTTCACCATGGGTCTGCCGCATACCTCGCAAACGACGTCCGTTTTCTCGTCCATCACGCCCTTGATTGACTCCAGAGTCTCCAGCACGGAAGCCACCTTGCCCTTGAAGGGGCCGTAGAAGTCGCGGATCATGGACTGCCAGTCCATTTTTCCCTCCTCGACCTCGTCCAGCTTCTCCTCCATGGCAGCGGTGAAATTGGGGTCCAGCAGCTCGGGGAACGAGCGAGTGAGAAGATCGTTGATGATCTTTCCCAGGACCGTGGGAATGAGCTGGCGTGATTTTCGCACAACGTAATATCGATCCAGCAGCACGGAAATGATGGGAGCGTAGGTCGAGGGTCTTCCGATCCCCAATTCCTCCAGGGTCTTGACGATTGTAGCGTCCGTGTACCGGGGAGGACCCGAGGTAAAGTGCTGCTCGGGGTGGAACTTCACCAGAGTGAGGGGGTCTCCAACACCGAGGGGCGGAAGCGCTTTCGTCTGCTCCTTCGAGGCCAGCAGCGTGAGCGCCTTCTGGAAACCCTTCTCCACGACGCGCGTGCTGGAAGCTCGGAAAATCGCCTCGCCGGCCTGGATGTCGACGGTTGTCGTGCTCGTCTTCGAGGGAGACATCTGCGATGAAACAAAGCGTTCCCAGATGATCGAGTACAGCCGGAACTCCTCCGATGTCAGGCTCTTCTTCAAATCCGCTGGCGTCCGGGTGACGTACGTGGGCCGGATGGCTTCATGGGCGTCCTGAGCCCCCTTACCTGTGGCATAGACCACGGGGGCCTCCGGCAGCTCTGCGGGAAACTCTTTCCCTATGTACTCGCGGACCTCGGCGAGCGCGCTGTCAGCGATGCGCGTGGAATCCGTGCGCATGTACGTGATGAGCCCGAGCCTCTGGGATCCGACGTTGACTCCCTCGTAGAGGCTCTGAGCAATCTGCATGGTCTTGCGCGCCGTGAACCCGAACCGGTTCGCGGCGGTCTGCTGAAGCGTGGACGTTGTAAAGGGTGGTCGGGGACGGTTCAGCTTCTCCGTCACCTTGACATCGGAGACCACGAAAGAGGCGCCCTTGAGGGAATCCACGATCGCGGTCGTGGCCGCTTCGTTCGTGAGCGACGGCTTTTCTCCACGCACCGAAACGAGGGAGGCCCGGAACGTCTGGCGGGGGGCACTTGCCTTGTGCAGCTCCGCATCGAGAGACCAGTACTCCTCAGGAAGGAATGCCTCTATTTCAGCCTCGCGCTCACAGATGAGTCGGAGGGCCACCGACTGGACCCTGCCCGCGGAAAGGCCGTTCTTCACTTTCTTCCATAGCAGGGGGGATAGAGAGTACCCCACGATCCTGTCCAGCACTCTCCGGGCCTTCTGAGCGTTGACTTTCGACATGTCGATCTCGCCGGGATGCGCCACGGCCTCCCGGATGGCTTTGGGCGTTATCTCGTTGAATGTGATTCGCTGGATATCGGGGGCCGCGCCGCCGTTGGAGAGGGCATTCTTTAGATGGAAGGAAATTGCCTCTCCTTCGCGGTCGTTGTCAGAGGCCAGGAGAACAGCATCCGCTTTCTTTGCCTTCTGCTTCAGCTCTTTCAGGATTTTCGCCTTGCCGCGGACCGTTATGTACTCCGGCTCGAACGAGTTTTCCACATCGATCGCCAGGCGGGACTTGGGCAGATCGATCAAATGTCCCATGGACGCGGCCACGGTGTAACCTTTCCCGAGGTATTTTT
>DATKLB010000259.1:0-9096 GCA_035542615.1 Spirochaetia bacterium | reverse complement strand
CCCTGGGACCCGAGGAAGCTGCTGCTGCCAAGAAAGCTATCGGCGTTCCCGATGGCTGCCAGTTCTACATCTTCCCCGAGGCGCAGACGTTCTTCCAGTCGAAGCAGCCTGCCTGGAAGGCGCGCTACGAAGAATGGAAGAAAAGCCTGGAAGCGTGGAAGAGGGAGAATCCCGACAAGGCGAAAGAGTGGGCTCGACATTTCGAGGACGGCGGGAACGACCTGAGCAGCGTCACGCTTCCCTCGTTCAAGGTCGGCGAAACACTTGCCACCCGCGCGGCGGGCGGCCAGGTCCTGAACGCTCTTGCCCGGGCTGTTCCGAATCTCATTGGCGGCTCGGCCGACCTCGCGCCGTCGAACAGCACCAACCTGAAGGACATGGGCGATTTCAGCGCATCGAACCCTCTGGGCCGCAATTTCCATTTCGGCATCCGCGAGCACGGGATGGGCGGGATCAGCAATGGCATCGCCTACCATGGCGGGCTGCGCCCCTTCTGCGCCACTTTCCTGGTGTTCTCGGATTACATGCGGCCGGCCATCCGGCTGGCAGCCATTGCGAAGCTGCCGGTGATCTACGTCTTCACGCACGACTCGGTGTTTGTCGGCGAGGACGGACCGACCCACGAGCCGGTGGAGCACCTTGCCGCCCTGCGCGCCGTTCCCAACCTTCTTGTCCTGCGGCCCGGCGATGCGGAGGAGACCGAGGTCGCCTGGCGGATCGCCTATGAACGGCGCGAAGGCCCGACAGCGCTCGCGCTCACGAGACAGGGCATTGCCGTCTACCCGAAGGCAGACTCCGCGTGGCGAGCCACCATTCGCAAGGGCGCGTACATAGCGAAGGACTGTGACGGTGCGCCTGAGATCGTTGTCGTTGCCACGGGATCGGAAGTATCCGCGGCGATTGCGGCTGCTGCCGAGCTGAGAGACAGGAAAGTTCGGATCGTCTCGATGCTCTCTCGGGAGTTGTTCGTTGCGCAGCCGGCGGACTTCCGCCTGGCGCTCGTGCCGGCTCGGGCCCGCAAGGTCACGTTCGAGGCCGGTGTGTCCTTCGGGTGGAAGGGGCCTTTTGATGACGACTCAGTCTCGGTCGTTTCGATCGAAAGATTCGGCGAGTCCGGCCCCTATCAGAAAATCGCCGAGCACCTCGGGATCACCGCGGCCGCGCTGGTGAAACGGATCAGAGAGCTCTGAGAAACCCAGGGTGATCGTTCATTTCATTGACGGCACCCGCGAGCTGTTCCGGTGTTTCTACGGGTTGAAGCGCTCCACGAAACCCGATGAACGGGCGGGGCGCTGTCTTGCACATCATTTGCACGAGCCCGGGGGCCCGGGCTATTTCCTGCGTTTCGTGGACCCGCGCGTCGTATGCGAGAACACAATGCGCAACGGGTTCGTCACCGAGAGCGGCCTGAACCGGCGCTCCGGGTCTGTTGCCTCGGTTTCTGTGAGTTGCCCCGAACGACGCCGGGTTTCCGGTCCTCCGGTCTCACCAGGCGTATCTCTATGCGGGTGTTCGCCACTTCACGCAGGCGTCTCATTCCCTCGGACTTGTCGATGCGCCGGGTAAATGCTTCCCCCTCGGCCACGACGGCGTCCCGGAACTTGCGAAGCGCCTCCCCAACCGTGACTTTCTTCTTTCGCTTCCGGTTCTTCACCTGGTTGTAGAGAAACTCGCAGATTTCCTCTGCGCCCGCCTGCAGATGCAAGCGGGCGATATTCCGCTGGTATTCGGCAAGCACGTCCGGCCGGGCAGCCAGTCTGGAAAGCCGCGCGGCGAGCTGGTCCGGGGTGCGCGTGAGCCAGCCGACGTGGTTGCCGATGACCCAGCTGGTCGTCTCCTTCTCGTTGGCAAGGAAGCTGGAGATGATAAGCGGCCGGCCCTGCACGAGGGTCTCGAACACCTGGTTGGGACCCGACTTGCCGACAACTACATCGGATGCGGCAATGTAGTCCGCGAGGTTCGTCACGTACCCGCGAACGGCGATGCGAACGGTTCCCGTCCGGCCCGCGGCCAGGGTCTCCATGTCATGCCGAAGGCGCTCGTTTCTTCCGCAGACCACCACCGCCTGGATGTCGAGATTCTTCTCGATGGCCGCGGCGATGTACTTCCTCACGGGGCCGACGCCCTCCGCGCCAAAGAAGAACAGCGCCGTAAAAGCTTTCTTTTCCAGCCCCAGCCGTGCGCGGAGGGTCGTCTTGCTTTCCGTGCGTTTTGCGAACGACGGTTTGACGGGGAACTGGAACACCTTCAGCCTGTTTGCCGCGATGCCTTTCTCTGCTATCTCATCACGCGACTTGGGCGAGAAGACGAGGCTCCAGTCGAAGGCATGGGAAAACCAGACATAGTGCGAGTCGAAAGGCTCGGGGTTGAGCACGACGGTGATGGCATCCAGCTGGCCCACTCGCTTGAGAAGCTCCAGGTAATGGGTGAAGGTGAAGTACGTGGAAACGACGAGATCCGGCTTCTCGCGCTCCAGGTATTGGACGAACCGGGGGAGGATGGAGATCCCGAGAATCCTGTCGATGACCTTGATCAGGAAAGGGTTATCGGCGCCGCGGTAGAAAGCGTTGATCAGAGGGGGATAGCGCAGGGCCATGTTCCAGTAGAAGCGGTAGATGTAGCGCAGGAAATTTGCTCCCAGCGCGATTCCAAGGTTCACGACGTGAACTTCGAGGTTGCGGTAGCCCAGGCGATCGAATTGCTCCTTTATGGCCATGGCGGGTGCAATGTGCCCGCCGCCGATGTCAATCGTGTAGAAATCGATGTGCTTCATTCGCTCGAAAAGTGTAGCCCTCACGGCAAAAAGTTGTCAACGTTGATACGGAGCACCGGCGGCCCACGCGCTGGTTCGCGCGCCAGCCTGGTACGTCGGGCAGGCTTGACGCTCGTGGCTTTTTTCCCGATAGTTCGTGGCAAAGCTTTGACGGAGACGAGTAGGCGGGAGCTCCGGTCATGAGAGAGGGCGCCCGGGAAACTGACGACCCGGCTGAGAGGCGCCCGGCCGCATTCCGCCGAAAACCACTCCCGAGCCGCGTTTCGAAAGGTCCGCACTGAGCCGGGCCGATTACGGATCAGCCGGATGACCCCCGTGATCGGGTCAATGAGGGCGCCTCCGCACCGCGTTCCGCACGCGTACGGCGTACCCAACGAACGGGTACTCCCGTACTCGCGTACGGCCTGTCGGCCGTGTCGGGGGCGAATCAAGGTGGAACCGCGGAGAGCCCCTGTCGGCTTTTCGTCCTTGGAACGCGGACAGTTGTCCGTACGGGCAAAGGACAAGAAAGCCGGCAGGGGCTTCGTTTTTTCGGAGGATGGGCATGCAGGACAACGGAAAGGACAAGCTTCTCAGGGTTCGACACTCCTTTTCTCACGTGATGGCCGAGGCGGTGCTCCAGGTTTTCCCTGATGCGAAGCTCGCCATCGGCCCGGCCATCGACGAGGGTTTCTATTACGACTTCGATCTTCCGCGCGCCCTCACCCGGGAGGATCTCGGCGTCCTTGAGGAGAACATGCGTGCCATCGTTGCGGGGAATCACGCTTTCACGAAAAAAGTCATCTCCCGCGAGGAAGCGAGAAAGCTCTTCAGCGGCCAGCCGTACAAGCTCGAGCTCATTGCCGAGCTTCCCGAGGGGGAGGAGATCTCCACCTATACGCAGGACACGTTCACCGACCTCTGCCGCGGACCGCACGTGGACAGCACGAAGCAGCTGAAGCCCGACGCGTTCAAGCTCACCTCCATCGCGGGCGCTTACTGGCGCGGGGATGAGAAGAACAAGATGCTCCAGCGGATCTACGGGACCGCCTGGGAATCGAAGGCGGACCTCGAGGCGCACCTCAAGAAGCTCGAGGAGATCGAGAAGCGCGATCACCGGCGGCTCGGCCGCGAGCTGGATCTCTTTTCCGTGCACGAGGAGGCAGGGGCTGGCCTCATCTACTGGCATCCCAAGGGTGCGCGGGTCCGCCTGGCCATCGAGGACTTCTGGCGCCAGGAGCACCTCCGCCACGGCTATGACATTCTCTACACGCCGCACATCGGCAAGTCATGGCTCTGGGAGACCTCGGGGCACCTCGGGTTCTACAAGCAGAACATGTACGCCCCGCTTTCGATCGACGACGTCGACTACTACATCAAGCCGATGAACTGCCCGTTCCACCTCATGGTCTACAGGAGCCAGCAGCGCTCCTACCGCGACCTTCCGCTGCGCTGGGCCGAGCTGGGGACGGTGTATCGTTATGAGAGGTCGGGAGTGCTGCATGGACTGCTTCGCGTGAGAGGATTCACGCAGGACGACGCCCACATCATCTGCACTCCCGAGCAGATCGACGATGAGGTCCTGGATGTCCTGCGTTTTTCGCTCGCCATCTGGAAAGCCTTCGGCTTCACGGACGTCAAGGCGTATCTCGCCACCAAACCCCCCGACGGAATCGGAGACGACGCCACCTGGGATAGGGCGATCGCCTCGCTCAAGCGGGCAATCACCCGGGAAAACCTCGAGTACGTCATGGACGTGGGCGGGGGCGCCTTCTACGGTCCGAAGATCGATCTCAAGATCAAGGACGCTTTGGGCCGCGAGTGGCAGATGACGACGATCCAGTTCGACTGGAACATGCCGGCCCGGTTCGGCATCACCTACGTCGCCTCGGACAACACGCAAAAACAGCCCTTCATGGTGCACCGAGCGCTCCTTGGGTCGCTGGAGAGATTCTTCGGCGTCCTGATCGAGCACTATGGCGGCGCGTTCCCGGCCTGGCTCGCTCCGGTGCAGGTCATGGCCATTCCCGTTGCTGCTGGATTTGCGTCGTACGCCGAGCAGATCGTGAAGGCGCTCCGCCTGCGAGGAGTGCGGGCGGAGATCGACACGGGGGACGAGCGCATGAACGCCAAGATCCGCAACGCGCAGAACCAGAAGATCCCGTTCATGCTGATCCTCGGTGAAAAGGAGCAGACGGGAAAGGCGGTGTCGCTTCGAACTCGCGCGGGCGAGCAGAAGAATCTCATTCCTATGACCGACTTCCTCGCCATGATCGACGAAGAGGTGAAGCCAAAGACGCTCGACCAGGAAAAATGATCGACATGATCATCAAGCGGGATGGACGGACCGTCCCGTTCGACAGGGAAAAGATCACATCCGCGGTCTATCGCGCGGCGGTCGCCTGCGGGGGCAGAGACGCGGAGGAAGCACGGAGGGTCACTGAGGACGTCCTGGGGATGCTCGCCGCCCGGCGGGATCCCAGCAGCTACCCCACGGTGGAGGAGGTCCAGGATCTCGTGGAGAAGGCGCTGATCGAGCGCGGCCATGCGAGAACGGCCAAAGCATACATCGTCTACCGCTACGAGCACACGCTGAAGCGCGCCGGCAGGGAGAGCCTCACCTACTCGTCGGAGAACATTCCCTACCGTAAGCTCTGGGAAAGCCTCACGTGGGCGATCGATCACGATTGCTTCACTCTGCAGCAGCTCTCCGGCCTCGTGAAGGCCGGAAGATACGGGGAGCTCGTCAATGCCTCCGAGGAGTTCTACGAGAACGAGCTCGTCAACGCCGCGGAGCGGATGCTCCAGCGCCGTGATGAGCTGCGGGTCGTGGTCATCGCCGGCCCCTCTTCATCGGGGAAGACAACCACGACCCTGAGGATCCGGGAGAAGCTGGAGGCGGCGGGAATTGCCGCGGTTCCCCTCGCGGTGGACAACTACTTCTTCGATCTCGAGGCGCATCCGCGGATCGGCAGGGACGATTATGACTTCGAGACTCCGCGGGCTCTCGACCTGGCGCTCATCGACAGCCACCTGCGAGCCCTCGTTGCCGGGGAGCCGGTCGAGGTCCCCGCGTACAATTTCAAGACAGGCAGACGAGAAGGGGTGTCTGGCACGCTGCGCCTTGGCGAGCGCGAGGTGCTTCTCATCGATTCTCTCCACGGGCTTTTCCCGGAAATGACGCAAAGCGTTTCGGAGGAGGCGAAGTTCCGGCTGTACATCGAGACGCTGTCGCAGATCAGGGATGCAGACGGGCACTGGGTACGGTGGGCCGATGTCCGTATGCTCAGGAGGATCGTGCGTGATTCCCTGTTCAGGAACTATTCCCCGCGCGAGACGATCCGTCACTGGCACCTGGTGCGCCGCTCGGAGCTTCGCTACATCGTGCCCCAGCTGCGTCGAGCCCACGCCATCGTCAACAGCTTTCTTCCGTGCGAGCTGCCGATCATGAAGGCCCGGGTCGGCGGACAGCTCGGTTCCCTCATCGAGGAGTTCTCGAAGGACCCGGCCCAGGAGGATGCGCTCGAGCGCGCCGTACGGGTGAAGACCATTTTCGACCAGATTCCCGAGGTCAGGGACGAGAGAATGATTCCGCCGCGGTCGGTCCTGAGGGAGTTCATCGGCGGGAGCAGCCTGGAATACTAGCGCCACGGGCCCAGGCCCGTGCGCGCATGGAGGCGACCGTGGTGACATCGCATGTCGTGAGCATGATCGTTTCCAGCCCCGTGCCCTGGGTCCTGCTGGCCGGGGTGTTTGTCGGGGCCGCTCTCAGCCGGGCGACCACGCGCACCCGTCATCGCCGTGATCCGGAGAGGGAACGAACCCGGAAATGGATCCTGTTTTGCGTCTATCTCTCCCTCGGCATCGGTCTGGGCGCAGTGGCTGTTTTCGTCGCCGGGTCGGCGGGGATCGCTGACCCGAGGCTCGGCGTGATTGCCGCGGTCGCAGCCGTTCTCAGTTTTTGCGCGACGCGGTTCAAAAAGGCAATGGGTATTCCCATTCTCGTGCTCGTCATAGCCTGTGCCGTACTCCTGGGCTTTTTTCTCCAGAGCATCCGGGCATTCACGGGAGAAACGACAATCGCCGAGGTCCGCGTGATCAGCGCTGACGGCGATTCGATGCGCCTCGAGCTCATCCCAAGCGACGCCGAGCCCGTTCTCCTGACGATGGAGGGCGAGTATTTCGCCCCGATCGTGAAGGTGGTCATCTTCGATGACCTGCTGGTTTTTCTCGGAGCAAAGACCTGGTACCGGTTCGAGGGGATGACCTCGTTCAAGCTCGTCAAGGATGACGCCGGGTTCCGATTCCGGCAGGGCTCCACCGATTTCTACTTCCGCCGCCCCGCGGGGATTTCCGAGGACCTGTGGCGCCTTTTCGAAGCGAACGAAAAACGGATCCCAGGGGTGAAGACGGCCCAGGTGGACATGAACCTGAAAAAACCGCAGGTGCAGGCGCGCGAGTTCGCCGCCTACGACATCATTGTCCGTAACAACGGAGGAGTCGAAATCGTTCCCCGGTCATGATATCCCCTTGACCCGGCCGGACCGTCGCGGCGGAGCCTTTGCAAATCGTCGGCCCAGGAAAACTGCCTTGTCCACGACGGAGGCCACGATGATTGCCGCGACCACCCACTCCACGATGAAGACAACAAGAGAGTTTCCTATTCCGGGCACGCCGAATCGCTCGGCCAGCTCCAGGACGTAAAGCACCATCGTGGCGAAGATCGACGCTTTCCCCAGGAAGGTGGCGACCGGATCAGCTTTTCCTTCCCGCAGGGCCAGGAGCCCCATCCCCAGCGCGAAGAGAATAAGGCGGGCGAGAATCAGGATGAAAAACCAGGCGGGAATGAGCTGGTAATGCAGGAAAATGATCGACACCGCAATGATCATCACGTAGTCGCTGGTCGAATCGAGGTACCTTCCGACAAAAGTCACCTGGTTGCGTCTGCGGGCAACGATGCCGTCCAGGAAATCCGTCGCGAACACGAGGCAGGCGAAAGGGAGCAGAACCGGCACCAGGGGGTAGGTCGATGCCTCGATGATCAGAAAGAGGAGAGTCGGGATCGAGCTCAGCCGCGCCAGGGTAAGAGTGTTGGAGAGATTGACGCGCTCAAGAGGCTGCTGGGCACCCTCAAGCCTGAAGTCTGCCCCTCGGGAGAGGAGAAAAGCGATCAGCAGGGCGTGGTAGACGAGCGCAATAGCGAGGTAGAGAAGGAGGCTCGACAGGCTCATTTGAAAAGCCGCGAAGACCACGGCAAGGAAAAGAGCCTGGGCGCAAAGGGAGACAATTCCCTGAATGAGAATGCTTCGTTCCAGGGACCTGCTGACTGGCATCATCGCGAATCTATGGGGCGGGGACACTGCTGTCAAGGCGGCGGACCGGCCTGGACTGACGCCCGAGCGTGCGCTTGCTGATCCCGCCGAGGGTCGTGGTTGACGAACGCGCGGCGCGTACTATGATGCTCCCATGACTCTGCCCATGGTCCTCACTGTCGGCCGCATAGGCCTGGCGCCGATCCTTTTCCTCCTTTTCCAGCTGGCGGGGCGTGGAAACCACTGGCTCCTCGTCGGGGTATGGGCTCTCTTCATCATCATCGAGTTGTCTGATCTCCTGGATGGATACTTTGCGCGTCGCTGGAACCAGGAGTCAGAATTGGGTAAAGTCCTCGATCCTCTTGCCGATACCTTGTGCAGACTCACGTACTTCATTGCCCTCGCGGGCGCCGGCATCCTGCCCCTGTGGATGCTGCTGGTCTTTGTGTATCGGGACTTCATGGTGGCCTACATGAGGGTCCTGATTTCCCGGGAAGGTGTGATGCTGGCCGCACGGATCAGCGGCAAGCTCAAGGCCTGGACGTACGCAATTGCCGCGGGAGGGGGTTTTCTGGTGTTCACCCTGCGGTCGCTCGGATGGCTTTCGGGGTGGCTTTCCGGTTTCCAGTGGCTTTCCCTGGGGCTTTTCATAGCCGCTGTCTGTGTTGCGGTCTGGTCTTTTGCTGATTATGCCGTTTTTTTTGTGAAGAATTTCAGAAAAGCTAGTTGACATATTTGCGCACGAGTTGGTATATTCTCACTTGCCTCAAGGGAAGTACCAACCTCTGATGAAGTTCTGAGGGGGAAAGTACCGTCTCTGGGGCATCGTGCGTGAAGGACGGGGATTGAGCTCCCGAGCGCACAAAGCTGCGGACGGCGCAGCCTGAGATCTTTGACAGTGAAGGGAAGGGGAGAAAGAGGTCAGCATCTCTGCGCTTTCGGGTGCAGGGATCTGAGAGCGGGTCAAGCATCTGTTGCTTGGGCGACAGGTGTGGATAGAGAGATAGAAGACCCGCCCGCAAGGGTGGGTTG
>DATKLB010000258.1:0-11144 GCA_035542615.1 Spirochaetia bacterium | reverse complement strand
GTGCTGGTGCACTACACGGTGAGCACGGCGGGTCCTGTGACGATCACGGTATTCGACCTGAGCGGAAGCGTGGTGAACGTGCTGCAGCGCGGGTCACAGGGTCAAGGGGTGTATACGACGGCGTGGGATGGAAAGAACCGCGGGGGGCGGGTGGTAGCGCGGGGGATCTACTTCATCAGGGTGGTGGGTCCGGGGTTCGACGAGATCCGCAAGGTGCTGGTCGTGAGATAGGCGGCGCCTTGAAACTTGCCGCGGATCCGGTCAGACTCTCTCTGACCTGATCCAACGAGTCAGGAGAGGTGGTCACTGCGCCTGATCATCGGGCACTCGAACATGGATCTCGACTGTCTCGGCTCGATGGCGCTCGCCCGCAGGCTGTTCCCCGGCTCGCGCGGCGTGCGAAGCCGCATGATCCATCCCGTGGCGAAGAACCTCTACAATCTCTACGGAGAGCTCCTGGACCTGATGACGATCGAGGAGCTCGACGGGCAGCCCGTGGAGCTCCTCGTGGTGGTCGACACGCGATCGCTTGGCAGGATCAAAGAGTATCTCAAGGGACTCGATCCGCTGCCGCCCGAGGTTCATGTTTTCGATCATCACCCGGCGGATTCCTCGGACATCCCCGGCGCCGTGATACACGAAGCCGGCGTCGGAGCGAACACGACCCTTCTCGGCGTCGAAGCGATGCGACAGGGCATCAGCCTGTCGCCGGAGGAAGCGACAATCGCCTTGACCGGACTCTATGCTGACACGGGCAGCTTCACCCACGAGAACGTCGTCCTTGCGGATTTCGAGGTTGCCGGCTATCTCCTTTCTCAGGGCGCGTCGATCTCTCTCGTGAAAAGCTTTCTCCAGACGCTCAACGATGAGATCCAGATTTCCCTCTTTCATGAGATCGTGAACCACATCACCTACCAGACCATTCACGGCCACCAGATCCTGACGACGTACATGGAGATGGAACGGCAGCTCGGCGGTGTCTCTGCGGTCGTTGAGAAAGTGTTCGAGGTGGAGAATCCCGATGCGATCTTTTCGGTCTTCTATTTCCAGAAGGAAGGAGACACGCTCGTCGTCGCCCGCAGCAGGCAACACCGCATTGACCTTGCGCGAATCCTCCGCACCTTCGGCGGGGGAGGACACTCCCGGGCTTCCAGTGCCTTGCTCAAGAACCAGCCAGGTCGGAAAACCTTCCATGCCCTTCAGGCCTGCCTCAAGGCAATGCTGGACGAAGCAGCAACGGCACGGGGGATCATGAGCACGGATGTCTTGACGGTGGGTGATTCAAGGACGCTTCGGGAAGCCTCCGAGTTTCTCGAGCGGGTCGACCGGACAGGGGCGGCGGTCGTCGACAGCGCTCGGCGGCTCCGTGGTTTTCTCTCCCTGCGGGACATCAGCAAGGCCCGAAACGCCGGCTCGATGGGCGCCCCTGTGAGCGCATTCATGACGCGCAAAGTGATCAGCGCGGCCCCCAGCGCCACCCTGAGGGAGCTGGAACACATTTTCTTTTCCCATACGATTTTCGAGTTGCCCATTGTCGACGAGGGAAAACTGCTCGGCGTCGTTACCCGTACCGATTACCTGAAAGCTCGCGAGGGAGAGGAAACCAGTCCCTCCGGAGAGCAGCCGCAGGCATGACTCTGAGACCTCCTTCCTCCATTCCCGAGGTTGCGGCGGACCAGGGCTGCCGTCTGGGGTGCGGGCCTCTCTGGCACCCGGAGGACAATCTCCTGTACTGGCTGGATGCGCAGTCAGGACGTCTGTACCGCTATGATCCGCGCACCGGGAGGAGCTCACTGACGCCCATCAAGGAGAGGATCCTGCAATTCGTCATTGGCGATGACGGCAGCCTTCTTCTTTTCACGGGAAGCGGCGCCGTGCAGTCCATGCAGGGCGGATCTGTCTCGATTCTCGCCGAGCGGCTTGACTGGACCGCCGAAATGCTGATGGACGCGATCGCTGTCGACCGGGAAGGCCGGCTGTACTGCGCCGCGCGCCCCGTGGGAGGCCGGTCCGGCGCCTTGTACCAGGTGGGGTCGGACGGGATGACCGCAAAGGTGCAGGACGGCATCGGCCGCGCATGCGGGCTCGGCTTCGACTCGTCAGGCGATCACCTCTACTGGTGTGACGCGGTCGGCCGTGAAGTCTCGCGTCTGGTGCACGATCGGGGTACCGGCGAGCTTTCCGAGAGGCAGACGATCATGCGCGTCCCCGCGTCACTGGGTACTCCGCACGGGGTCGTCGTGGACGTGAAGGGCTTTCTCTGGGTCGCCGTGTGGGGCGGAAGCTGCGTCATCAGAATCGCGCCCGTTGGCAGAGAAGAGAGACGCATCTACTTCACTGCGAAGCTTGTGAGCGGCCTCGCGTTCGGGGGCACCGACTGTCGGGACCTCTATGTGACCACCGCGGGTGCTGAAGACCGGAAAGCGAACGGAGCGGGAGCGGGGGCGCTGTACAGGCTGCGCGCGGGGGTGAAGGGCGCTCCCCCCGCGCTTGTCCGTTGGCGCCACACTTGACTCGCGAGCGGGCCGCCGTTATCATGCTGCCACTCGCATTGAGGTAAGGAAGAACTCATGGCAAAGAGCCATCGCGGCAAGGGGTTGAAGAGTCAGGTACGGCACGGCAGAGGACTGTGTCCACTGTGCAAGAGGACGGCGGTCAAGGTCGTCTACGAGGCGCAGTTCAAGGACAAGACGATCAAAGTGTGCAAGACGTGCAAGGCTGCGCTCGGCCACGGCAAGTATCAGCAGGAGGCGGAGGCGCTCACAGCCGCTCCCGCGGCTGGCGCCTGAAGGAGACGCGTGTCGACGCCGGAGGCTACCTCCTGCGCGAGGCCTTTACGACCTCTCTCTGCATCAGGCGAACGATCTCTTTCTCCATGCTGACCTTCTTCCGCTGACACAGTTTCTTGAAGCTCTGGTGAATCGGATCCGGTACTTTCCGAATGAGTATGCTTCCCATGACGACACTGTACCACCATGGCCGTGCGGCGTCAATGAAATGCGGGTGCATCAGGCGGCGGGAACGGCCCGGCAGGGCACAGCGGTGAGGTTTTCTCCGCGGCCGGGCTCTGATACACTGAAGCCAGCAGGAGACCCGGGGAATGACTGAGCCCGTATTCGTGGCCCTTCTCATCGCGGACAGGGTCATCACTGAGGACAACCAGAAGAAGGCGATCATCGGGACGTTCACGCAGTTCACCGTTCGACAGCTTCCTGCTGCGCTGCCGCCGTGGTTCATCTACGCCGCTGTCACCAACATCGCCGGTGAGCACGCCTTCTCTCTCAACCTCCTGTTCGACCGAAGCCAGCAGGTGATCTTTTCCGCGGGCGGGAAGGTGTCCGTGGACGAGCAGCGCCGGGTCGTGGAGCTGGTGATCCAGGTGCCCAACGTCGTCTTCCCCGAGGAGGGAACCTACGACGTCTCCTTCCATATCGACGGAGACCTCATCGCGACCCGCATCCTCGATGTGGTGAAGGCGCCTGAACAGCGGCCGGTCATTCCGGATCACCCGGGATAGCAGGTGTCCTTGAGCTTGCAGGCCCGAGCGCAGTGCTGCCGGCGCCGCTCCAGGCCCGCGGGATAGGTCAGCAGATCGATCCTCGATCGTGCGACGCCGGATTCCATCGCGGCCTTTGCGACCGCGGGCGCTTCCCAGAAAAGCACGCGGGTGTCCAGCGGTGTGGGGATGAGGTAGTCCTCCCCGAAGGTGAGCTCGGACTTTCCATACGCCTCCAGCACGCACTCGGGAACCGGCTCGTGGGCAAGCGCCGCAAGAGCACGGGCCGCGGCAAGCTTCATTCGATCGTTGATGGCCCGCGCCCGCACGTCCAGCGCGCCGCGGAAGATGAACGGGAACCCGAGCAGGTTGTTGATCTGGTTCGGGTAGTCGCTTCTGCCGGTCCCGATGATCGCGTCGCTGCGCGTCTCCCGGGCAAGCTCGTAGCGGATCTCGGGATCGGGGTTGGCGCAGGCGAACACGACGGGCCGCTCCGCCATGGAGCGCAGCATGGCTGGTGAGAGCAGGTCTTTCCCGGAGAGGCCGAGGAAGACATCCGCGCCTCGTACCGCGTCCACAAGGGTACGCTCGTCAGTTGCCGCGGCAAAGCGCTCCTTGTGCTCGTTCATATTTTCCCGGCGGCCCCGGTATATCACTCCCTTGGTGTCCACCATGCGGATGTTGTCCCTCGTTGCCCCCATCGTGACATAGAACTCCGCGCAGGCAATGGCGGCAGCGCCCGCCCCGCTCACGACCACTTTCACATCGCCGATCGCCTTGCCCTTGAGCTCGAGCGCGTTGAGCAGCGCCGCGCCCGTGATGATCGCGGTTCCGTGCTGGTCGTCATGGAAGACCGGGATGTCGAGCGCGGCCTTGAGCCGGCTCTCCACCTCGAAGCACTCCGGTGCCTTGATGTCCTCGAGGTTGATCCCGCCGAATGTCGGCGCAAGGGCTGTCACGACATCGACGATCCGGTCCACATCGCGAGCGTCGATCTCGATGTCGAACACGTCCACGTCGGCGAACCTCTTGAAGAGGACGCTCTTGCCTTCCATCACCGGTTTGGCGGCAAGGGGCCCCCTGTTGCCCAGTCCCAGGATTGCGCTGCCGTTGGAGATGACGCCAACCAGGTTGGCCCGGGTTGTGTATTCGAAAGCTGCCTCAGGCCTGCGCTCGATCTCCTCCACGACGAAAGCCACCCCTGGTGTGTACGCGAGGGAAAGGTCGCGCTGGGTCGCCAGTTTCTTTGTCGGTACGACCTCGATCTTGCCCGGTCGGCCCGTCCCGTGGTACTCGAACACATCCCTGGTCGAAACTGACGCCATGTTTTTTCCGCCTATTTGCCTATTGTGTAGATTGCGCCTGCCGTCCGTCCGAAAACCTCCGGCTGGTACATCAGCTCCGCCTGCACAGGGGGAGTCGGGAAAGAACCCGGGGTCGTCGTACGAAACAGGAAGCTCACCTCGTGCTTGCCCCGGTCGAGCTGGTCGAAAAAGAATCGCACCTCGCTATCGTAGATCCGCGACGTGTAATCCGGTGGCGGTTGTTCTTCGTCCCCCGAATCGCCGGTGTCAGCGGAGGTGTCCGTCGCTGCCGGAGGCTTGACGATCTGCGACGTTACGAGCGAGCCGTCGATCGGCTCGGCTCCCGACGGGATGGGGGCGCGAAGCGCGACGAAGGTCCTGTCTCGGGATGAGTAGAACACCAGCTTCATGCGGTAGACTTCGCCCAGGGCAAGCGCCGTGCCATCCACCGGGTTGCCTTTCTCGTCCAGGATCTCCGCGGCTATTCCGATTCCCTCATCCCGGGGGTCGACATCCTCCGATGCGAGGGCGTAGCGCAGCTCGGCCGTGTAGTACAGCGTTCCCGTCCCGTCCACGGCGAATGAAAGCGGCAGCTCCGCGCCGCCCACGGCTCTGGCCCCGGGCTGCCTTGAGGCGATGGCAGAGAGATCCGCTGCTGTGACCTGCGTCCGGAAGGGCGCCTTTGAGAATCCCCTGAAGGGGCTGTTCGCGACGGGGGACTCTCCCAGCTTCACCGAGGCGGTGAAGTCCGCCTGGGTCTCCTTGTTTCGGCTGATCATCTCGGAGAAGGCCTGCAGGACCCAGCCGGCGTTGCTCGTGTTGCCCCAATAGCCGCTGGAGTTTACAGTGAGCAGATCGTTCGCAAGGCCCAGAACCAGCTGGGAATCCGGGGCAATCCTGGAGTACAGCATCAGGAGAAGAGCCTTTGCCTGCACGTCCCCGCCATACCAGAACCAGTCGTTCACCGTCCCGACGAGCGTAACGCTCCGCGTGCCCACGCGCGCGAAGTTCTTGATGCGGGTCAGGATCCGCGAGGAAGGTTTCCTGTTCCCCATGTTTTCGTACGCGAGGCCGAGAAACCCGTAGCCGAAAAGACCGATCTCGTCTCCCCGGGCGGCAAGCGCGTCCGCCTTCATCGTCTCATGCCTGCCATAGAGGGAGAACACGTACACGGCATACGCCTGCAGGTAGCTGTCATCGTGAAGCCTTTCCCATCCCTTGAGCAGATAGGAGAGCAGCGCTTCTGCGTCCAGCTTCTCCGGGATTTCGAATCCCCTGTCCTGCGCCACCGCGAGGAGGTGGGCAACGCGAAGCGAGACGTAGTAATTGGAGCGACGCGGCGCCGGGTCGTCCCAGTAGGAGAAGCCGCCGTCCGGATTCGCGAAGCGCTCCAGGGTCACGAGGTCCGGCTTCGAATCACCGGCAAGCTGCGGGAAGAGCACCCGGGCGAACATCTTGCTTGTCACCTGCTCCAGGCAGTCGTAGGGATAGATCTCGAGGAACCGCACGGCCCCCGCGAGCGTCGAGGCGATCGTTGAATCAAGGGTCAGGTACAATCCTTCTTCGGGCGCGCCGAGGAAGGACGGCGGGACGACCACTGCCTCCCGGGCCGAGCTGTCGGTCTTCCCGATGACTGTGAAGGCCTCCAGCACGTGCTCGGAGGCGACCGACAGGGAATCTTCGAGCTTTTCCCTCAGGATATCGGAGTCGACGTCGAATACAAGACGCGCCGTTCCCTCTCGTGGAGCCTGCAGATCAAAGGCCATCTCAGTGGTAGAGCCCGCGCCAAGCTGAGTCGTCTTTTTTGCCGCGCCATTCACCGCAAGGGGAGCACCGGCGGCGAGTGTTACCGTGACGGAGTGCGGCCGTGCATCCAGGTTCGTCAGCACCACTCCGGCAGTTGCCGTGTCTCCCACCCTCATGCGCCGGGGCAGAGCCGTTCGAACGTTGATGGGGTTCTGGACCAGGATCTCGCTCTCTCCAATCCCCAGGAGCTGATCCTTGGATGCAACAGCGGTTGTCCTGAACTTCGTGAGCAGGTCCGGCAGCTTGAAGGTCACCGTGACTGTACCGTCTCTGCCGGTCTTCAGTCCGGTCCGAAAAACGGCCGTTGGGTTGAAGTTCTTCCTGATCTTGACGCCGGCGCCGGCTTCGGGTGCGGCCTCTCCCTTCTCATCTCCGCCAGGAAGGTCACGTGCCTTCCAGGTTACAGGATCCAGGAGCAGATCCCGGGATTCGTAGTGCGCAACCCTGTCAGGGAAGTTGCTCTGACTATAGAAGAAATCCAGCGGATTCGGCACATGGTAGTCGATGAGATCAAGCACACCGCGATCCGCGGCCACGAGGGCGATTTCCGCTCCCGCGAGGGGCTTACCTTTCCATGTGGCCTTCACCGTGAGAGATGCCTGCGTGCCCGGCAGGTAGCTTTCCTTTGCGCTCGAGATATCGACGTGGATGCTGCGCGAGTCCGTGCGAACGGGAATCTCCAACAGACCCGAGTACCCCCGCGGCTTGCCGAAATCCGGCGCGTCAGGACCTTCGGCCGGCGGCTTTGTCCGCTGGGTGCTGGTCGAGACAAAGACATAGAAGTCAGGGAGATACCCTTCCTTGACCGGAACGTCGATGGTCGGCGCGCTCCCTTCCAGGGAGATCGATCTCTGCTCGATGATTCCCTCTCTTTCGATCGTTACGAGAAATATCCCCCGTGCCACCGGGCTCTTGATGAGCAGGTGCGCCGTGTCTCCGGGAGAATACGCCTTCTTGTCCGGGACGATTTCAATCTGCCGTTCATCCGAGCTGTTCCAGCGGATGAAATCCGCCCCCGTAGAATAGAAGGAAATGCGCGTGAAGCTTTCTCTGCCCTTCCCGTCCCGGCCCGACAGCTCGACTGCGTAGGAGCCGGCTTTCTGCGTGGCGAGCTGGATGCTTCCAAAAGGTCTGCCGGGCCTGACGGCAAACTCCTTCTCCGCTGTCTCCTCCCGCTCGTAGTGCGTGTCGATCATTCCGCCGATGGCCCTTTCACGAACGAGCTTCCAGTCCTCTCGGAGCAGTCGGCCCTTGACATCCCCGGACGGATACGGTTTCCCGTCGGGATCCACGGAGACGACCTTGAGCGTGAACGGCTTTTCCTTCTCCACGAAATACAAGGAGTCGTCCGCCTGCGGGCTGGAGGAGACGAGGGCTCCCAGGAGCTGCTCCGAGGAGAACACGATGCGCGAGTCGCTCTTCGAGATCGCCTGTCTGTCGATGTCCTCCACGGTTGCCACGACCTCGTAGTCATACACACGGCCCCTGTCGCCATCGCCCAGAGCCTGCTTCGCGATGGTGACTCCGTCACCCGAGAGCGTGCCCGACTGGGAGCCGAGGTCCTCTGGGTATCCCCGGGTGACTGCTCCGAAAGTGTAGCTTGCCAGCGCGTCCCCCGGAGGCTGATACCACTGTTCGCGGCGAGTCCAGAACCAGCTCCATTTGCCCCGCGAGACATTCCCGCCCGCGAGGTATGTGCCGACAAATCGCGCGCTCAGGGTATCTCCCATGAACGTGCGTGCATCCGGCAGCGCAAGATCAACGGAAAAGGCGACTCTGCGGAAGTTGGCGATCTTCACCCACGCCTGCCCGGTGCCCTGGTCCTTGCCGCCGCCGGTGCGATGGAACGAGAGAAACCAGTCTCCTGGTTCTATGTCGCTGGGCAGCGCAATCTGGCCGGCGAAGCTTCCCGATGACGACGCGGTCCCTGAGAAAGATGCGACGGGCTGGGCGTCCTCGGAATCCGTCTGCAGATCGATGCGGAATTTTCCTTTCACGGGCTTCAGAGCGCCGACGAGAAGATCCTGATCGATGCCGGCAAAGGAGATCGTTTCCCCCGGCCGGTAAATTCCTCGATCCGACCAGATATAGGTGAGCGGCCGCGCAATCTCCGCGGCATACGGCTCCGAGGCATTCCACGTCAGGCAGGACATCTGGGACGGCCGCAGAACGAGCCTGTCGCTTCCCTTGACGATTTCGATCTCCGTTGCGTCCTCGTGTCCCCGGAAGGCGCTCTGGAGCGTCCCCGATGGGATTGCGAGTGCGGCAAGACCAGACGCATCGGTCTTCCCGGTGGCAAGACTCCTGCCGTCCTTTCGAATCGCCACGGAGGCATCGCCGAGCGGGGCCCCGGTCGACAGGGAGCCCGCAAGCACGACGAGCGAATTGTACGCCACGTGCACGGAAGCCCCGATGTCGGTGACCTGCACCACCAGGTCATCCTTGACCTCTTGCGGGACGTCACTGCCTTCGAACTTGCCGGTGAACGTCCATGCCAGCCACGCCGCGCCCTTGTGATCGGCGTTGAGATAGGGGGAAAGGTCGAACAGCTCGAAGTGCCGGGTATTCTTCGGCACCCGGCGAATGTCCAGCTTCCGATTCGGATCCCCCGGCTTCTGAAGGAAGGGCTCTTTCAGGGAGCCGGCGCCGAACTTTCCCGAGGTCGCGTTCTGGAGCTCCACGACGACGCGAGGCGGAAACTGCGACTCGAGAAGCTTCTGGCCCGTGGCGCGAAAGTTCACGTAGGCAGCGGCGGGTCCGACTTCGAGGCTCACCGGCTGATCCTGGCCCAGTGACTGCCCGTATACGTCTTTGAGGCCGGCAAGGATCTGCATCTCGAATGTCGAATCGAACGGAACGGGGAGCTGGCTCAGGTACACCCAGGATCCGGATATCTCGACGTGACTTTCCAGCGAGTAACCCTTGATGGGGACCCTGAGATTCGCAAGCACGCTGTCCGCGGCGAGAGTGTGGTTGAACCTCAACACTGCGCTGGGAGCCGGGCCTCCCAACTCGACCTCACTCGACTCGAGCTCCAGAGGCTTGAGGGTGTGGAAACCTTCGGCAATGTCTTCTGAGGTGCCATAATTCTCCGGGCGCGGCTTCGCTCCCCGGCTCACGATCACTTTGATGTCCGCGTCCCGGGGAAGCTCGGCTGATGGCTTCAGGGAGACGAGCCTGTCCGCGTTCTCGTAGGGACCGAGCTCTCTCCTGTTTTTGATGACCGGCCGCGACGCCGTGAAGCGCACCGCTGCGCCGTCCGCTTCAAGGTGTATCGACGGCGCGATGGTCTTGAGATCGACCGGAAAGTTGAAGGTGACAACGATCTCCCTGCTTGCCTCCGGAATGACGTCGCTCCCCTGGGGACTGAGGGCCACGATCCCGAGCGGCTCGGTTCGAAACGAGAAATCCGTGTCGCCGGTAATTGTTTCACCATCGAGGGAGCGCAGGGACTTGCTGACGCTGACGATGTATTCAGTGGCCGGGGCGAGTTGGCCCCTGGGCTCGAATGCGAGAAGGCGTGAGCCGTACCATCGGAAAGTCCCGTCTACCCGGGGAGAAATGGCGAGGATGTCTGACCTCGTGACAGGTTTTTCCAGCTTTTTCAGGGCGACGACCGGCTTGTTGAAGAGCACCCAGACGCCGCCTTCGAGGTTTTCGTGCGGTACGGTCCCGCTGGGGCCGGTCTCCGCGATCTGAAACGTCTGGCCCTTTTCCTGGTTGGATTTCGGGTCGTCGCCGGAGGATGGAGTATAGAGCGCGGGGATGGCCAGGGGCCTCACAGGAGCCGCGGGCCGGGGCAGACTGCAGGCGGATGCGAGAACGACGGCGACGGCAACTGCAGCGGCCAGCCGGCACAACCTTCTCATGAATGCCTCCTTGGGAACCCGGGATTGTACCCCGATTGCGGTCCAGTATCAACGAATACGCAGCGAACGACAGCGAACGGCCCGCGCGACAAGCGTGACAAGCGCTTTGATGTTGACAAATCGGTCCTCATTGCGCATATTTGCGGGCGCATGGTGGGTGTAGTTCAATTGGCAGAGCACCAGACTGTGGATCTGGAAGTTGTGGGTTCGAGACCCATCACCCACCCGTAGCACGGCAGGCGTTCCGTAGGAACGCCGGGAGGGCATAGCGCGGGTGAGGAGTTCGGGTCTAATGCGTGCGTTCGTAGCTCAGTTGGATAGAGCGCCGGGCTTCGAACCCGTAGGTCGCAGGTTCGAGTCCTGCCGGACGCGTTCAAAATGAGGGCCGCTAGCTCAGTTGGTAGAGCAGAAGACTCTTAATCTTCGGGTCGCAGGTTCGAGTCCTGCGCGGCTCAAAGCGAGTCCCGGTGCCCGCCCTTGACGGGTTTCGGCGCTCGTGGCTACTATCCAGGCGAGAGTGGTGGAACTTGGCAGACACGCCAGACTTAGGATCTGGTGCCCAAAAGGCGTAAGGGTTCAAGTCCCTTCTCTCGCATTGGGAGAAGCCCTGCGGGAATAGCTCAGTTGGTAGAGCTCCACCTTGCCAAGGTGGATGTCGCGGGTTCAAGT
>DATKLB010000257.1:0-10941 GCA_035542615.1 Spirochaetia bacterium | reverse complement strand
CCCCGCACGTACAACCAGGCTCTCTACCTGGATGCCATCGAAAGGAACGAGCTGGTCTTCGGCGTGGGTCCCGCAGGCACGGGCAAGACGTACCTCGCTGTGGCACAGGCTCTCAAGCAGGTGCTCGGGCAGACGCGTCGCAAGCTCATCATCACGCGGCCGGTGGTGGAAGCGGGTGAGAGCCTCGGCTACCTGCCCGGCGACCTGACGCAGAAGATTCATCCGTACCTTCGCCCCCTGTACGATGCCATCGAGTCTCTCATTCCCCTGGAGATGTTCCGCCGCATGGAGGAGAACGGGATCATCGAGATCGCCCCCCTTGCGTACATGCGGGGCCGAACTCTTTCCGAGGCCTTTATCATCCTTGACGAGGCGCAGAATACCACCCGCGAGCAGATGAAGATGTTTCTCACCCGCATCGGAGAGAACTCCCGCACCGTCGTGACCGGAGACATCACGCAGATCGATCTTCCCCGCAAGTCGGACTCTGGCCTCCTGACCGTGATTCCCATCCTCCGGGCGATCCGGGAGATCTGCTTCACATTCTTCGAGGAGCGCGACGTCGTTCGAAACCCGCTCGTGCGGAAAATCGTCCACGCCTACGAAACAGCGCATGAAGAGTGATCGACGCGTCGACCGGGCCATGGCAGCGGATCTTCTGCGCCGCCTGGTCCGGAAGAAATGGACTACCCTGGCAGTTGCCGCGGCGTACGTTGTCGCGGTCGGCGTCGTCCTTGTCGCGACGCAGTCCAGCAGCGTCTTTCGCCGCGATCGTCTCCCTCCTGTCACCGTGGGCGCCCTGGCGAGAGTCGACTATGTCGTGGAAAAGGATTTCCTGTACCTGGACACGAAAGCCACCGAGATCAAGCGCGACGCCAGGGAGAGGCTTGTCCCGCCCGTCTTCGTTCGCAATGACTCCGTGAGCGCCGACGCGCTGCTCGCCTTCGACCGTTTCTCGGGGTTCCTGTCACGGCTGAAGTCGTCGGGCCTGCCTCCCACTGTCATCGGGGAGAAAGTCCAGGCAGATTTCCCCGATCGAATCGGCAACGACGACCTCCTGGCAATCCTCCGCTCGAACGATCTTGTCCGGCTGCTGGGAGATGCGCGCAGCATACTGGAGGCAGCCCTTTCCCGCGGAATCGTCGACCTGACCGCGCACGACGACGAGGTCCGGACTGCCGGAGCCGTCACGCTCGGCCGCGGACAGGACGGCCTCGCTCAGTCGGAGGAGATACCGGCTGACCAGGTGCTGACTCAGGAGAACCTCAAGGGGCAGACGATTGCTCGAGTCCAGGAGCAGGGGGGAAGCCCGGAAGAAAAGCGGGGCATCGTGGCCCTGCTGGGGTCTTTCGCGGTCGTCAACTGCTTCTACGATGCCGAGTTGACCCGGCAGCAGAGAAACCGCGCACGAGCCGACGTGGACCCGGTCGTTGAGAAGCTCAGCCGCGGCCAGGTGCTGGCGCGTCGGGGAGACGTGATCACCGAGCCGATCGCGCTGAGAATCCAGGCTCTTGGCAGCTCGCTGCGGACGCTCGATGTGATGGGCATTGTGGGGAGCGCCCTGTTTCTCGTCATGACGTTCTGTCTCGCGGCGTACCTTCTCACCCTCCGCGGAACCACTCGGGCGGTGCGCCACCGCGGCGCGATGCTCTTCCTGTGCCTCGGCCTCGGACACTTTGTGGTAAGCGCGCTTGTCGTCCGTTTTGTCGGGCTTCCCGACTGGGTGCCGGTGTCCGCCGCCATCCCGACCGCGACGATGTCCATGCTGGTAGCAATCCTCGTTTCCACCCCGGCGGGGGTGGTTTTCTCCCTCGTCGTGTCTCTGGCACTGCTCCTTCTCACCGGGCTGAGCGTGCAGAGCTTCCTCTTTGCTTTTCTCACCGGGGTTGCGGCGACCGCTGTCGTCCTGGACGCCGAAAGGCGTCTCGACCTTGTTCGTGCCGGGCTCGTGCTGTCGTTTCTTTCGACCGTAGCGCTTGGCGTCATCGGGGTGCTGGCCTACGCCGAGCCTGGCAGGCTGCTGTCCCTTGCCATCTGGGGCGCCGCCAATGGGTTTTTCAGCAGCATTCTTGCTCTGGGGTTCCTGCCGGTGTTCGAGCACCTGCTGAACGCTCCGACCCGCTTCAGGCTGATGGAGTTGTCGGATCTCAACTCCCCGATTTTTCGCAGAATGCTTTCCCAGGCTCCCGGCACATACACCCATTCCATCAGCGTTGCGAACCTTGCCGAGACCGCCTGCGAAGCCATCGGGGCGAACGCCCTCCTCGCACGGGTGAGCGCCTACTACCACGACATCGGCAAGGTGGAGCAGGCGGATTACTTCATCGAAAACCAGAAGGCGTACAACAGGCATGACGAGATGAGGCCGAGCCTGTCGGCAGCCGTCATCAAGAGCCATGTCCGCATCGGGATCGAAAAAGCCCGTGAGCTCAAGCTCCCCCAGGAAATCGTGGACATCATTGCGCAACACCACGGGAGAGGCCTGATCACATATTTCTACAACCAAGCTGTCAAGGAGGGAAAGAGCCTTCGGATATCGCGGGATGACTTCTCGTATCCGGGAGCCCGTCCCCGGACCCGGGAGGCCGCGGTGCTGATGCTTGCCGACGGGGTGGAGGCGGCGTCGCGCTCGCTGAAGCGGCCCACGGTTGCGCGACTGCAAAAGCTGGTCCAGGACATGATCATGGAAAAGTTCTCCTCGGGTGAGCTCGGGGATTCCAACCTCACGCTGAGGGACCTCGAGTCGATCAGGAAAAGCTTCGTGCACATCCTCGAGGGATACTTCCACACCCGGATCGAGTACCCGAAGATCGTCCAGGCGCGGAGCGTCGCGGCGAAATGAGGGCAGCCGGAGCGAAGCGAACCGGGCAGCAGCGCACGGTCGAGATTGCCGTGGACGGAGTCCCCGCCCCGGGATGGAAGCGGAGGCTCCAGAGGTTCTGCACACGAGTCCTGCGGGAGGCGGGCGCCGATCAGTGGGACCTGTCTCTCCTTCTTTGCGATGATCCCCGCATGTCCGATCTGAACGGCCGCTACCGCGGCAAGGGCGGGCCCACCGATGTTCTTTCCTTTCCCCGGGAGCGGGCGATTCGGCCGCACGGGAGATCTCTTGCCGCCGCCGCGGTGAAAGGAGACGTTGCCATATCGCTGGACACCATGAGGCGAAATGCCATGGACTACGGGGTATCCGAGGATGAGGAGTTGAAACGCCTGGTTGTTCACGGGATACTGCACTGTGCCGGAATGGACCACGGGGCAGGGAAAGGCAGAGGGATGCTCTCCCTCCAGCGCACGCTCCTGAGCGTTCTGAGAGAAGAGAGGATCATCGAAGAGTGAAGAGAGAGATCGTTCTTGCCTGCCTGGCTCTTTTCGCCGTGGGTCGGCTCTTTTCCCAGGACGCCCGCGCTCCCTACGAGGACGGTCTTCGCGCCCGGTCCTCGGAGGACTACGAGCTTGCGGTGGAGAAGTTCAAGGAGGCACTATCCATCAATCCCTCGTACGAGGGCCCAATGGTCGGCCTCGCACAATCATTTCTGCTCATGGGCGAGTACGATGAGGCCTACCGCTACGTCTCCATGGCGCGCGTGAACGACAGGAACAATCCGGATCTCGCCGTGCTCGAAGGAAGAATACGCGTCGGCCAGGGCGATACGGCGGCTGCCCGCATCCTGTTCGGCGCGGTATTGGCGGATCAGCCCAACAACGTCGAGGCCCGAATGGGCATGGCGGAAGCAGATATTGCTGATGGGCGTTCGCGGACCGCGATGGCTGGCTACTCGCAGAGCCTCAAGCTGGCTCCGGAGAGCACGAGGGCAATCCTCTCCCTGGCGGAGCTAGCCGACGAGACGGGGGACTCGGCGGGCGCGGGCCGCTATTACGAGCTGGCCCTGAAGGACCACTCATCCGATCCCCATGTGCAGCTTGCGGCGGCTCGATGGTACGAACGAACGGCGGATTTTTCCGCCGCGGAGAAACACGCGCAGATCGCCGTGTCCCTTGCCGCGGACATGGTCCAGGCGCGAAGTCTCCTGGGAGAAATCTACCTCCAGACCGGCAGGGCGGCCGATGCGACGACCGTCCTTCGGGATGTCGTCGCGAAAAACAGGAATGACAACCTTGCCTGGTACTCCCTGGGCCTTGCCTACCGCAAGTCGGGGGACACGACAAAGTCTCTTTCCGCCTATGCCTCGGCGCTGAGCGCGCGTCCTGAGGACGAGGTGACGCGCATTGCGCAGGAGAACACCGCTCTGGATGCCCTGCCAATGGACGACTCGCAGCGCAAGAGCATGGCCGTCTTTCACCTCAAGCAGGGGCAGGCGCAGGAGGACAGGAACTTCCTGGACAGGGCTCTTGCAGAATATCGCAGGGCCCTGATTCTCGATCCGACTTCGCAGGACGCCCGCCTTGCGTATGCCGGGGTGTTCCGAGCCGAAGGCTTTCCCGACAAGTATCTCAGCGAGCTGAAGGTGCTGCAGAAGCTCGGCTCGAAGGACACAACCGTCCAGGATGAAATCGAGGGCCTGTCCAGCGCTCTTGCCGACTCGATATCCCGTGCGTGGGGTTACGATCAGCACAACCTCGAGCGCAGGCGATACGCAATCCCCGTGTACACCATTGCGGCAAGAAACAGGCTTCTGCATACCCTTGCGAGCGAAGACGCGGCGCGGGATTTCGCTGCAGTGCTCGGCGGGTACGACGCAATCACCGTGCCGGAGGGCACGACCCTCGTGACAGGTATGGATGACGCTTTCCGCAGAGCACGATCCGGCCCGAGCGACTACTTCATCCTGCTCCAGCTCGATGAGGCGGAGAGAAGCTTTTCCGCAACCGCGGATGTCTATCTGTCCCGAACAGCCGCGCTGATAGGAAGTTTCGCGGCATTCCGCACGGGCAACGACCGGCTGCGGGATTCGTTCCTGAAGCTTGGCGGCCAGATCGCCGGCATTCTCTCCCCTCGCGCAACTCTCCTCGTTCGAAGGTTCGACCAGGCTCTGATCGATCTGGGCTCGTTCCAGGGTCTGAAAAAGGGAGACAAGCTCGTGATCGTGAGGAAGGGGAAGATCCGGCTCGCTGCTGACGCTCCCGGACTCTCTTTCGACCAGAAGGACATTGTTGCGGATTTTCCGCTGGCCGGTGTCGATGAAGGGGTCTCCGAGGGGACGGTGCGCATCCGCGGCTATTTCGACTATGTCAACCCGGGAGATGAGGTGGTTTTTCCCCCGAAGCCGATATCCAAGCCTCAGGTGAATGCCGCCGAGCGGAACGGGAACATTCTGACACGGCTTCTTCGCATCGGAGGGTGAACCCGGGACCTCCAGGTGCCCCCCGGCGGACCCGTTCCCGTTGACACTCCAACGGCATTTCTCTATAGTAAATGGCCCAAGCCCGCATTCCGGTGAGCCCAAGGAGAGCACGAATGGCAAAAAAAACCGTACGCGACATAGATCTGCGAAACAAACGGGTCCTCGTCCGCGTTGATTTCAATGTGCCCATGAAGGACGGCAAGATCACGGATGATACAAGGATCAGGGCGGCGTTGCCGACCATCACGTACATCCTCGACCAGAAGGGCGCCCGCCTCATCCTCATGAGCCACCTCGGCCGGCCCAAGGGGCCGGACAAGGAGAACAGCCTGGCCCCCATCGCCCAGCGGCTCTCCGAGCTTCTGGGAAAGAAGGTCACCCTCGCGCCGGACTGCGTCGGACCCGCGGCAGAGTCAGTCGTCAAGGCAATGAAGCCAGGAGACGTCGTGCTCCTGGAAAACGTGCGGTTCCATCCCGAGGAGGAGAAGAACGATCCGGCCTTTGCCGCCCAGCTGGCGGCCCTCGGAGACGTCTACGTCAACGACGCATTCGGCACGGCCCACCGGGCGCATGCCTCCACGGAGGGAGTTGCAAAGATCCTTCCCGCTGTCGCGGGTTTCCTGATGGAGAAGGAGCTCAAGTTCCTCGGCGGAGTGTTCGAGAATCCTGCCCAACCGTTCGTTGCCGTGATCGGCGGCGCAAAGGTTTCCACCAAGATCGCCGTGCTCGAATCCCTGCTGCCCCGTGTGACGACAATGATCATCGGCGGGGGAATGGCATACACGTTCCAGAAGGTCCAGGGCCGCGAGGTCGGGAAGTCACTCGTCGAGGAAGACTTCAAGGCCACGGCAACGTCGTTCCTCGAAAAGGCGAAAAAGGCAGGCGTGGAAGTCCTCCTTCCCATTGATCACCGCGTGGCGGCCGAGTTTTCAGAGACGGCAAAAGCCGAGATCGTCGACGGCGCCGACGTTCCCGCGGACAAGATCGCAATGGATATCGGGCCGAAATCGGCCGCCCTGTTTCGCGAGAAGATCCTCAAGGCGCGCACTGTCCTCTGGAACGGCCCGATGGGGGTCTTCGAGTTTCCCGAGTTCAGCACGGGGACCCTGGAAATTGCAAAGGCGGTTGCCGACTGCAAGGGAACGACGGTCGTTGGGGGAGGGGATTCTGTTGCTGCTGTGAACCAGTTCCATCTCGCCGACAGGATCACGCACGTATCCACCGGGGGCGGAGCGTCGCTCGAGCTGCTGGAAGGCAAGCAGCTTCCGGGCGTGGTCGCGCTCCAGGACAAGTAGCGCCATGCGTCAGCCGTTCATCGCCGGCAACTGGAAGATGTACAAGACAGCGGGGGAGTCAATTGCCGTCGCGACGGCTCTTGCGGGTGCGCTCTCGGGAGAAAAGAACAAGAAGATCATGATTGCGCCCCCGTTCACCGCGCTTCACGCTGTACGCGATGTCCTGGAGGGAACGCAAATCCTTCTCGGGGCTCAGAACGCTGCCGCCGAGCTGGAGGGAGCGTACACCGGGGAGATCTCTCCGCGTATGCTTGCCGACGCCGGAGTAGCCATTATCATTCTGGGCCACTCGGAGCGCCGCCATATCTATGGTGAGACAGACGCTTTCGTGAATCGCAAGGTGCGCCTTGCCCTTGCCGAAGGATTCGAGGTCATCCTCTGTGTCGGGGAAACGCTCGAGGAACGCCAGAAAGGCGCTACGGAGAGAGTCGTCGAGACCCAGACGAACAGCGGTCTTGCAGGAGTCGCGGAGAAGGATCTCGGCCGCGTCACGATCGCCTACGAGCCGGTCTGGGCCATCGGAACCGGCAAGAATGCCACCCCGCAGGATGCGAACGCGGTTCACGCGTTCATCCGGAGCGTCCTGACAAAAGCCTACAGCGAGAAGGCGGCCCAGGGGATGACGATTCAGTACGGCGGCTCGGTAAAGCCTGATAATATCAAGGATCTTATGAGGATGGAAAACATCGACGGTGCGCTGGTGGGCGGGGCTTCCCTCAAGCTGGAAACCTTTGTCCCCATCGTGCAGTACGATCGATGAGGGGGGTTATGAGGAATGGGTGTGATCAGCGTCGTTCTCCTGGTTATCCTGGTCGTCAGCGCGGTTCTTCTGGTGCTCGTTGTGCTTGTCCAGGACGATCAGGGTGAAGGTCTCGGCGGCATATTCGGCGGCGGGAGCACGACTCCTTTCGGCTCTCGCTCCGGCAACGTGCTGACTCGCTTTACGGCTATTCTCGCCGCAGTGTTCCTTTTCAGCATCCTTGGGATCGCCTGGGTGAACAAGGCTCCGGAGGCAGGCAACGTCATCGGGCGGGCGCGCGAGCAGGCACTCAAGGGCGGCCAGCAGCAGAACTGGTGGGTACAGACTCCTTCTCCCTCCGCCACGGGGACGAGCGGCACGCCGATCACTCCTGGCGCGAATCCTGCTCCCGCGCCCCAGAGCTCCACCACGGCGCCGGCAAACCCTTCCGCATCTCCGCCAGCGGCCCCGGCCAAGGGCGGCAACTAGGGTGGGGGTCCTTCTCCATGATCTCTTCAGCGCGCCACGGATCAAGTGCCATCTGGAAGCAGAGGACAAGACCGAGGTGTTCGAAGAGCTCGTGGATCACCTGGTTGGACAATACCGTATCGACAGCCGCGACGAGATCCTGGGGGCGATATGCAGGCGGGAGGAGAAGATGTCCACGGGCATCAAGAAGGGCATCGCCATCCCCCATGCAAAAACGAAGTTCACCCGCGGGGTGATCGGGGTCCTCGGCGTCTCGGATCACGGCATCGATTACGAATCTCTGGACGGGGAGCCCGTGCGCATCCTCTTTCTCCTCGTGAGCTCGGAAGAGGATGCCGCAACCCACCTCGAGGTGCTCAAAAAGATCGCTCTCCTGGTGGAGAATGCCGGATTCTCGCGCGATGTGCTCGCTGCCGGGAGCCCTGAAAAAGTAAATCGAGTCATTCAGAAATACGAGGAAATGGCCGAGAGGTGAGGCTTCGATGAGTCATCCGCGGCCGCTGCCCTGCGCGGCGGCTGCTATCTCGGAAGCTTCACTTTGAGGAGCTTCACCACGTCCTGATGGACAAGCACGTACAGGGTGTCTCCGACCTCGAGTGCCGAAAAGTCTGCAATCGGCTGATCATCGGAAGCAAGCACGGTCCTCTGGTACCGCCCCCCCCATCCCGGCGAAAGCAGGGACAACTCGTGAGCCTCCTTTCCTCCGCCGAGCACCCGCGTCTCGTCGTAGAGGAAAAAGAGCCTCGAGGCATCGCGCGAGGAGACAGATTCCTGACCTGGCGGCTCGAGCAGGGCCACGGTATTCGTGTCCTGGCTGAGCGTAACGAGCGACCGCGACGCAAACGCCTCCCCGGGCTTCTGCTTCAGGAGCTGCAGACGACGCGTCGTGCTCTCCCAGCTGAGCACGGCCAGCCGCCCGTCAGGAAGCAGCAGGGAGGAGTGGATGGGTCCGGCTCCCACGATGGACGCCGCATCATACGCGGAGCCGTTCCATCGAACGGCGAGGAGGGCGCTGGAAGCCGAGTCATAGACCGTGAGCCCTCTCGTGTCGGAGGACGATCCTTCAAGCGTCGTGCCGGTCACGGGTTCATCGTGCCGGTCGAAAACCGATGCGCGCTCGGCCGGCGTGAACGGGCTTTGCAGCACGGAGGGCTTCGCGTTGCCGGGATAGCTCTGCCAGAGAAGGGAGGCGGCCCCCCAGAAAAGGTCGAGGTGGTCCTTGTCTCCAGGGAGTATGGCGACGGGATCACCAGCCGGCTCGATGACATCGAGCGTCCAGGCCTGCGCTCCCGGCTGCCAGGACGCGAGCTTCAGTACGGGCTTCTCTTCCGCGCCGCGCGCCTGGTAGAGAACCGACACGCCGTTTCCCCGGGCAAAAGCCGAGTGCGCGCCGAAAGACTGGGGGAGAGGCGGGATCAGGGCGATCCTGTCGATCATCTCGGGACTCGGAGCTTCACCCGGCAGGGTGTCGGAGACCGGGATCTCCACCCAATACAGGCCGGCGGTTTCCTGATCGGAATACACCGCCACCAGCATCTCCGTGGTGCGCAGAAGAGACACCGTGCGTCCCAGCCGTCCCCTGGCAATCACGAGCTGCTGCGGGCTCGCCCGCTCAGACCGGGTCAGCAGACCGCAGCCGGCGAGCGACGCTGCGCACAAAATCAGTGAAATGGCTCGTGTCTTGACCATGGTTTTCAGGAAAATCTATAGTAGTGAAATGCTCGGGCGGTGTACAGAGAAGCACCTGGCCACGCTGCGGCAGCGCTACGGAGAAAAGAGGTTGTGCGAAGCGGCTGTCCGGCGCGAGCATCTGAACTACCAGCGGATCCACATCGGCGACAGCCCGGGAAGCGGGCGGGTGAAGTTCCTCCTGGCGCAGATGCACCAGACCTATTACTTCGGGTTCTGGGAAAGCGCCAGCATCCTCGCGGGAACGGTGCTGGAGCAGGCGCTGATCTGCCGACTGGGCAGCGCCATGACGCGCACCGGGCCGCTGGCGTTCGCGAAGCACGGGGAGAAGCGGTGGCTGCAGACCCGGGGCGATCTTCTCGAGCTCGAGCTGGTCGACATGCTGGACCTTGCGCGCAGTGAAGCGATCATTCATGACGGGCGAACGCTCCTGCTCGCCCACGAGATCCGCTGGATCAGGAACATGGTCGTTCACGAAAAGATCCCGATTTTCCGGGTTCGCGACGAGAGGTTCATGGAGCTGAACGTGACGAAGAGCAGGAGGGGCAGGCCCCGCTACGCGAAGATCCTCCTCGCGCGGGACGAGGTGCGTGCCCTCCTGGAGGCTGGGGGCGGGACGGCCGGAAGCGCTGCCGCCGAGCTCACCGCGTACTTCTGTGTGAGCCGGGCGCGCATGATCCTGCGCAGCCTGTTCGTCGAAAAGAAAACGGAGGCGAAAACGAGTCATGAGAGTGGCGGTAGTCTTCTTCTCTGGCAGGAATCGTGAGAAGCTGAGGGATCTCGCCAAGGGCCTTGCCCGGGGAATCGAGAAACAGGGCAACCAGGTCGACGTCTTCGACGGTAGTCGTGACAACAACGTGAAGCTCACGATCTACCAGTACATCGTCATCGGCATGGAGCCCTCGGGCTCTTTTGCGGGAAGAGTGCCCGACTCCGTGCGGTCTTTCCTTGCCGGCTCGGGAGTGGTCTCGGGCAAGAAAAGCTACGCCTTCGTCTCTCGAACCACCTTCGGAACCTCGAAGTCGCTCACGAACCTCATGCGCACCATGGAGGGAGAGGGAATGTTCCTCAGGAACTCCGATGTGCTTCGCTCCAGCGTCGAGGCCGAAGAGATCGGCAAGCGGCTGCACATCGGGTAGACTCCGCCGACTGGTCCTATTCTCTCCAGGGAAATATCATTCCCCGCAGAGTCCTTTTTCCCACGCGCTCCCGGTCTTCCACGAGGAGGGCGTCCCATGGCACGCGCCGCCTGTCGGCCCCGGGATTCTGCTCCAGCCAGTCGTACTTGTACAGCCGAAGCTTCGCGGCAACGTTCCACCACAGGAGGACGGTCGCGAAGCCCGGCAGGAGGAAGGCGGTGAACACGGAGACGCCGGCGACAATCAGGGCGCAGATGGCGAGGCCGATCGAGAACCCCGGGTTGTCG
>DATKLB010000256.1:0-9430 GCA_035542615.1 Spirochaetia bacterium | reverse complement strand
AACGCGCATTCGAACTCCTCGGCGCCTCCCCGTAGGCCTCCGTCATGGCTCCGCGGGCGTAGCCAGAACAGCGCATCCGGCCTCGCCCCTAATTCCCAATCCATGAATGAGTTGAGCTTCGGCGGAACTGAAAAGTTCGGTCTAGGGTGCGCCTTTCGCACGTCCCTGTGCTCGGCGCACCTCCGACATCCTGTCTAGGGATGTACAGGCTGACGTCGGGGGCATAAGATCGACGCGTTGAGGGTGGGACGGACGCCGTGAGCGAAATGAGCTTTCTCCTTGCCGTGTTCGCGATCATCGAGCACTTGAACAAGTCCGAGCTCACGACAACCAGCAAGAAGCTGATCATCAACTATGTGAATGAGGCGACCGGGGAGTCCCCGGTGGACAAGGCCCGCGAGGCGGTCAGGCGGTACACCGACACGGTGATCCCGACACTCGAGAGCATCCGAACCAAATCGCGAACGGTGAAGCTCGACAAGCTCGACCACCTCGTGCTGAAGCTCGAGTACGAGGCATCGCGTCTTCGTCAGGCGCGGTGATCAGGCGCTTTTCCGTGCGCGCTCCGTTCTGCGGACCTCGCGCAGCGATTTTGCAAAAAAGAACCCGACAACCGCAAACGTAATAAGCGGCGAGATCCACTGAGGAACGGAAAGCCCGAAGCCTTCGCACACCATGACGACGCCGAGGAACAGAACCGAGTACATCGCGCCGTTCCTCAGGTAGCGGTAGCGCTTGATACGCTCGACGTTTCCCGCAGTGAGCTGCCGGACCATCACGGCGCCCAGACCGTTCCCCGCGAGGATCAGCGGGACCGACAGGGTGAAAGCAAACGCGCCGAGAACTCCGTCGATCGAAAAGGTCATGTCGATGATCTCCAGGTAAAGGATCTTGGCCACATCAGACATGGCGCTCCCTTCGAGTTGTTTCTCCTTCTGTTCCGCGTTCTCCTTGAACCCGAGCATGATGAAGAACATCGTTGAGCCGATGACCGCCGCGAACGCTATCATGTCCCCGAGCGGCAGGGCAAACCAAACGGCGGCTGCGAGAAGAACCGAGGCGATCGCGTAGAACCAGAACCCTTTTTCGAAGATGAGCTTTTCCCACGGCATGCCGAAGTGCTTGGGCTCCAGGAAGAGCCAATGGAGAAAAAGCAGAATGAGAAACGCGCCGCCGCCCATGAGCAGCGGGGGCGCGGAGGTTTCCACTGCCACCACGACGCGGGGATCACTGGAGAATGCGGCCGTCAGAGCAGCCCACGGGCCGAGACCCGGCAGCGCAAGCCACACGATCAGCCACGGCAGGAGACCGCGCACGACAAATACCGCGAAAAGAACACCCCAGAGGAGAAACCACCGGCGGGCCCGAGGCGCCATCCCCGAGAGGACCGTGGCGTTGATGATCGCATTGTCCACGCTGGAGATGCCCTCAAAGAGGGCGAGACCGAGTATGGTGGAGGCGATCGTGAGTACGGTCACGGCCGTAGTGTAGCCCGGCGGAAGCCGCCGGCGCCAGCTGACGGGCGGTGATTGCTATAACGGCCCGGAGTACCGATACTCAGGGGAGATGGAGGCGAAACTACTCGATGCATGCGCGGTTCTGCTGGGGCCACAGGCGCGGCGGGCCGGCCAGGCTCTGCTGCGCCAGCTGACAGTCGCCACGGTCAGGGCCGCGTTCCGAAGGCTTGCCCTGCACACTCATCCCGACAGAGTTCCCGGCTCTGCCGACTGCAGAATGTTCATCGAAGCAACCCGTGCGTACGAGCTGCTCATGACGTTCCTTCTGGCCAGACGACCCGTGAGCTCGCCGCACGAGCCCACGCACCCCCGCGGTTCACAGCGCGCGGCCGGCTCACATGCGGGGAAAACGCGACCCGCTCGGGGAAGGGAGATCTACTACCGCGGCCCGCTGCCCAGGCGCAGGCTGCGCCTTGCCGAGTTCCTCTATTACTCGGGATACATTTCGTGGCAGAGCCTCGTCAGCGCTCTGGTGTGGCAGCGACGCGGAAGGCCGAAGTTCGGCGAGATCGCGCGCCAACTGCGGATGCTCAGCCCCAGTGACATGACGAGGGTCCTGAGCTCCCGCGGGAAGCACGAGCAGACCGGGGCGGCGGCCTCGCGGCTTCGCCTTCTCAGCGTGGAGGAGGTGAGGCGGATCCTCCGCATCCAGCGCGGGCGGCAGCGCCCAATCGGCAGGTATTTCGTAGAGAAGGAGCGGATGTCGGACAAGGAGCTGTCTCGTCTCCTGCGCGACCTGTTCCAGCACAATGCCCGTTCACGACTCGGCAGGAATCGGGGTGAGACCAGGAAGGCAACAGCGTAGCTTCCTCGTGCAGGGGAGGCCACAATGGACGCAGGCATTGCGTGGGGCGCCCTGCTGCTGTTCGAGCCGGTGACCGAGCGCTTGTCGCAGCGCCTGGTTTCCTTGACAGGGGAAGCGCCGCCGTCTATAGATTCTTCAACCTCCCGAGAGGAGCCGATCGTGAGCAGCGACACGCCGCGCGCAGTACCACGCCTTCACCTGATGGACCGCGACCAGTGCGAGACGATCCACCAGGCCTCCCTTGAGATATTGAGAAAAACCGGGATCCGCGTCCATCACGACGAAGCCCTCGAGCTTCTCCGAGAAGCAGGGTGTGTCGTGTCGGAGGGCAACCGTGTGCGCTTCCCGCCAGGGCTCGTGGAGTGGGCGCTGGCGCAGGCTCCATCGACGATCGCCTTGTGCGACCGGGGGTCCTCGAACGCCCGCGTGCGCCTCCGCCCGGGAGAGTCCGCATTCGGTCCCGGTTCGGATTGCCCGAACTACCTCGACCCCCGGGACGGAAAGCGGCGTCCCTTCACCTTGAGGGATCTGGAGGACTGCGTGCGCCTCGCCGACGCTCTGCCCCAGATCTCGTTTCTCATGTCCATGGGAATACCGCGCGACTACAGCGGAAACGCCTACCGCCGACAGTATGCGACTCTCATCGAGGGGAGCACCAAGCCCGTCGTGTTCGTGTGCAATGACGCGGAGGACTGCCGCGCCATCGCAGGAGCTGCTGCCGCGGTTGCCGGCGGAATGGAGGAGCTGCGGCTCAACCCGACTCTCGTTTTGTACTCGGAGCCGACCACTCCCTTGCAACAGAGTACCACGGCGACGGAGAAGCTCCTCTACATGGCATCGGAGGGTCTTCCGGTTGTCCACTCCCCCGCGCCCATGATGGGGAGCACCGCTCCAGCCACCCTGGCTGGGGGGCTTGCGCTCGGCAACGCGGAAGTCCTCAGCAGCATCGTCATTCACCAGAGAAAACGCCCCGGAGCTCCATTCCTCTATGGAAGCGGCCTGCACCACATGGACATGAAGACCTCCATCAGCGTCTACGGGGCGCCCGAGTTCCAGCTGGCGCGCGTTGCGGTGGCCAGCATGGGCAGACACTACGGCCTTCCCACGTGGGGGTACGCCGGCCACTCCGACAGCATCCTGTTCGACGAGCAGGCCGCGGCGGATGCGGTCTTTTCCGTCCAGACTGCCCTGCTCAGCGGGACCAACCTCATCCATGACGTCGGTTACCTGGAGGCCGGTCTGACCACGTCTCCTGAGATGATGGTGTTCACCGCGGACATGATCGACATGATGATTCATTTCACGGACGGCTTCGGAATGAGTCCTGACGAGCTGGCTCTGGATGTCATCCATGCGGTGGGGCCGGGCGGAAACTATCTCGGAGAGGACCACACGATGCGGCACTTCCGCGAGGCCTGGCAGCCGGTGTTGTTCGATCGGCAGCGCTTCGACGGCTGGAAAGCCCATGGCTCACGCGGGCTGCGCGCGAGGCTTCAGGAGAGGACGCTGGAAATGCTGTCCAGCCACGCGGGATCGCCCCTGTCGGACCGGCTGAAGCTGGAAGTCGAAAGGATCCTTGAGCTGTAAGCTCCGGCTCATGAGCCGGCCCTGATCACATCGCAGAGCAGGGCCTTGTAGACGGGGAAACCCGAGATCGGATCCCGGTTGTCCGCGTCAGTGAGATCGTTGACATTGCACTGCCGCCAGGGCTCCGGCGCAATCGGGCTTCCCCCGTTCGCATCCGCCTCGACGCATCCCTGCATGATGTCTTCCGTGACGAATGCACGAAAGCGGACCCGGCCCCTCGGGCTTACGACGTCCACCGGGTCGCCATCCCTGATGCCCCTGGCCTCCGCGTCCCGGGGGTGGATCCAGACCAGGGGATGGGGCCGTTGGCTGACGAGGGCGGGGATATTGCGGTGCTGGGAGAGGAAGAAAGGCTTGCTGCGCGCCCCGGAGTTGAAAACAAGAGGATACCGGCTGGCAAGAGAAGGGCTCCCGACAGGTCCTTCAGCGGGGGGCACGAATACCGGCAGCGCATCGTAGCCGAAGTCCCTGAGGATGCTGGAGGCGATCTCGACCTTCCCCGACGGGGTCGGGAATCCCGGCGCGCTGTCCGGGCGAAGCATCCCGGATTCCCATTTTCGAAACTGGTTTGGCCGGGAGGGGAGATGAACGCCCTCGGGATTCGCTTCGAGGGCAGGGAGATCCACTCCGGTGCCTTCGAGCGCCCACTGGAGCATTTCCCGGGTGGATCCCGGAAAAAGGTGACCGTAGCCCAGGTGCTGTGCCAGAGCGGAAACGATGTCCCAGTCGCTGCGGGACTCTCCCACGGGCTCGACGACTTTTCTGCGCAGCCTTACGCTGTTGCCCGAGATGAGGTAGGAGTCCGTTTCGAACGATGTAGCCGCGGGAAGGATGATGTCCGCGTACCGCGAGTCCTGCGTCGGGTACCTGTCGACGACGAGAAGGAAGTCCAGGGCTGAGAAGCTCCTCCGCCAGAGACCCGGGTTCGGGTACCCCGTGATGATGGACGCGCCGAATACGAGGAGGCCGCGGACCGGGTACGGATGTCCTTCGAGGATTGCCCGGGGAAGCTCCATTGCCTGAGCTTCCTTTCGGAAGTGATGGAATGCCGGATAAACATCTGCCCCAACCGGCGCGGGCAGGGCCGGCGGGCTCAGGCGGTGGCGAGCGCTCACTCGGAAATCCGTGTCCGGCGTCTTGATTACGTTGCCCCCGGGCACATCGATGTTTCCAGTGAGGACCCAGAGGATCATGACGGCCCGGATGTTCTGCACTCCGCTGTTCGTGTACTCGAGCCCTGAATAGCTGAGAAGCGAGGCGCCATGGGCAAGCGCGATGTCGCGAGCGGTCTGCCGGATGATCTCGGGAGAGACTCCGGTGATTCCCGATGCGTACTCAGGAGAAAACCGGGAAGCGTAGATGGCCAGCTCATCAAGGCCCACGGTCCATTCGGCCGCGAAGTGCGCGTCGTACAGGCGTTCCTGGAGCACGACGTTGAGGAAAGCCAGGGCCAGGGCGCCGTCGGTTCCCGGCCGCACGGCGATCCACTGCGCGTCCGCCCGCACCGCCGTCTCGGTCCGCCGATGATCGATTACGATCACCCGGGCTCCGCGCCGCCGGGCCTTCAGGATCTCCTTCATGAGCTGCGCGGGGGACGCGTTCGCCGGGTTCGTTCCCCAGACGACCACCAGGTTCGAGCGCTCCAGGTCGGCGAACGTGTCGATCCACCAGACCCCCAGGGTCACCGCCGGCGCGATGACGGCATGGCTGACGTAGCAGTTCGAACCGGCGCCCGCCGTATTGGGTGATCCAAAGGGAAACAGCAGGCTCCAGGCGCAGGTTTCTCGAACGCCCGCGGGGGACAGCATCTCCCACAGGGACCTCTCGAAAGTGCCATGGCCGGCATACAGGCACAGGGCCTCCGGACCAAAGCGAGACCGTATCTCGCGCATCCGGGCAGCGATCGTGCCCAGGGCCTCGTCCCATCCCACCCTTCGAAACCTGTTTTCCCCCCGCGCCCCGTCCCTCGCAAGGGGATGCAGCAGTCTGTCCGGTGAGTACAGGATCTCCGGAGCCCTGGCAGCCCGCCTGCACCCGATGCCGTCGGGGCGGTTCGGATCGGGGACGACCCTCGTGATGCGGTCTCCCTGAAGCGTGATGGTGGCCGAGCATCCGGAGGGGCAGATCCCGCAGTTGCCGGCAATGACGCGCTTGTTGGTGGCGCTTGACATGGAAGAGCCCATCATAGCCCCGCTCCGCGGCCCCGACAAGCCCGATCGGCGAACGAAGGTTTTTGCACTTGCTCCGGGGCGCGCTTTCTCTATACTCTTGGCGAAGCTGAAAGGGGGTATTCCATGGCAAACAAGTTCATCCCGCGGCTCCTCGTCGTCGCTGCACTTGCCTCTGCTGCAGTGCTTGCACAGGCGGCTCCGACGCCCGGTGGAGTCCTGAAAATCGGCAGTCAACCTGTCAACAACCTCGACCCGCACTTCGCGACGTCGATTGCCGACATCACGCTCCTGGAGCAGGTCTATCAGCACCTGACATACATCGATTCGAACAACAGGGCGGTTCCTGACCTTGCAACGAAGTGGCAGTCCTCCGACGGGAAGGTCTGGGTGTTCACCATCCGCTCGGATGCGGTGTTCAACAACGGCCAACAGGTGACGACGGACGACGTGGTCGCCAGCTTCAACCGGCTTCGGGATTCCAAGGTGGGAAGCCCCGCGGCCAGCCTGTACAAAGGCATCCAGGACGTCAAGGCGCTCGACGCCTCGCGCGTGCAGTTCACGCTCTCCGACACGAACCCCGAGTTCGCGAGCGACGTGGGGGACTACCATGCCTGCATCATTCCCGCGGCAAGCACGGACCCGGGGAAAGAGAGAGTCGGCAGCGGTCCGTTCATGATCGACTCGTACTCTCCTGAGGATCGGATCGTTCTGAAGAAGAATCCCTACTTCGCCCAGAAGGATGCGAGCGGCCAGGCGCTTCCCTACCTTGATGAAATCGACATCATTTTCTCACCCGATCAGGGCGGGCAGGTGGAGGCGCTGCGCGGCGGCCAGCTCAACTATGTTGCCGGCCTGAGCGCCCAGCTCGCCGATTCGATCAGATCGGACGCGCAGATCAAGACGATCACCAACACGTCCAACATGCACTGGGTCCTGCACATGCGCTCCGACAAGGGGCACCTGGCCTCCGACGCCAGGATCCGAGAGGCGCTGAAGCTGGGCACCGACCACCAGGCCATTGTGAGCGCAGTTCGGCCGGGGCTGGCGTCCGTGGGCAACGGGTTCACCCCAGTGGGGCCCGCATTCACCGACTACTACCTGAACGTGCCCCCGAGGGTCGATATCGCCAGGGCAAAGAGACTTCTGGCCCAGGCCGGCTACCCCAACGGCCTGAAGATCACGCTGGTCGCCCAGAATGCGCTCGATGTCATCCCGATTGCGACGGTCTGGAAGGACCAGATGTCAAAGATCGGCGTCCAGGTGGACATCCAGGTCGTTCCCTCCGACGTGTACTACGGCTCGGGGGACCAGAGCTGGCTCGTCGCCGACTTCGCGATCACCGACTGGGGCTCGCGCGCGACGCCGGTCACCTACTTCAAGCTCGCCTACACGAGCGACGCGCAGTGGAACGAGAGCCACTGGTCGGATGCCCAGTTCGATGAGATCACCCGCAGGATCGACAGGGAAATGGACAAGGCCCGGCGCATTGCCCTGTACCGGCAGGCCCAGCAGATCCTTATTGACCGTGGTCCCGCCATCGTTCCGTACTTCGAGAAGGCCGTTGCGGGTCTCAGCGCTGACCTGCAGGGAGTCGTGCTGACCTCAGACTGGCCGAGGACCAGGTTCGCGAACGCTTACTTCTCCAAGTAAGCGCGTCGGCTGCATCGCGCGCGATGGGCGACCCAGAGGCTCTGGCTTTCTCCCAAGGTCTCTCGCGCGCGCTTGGACGCCTGAAGAGGAATCCCGCGGCGCTGGCCGGCACGATCGTCTTCCTGCTCTTTCTCCTGATGGCCTTCTTCGGGCAGCTCCTCGCGCCGTACGGCTTCCAGGCACAGAACATCGCTGAGCGGCTCAAGCCGCCCGGCGGCGTGCACCTCTTCGGGACCGACCAGTATGGGCGGGACATTTTCAGCCGCGTTCTTGCCGGGAGCTCCACGATCTTCCTCCTGAGCGGCACGGGCACTCTCATTGCCGCGTTCATCGGAGTCACCATCGGGCTTGTCTCGGGCTTCTATGGCGGGCTCTGGGACGAGGTCCTCATGCGCTTTCTCGACGTTCTGCTCTCCTTTCCGCCGCTCCTTTTCGCTCTTCTCCTCCTCGCCACCGTCGGGTCGTCCTCCCTCAACCTGCTCCTGGTGATCTCGGTGCTCTACGTCCCCATGCTCGCGCGACTGGCTCGCAGCATGGTGCTGGACCTGAGAACACGGGAGTTCGTCGAAGCGGCGCGCATGCGTGGCGAACGGGACCTGGCCATCCTTTTTCTGGAGATCCTTCCCAACGCCATGGGCCCGATTCTCGTGGAAATGTCTGTGCGTTTCTCCTACTCGATTTTCCTTGTCGCATCCCTGGGGTTCCTGGGCCTGGGTGTCCAGCCTCCTTCGCCGGACTGGGGGCTGCAGATCAACGAGGCGCGCAGCTACTTCGCCACCGCGCCGTGGATCCTGCTTTTTCCCGCGGCTGCAATATCCCTGCTCGTCATAGCGACAAACCTCATGACCGACGGGCTGCGGCAGGTTTTCGGCGCCGGCGAGAGGACCATCTAGCCGTGGCGGCTCCGCCGGTGGTCTTCGAGGCCCTGGATCTCTCCGTGGGCTACGAAACCGAAACAGGGCTTCTTCCCGCGGTTCGGGGAGCGACCCTCGGCATACGGGAAAAGGAATGCTTCGGGGTCGTCGGAGAGTCGGGCTCGGGAAAGACCTCCCTCGCCATGGGCGCGATCAACTCCCCCGGACAAAACGGGAGGATCCTGGGAGGCTCTGCTCGGCTTCGGGGCGTGGAGCTCACGGGCCTCCGCCGACGGCAGATGCGCGGCATCTGGGGAAGCCGCATCGCCGTGGTGTCCCAGAATCCCGCCACGGCCCTCAATCCGTCTTTGCGCATCGGGAGGCAGCTGTGCGAAGTGGCCGAGCGCCACCTCGGGTTGTCGCGGCAGCGGGCCCGGGAGAGGGCACGGGAAATGCTTGCCAGGGTCGCCATGCCGGATCCTCCGGCAATCATGCAGCGCTATCCTCACCAGCTTTCCGGGGGAATGCTGCAGCGATGCGTGATCGCGATGGCTCTGATCGCGGGACCCGAGCTTCTCATCCTGGATGAGCCGACGACAGCCCTGGATGTAACCACGCAGGCCGTCGTGCTGGACCTGGTTGCCCAGATCAAGAGCCAGCTCGACTGTTCCATCCTCTACATCACGCACGACCTGGCCGTGGTCTCCAAGGTCTGCGACAGGGTGGGAGTGATGTACGCGGGACAGTTCTGTGAGCAGGCCGACGTCGGGAGTATCTACCGTGCTCCGCTTCATCCCTATACCTTGGGGCTGCTGGGGAGCGTTCCGCACTTCGATCCGCAGGGTG
>DATKLB010000255.1:0-10595 GCA_035542615.1 Spirochaetia bacterium | reverse complement strand
CGATGAAATCGCAATTGTTCAGCCGCGCCAGAGGTCCCACGCGGTACCAACCCTTCTCCTTTCCCAGGGGATAGATGAATGGGAACTTCATGTAGCTCCAGGGCCGGACCTCCTCGCGGATCACATTGAGGTAGTCACGCGGCTGAACCCTGTCAAAGATGATTCGACCGTCTGCATCTTTTGCTCGAAGAAGCCCGTCGTACAGGTCGAGAGCGCCGTCCGTGCGCACAAGGCTCACGAAGTTGCTCTCAAAGCTGGCAAAGCCGAGGAAGTACCTCCTGTTTTCTCGAAACAGCTTCTTGAACAGCTCCAGAGCCTCGCCTGCCCAGGCGATCATCGTCTCGATCTGGGGAAGCAGCTCATCCCGTTCCGCAATGGAGAGATTCTTGTTGATCCCGCCCGGGATCGCTCCGGTACCGTGGATTCTTTTCCCCGCGGTCACCCGGATGACTTCCTGCCCGAACTTCCTCATCAGGATCGCTTTGCGCGCGAGCTCGGGATATGAGAGGGCCAGCCCGATAACGTTGCGTGTTGCCGGTGGGCTCTCAAATCCGAGGAGAAGGTCCGGGGATGCCAGATGGAAGAAGTGCAGCGCGTGCGACTGGAAGACCTGGCCGTAGTGCATGAGGCGGCGCATCTTTTCCGCCGTTGGGGTGAGTTGGTCGGCGCCGACGACCACGTCCATTGCCTTCGCGGCGGCCAAGAGGTGGCTGACCGGACAGATGCCACAGAGTCTTTGCACGATCACCGGCGCTTCCCAATACAGGCGCCCCTGGACGAATCGCTCAAAACCGCGAAACTCAATGACATGGAATCGCGCCCGGGTCACGCGGCCTGCGTCGTCCAGCACGATCGTGACTTTGCCATGCCCCTCGACGCGCGTGACCGGGTTGATGACGATTCTCTGCGCCATCCAATCGCGCTCCTCTCCTGCCCTTCAGTCGTACTTGATCAACCGATAGTCGAGGTTGATCTCCCTGCCCGCCAGAAGCGCTGTGAGACATTCCCAGATCGCGTCAGCGGAGGGCGGGCAGCCGGGGAGGAAATGGTCGATCTTCACGACCTCGTGACTGGGGTACACGCGATCGAGGATGAGCGGAATATCCGGATCATCCGGCAGAACCCCGTCGATGACCGAAGGTCCCTTCAGGTAGGCCTCCTCCATGCATTCCGAAAGAGGGACCATGTTGCGCAGCGCAGGCACTCCCCCCGTGAGCGCGCACTCGCCGACCGACACGAGGATTCGGCAGTTTTTCCGGAAAGTCCGCAGCACATGCACGTTTTCGTCGTTGGAGCACCCTCCCTCGATAAGTCCCACGTCACAGGGAGCGCTGAACTCCTTGATATCGTCGAAAGGCGACTTGTCGAAATCGACGATCTGAATGAGGTCGAGAAGCCTTTCATCGATGTCGAGGATTGACATGTGACACCCGAAGCAGCCCGTGAGGTGGGCCGTCGCGATCCGCGGCTTACCCATCGTCTGTCCTCTTCTTCTCGATATCCGCGCCGATCGGCCGCAGATCGTAGCGGCGCTTCCCGTAAGGGACCCGGTACGCCAGCCGCTTTATCACGATGCTCCCCGTCGGGCATAGCTGCGCAGCTCTGTCCGCGGCGCTCAGCTGCGTGTCGGAGAGTCCCGCCGGGGAATCTACCGCTATGAGAGTCCCGATCCCCCGACCAGCGAATCCGAACACGCTCTTCCCGTCTCGATCCCGGGAGGCCCGCACGCACCTGCCGCAGAGGATGCATCGGTTCCTGTCGATGAACACATCGGGATGTGATGCGTCTACCCGTCGTCGCGGAAAGAAGTAGGGGTACGCAGGCGCCGTCATGCCCAGACGGTAGGCCAGGGCCTGCAGCTCGCAGCTTCCGCTGGCTTCGCAGAAGGGGCAGAAATGATTGCCCTCCACGAAAAGCATCTCGAGAATGTGCCGCCTCTCCGAATTCATTTCAGCCGTATCGCTTTCGATCACCATCCCGTCCGTTACGGTCATCGTGCAGGCGTTGATTGGCTTCCCGTTCGCCTTCACCGTGCAAAGCCGGCAGTGGCCGCCAGGCACCAGCTCGGGGTGATAGCAGAGCCGCGGAATGTAGATGCCTGCGGCCTGCGCTGCCTCAAGGATGGTTTGCCCGATGTCGGCCGGGATCTCAACGCCGTCGATGATGACATGCAGCTTCTGCCCGCTCATCTGGCGCCCCCTTCTCCGGAAGGAGTCCTGCCGGTGATTTCGCACGCCTGCCGGATTGCGAGCCCGAGGTCGATCTCGGGAGAGAAATCCCCCGGTTGCATCCTTTGCTCATAGAGTCGGGGAAAGTTCCTGAGGCTCGTAAGAACAGGGTTCGCACTCGTTTGCCCAAGGCCGCAGCGGCTCATTGTCTTCACCGTATTGCCAAGGCTTTCCAGCTCGATGAGATCCCGGCGCACCGCGCTGCCCGAAAGAATCTTGTCCATCTTCTTCAGGAGCAACGCCGTGCCGATGCGGCAGGGCGCGCACCAGCCGCACGAATCCTCGACGAAGAAGGTGGTCAGGTCCCGAACGATGCTCAGAATGTCACGCGACGTGTTGAAAATCATGATCGCGCCGCCCGTTGACGCGTCCTCGAAGCAGATCCGCTTCCCGAGGTCTTTCACGGCGAGGCACTGCCCGGAGGGGCCTCCCACCTGGACTGCCAGCACGTCCTTTGCCCCGACCACCTCGAGGAGTCTGTCGATGACGATCCCGAACTCCAGCTCGTACACCCCCGGCCGCTCGCAATCTCCTGAGACGCTCAGCAGCTTGGTGCCCGTCGAATCTCGAGTGCCCATCTTTGTAAACCAATCTGCACCTTTTTCCATGATCCGTGCGGCACAGCACAGCGTTTCGACATTGTTCACAACAGTGGGCTGGTTCAGATAGCCGCGCTGCACGGGGTATGGTGGCCTGTCTCGAGGCGCGCCTCTCTTCCCTTCCAGCGACTCCAGGAGGGCCGACTCTTCTCCGCAGATATAAGCGCCGGCACCCACTTGAATGCGAATGTCGAAAGCAAATCCTTCACGGCCGCACACGGAAGCCCCCAGGAGCCCCAGCCTCCGCCTCCGCTCGAGCACCTCCTCAAGTTGCTTGTGCAGATACTCGTACTCGCCGCGAAGATAGAGAATGCCCTGCTTTGCCCCTAAAGCATACCCCCCGATGGTCATGCCTTCGAACACGAGGTCAGGAACCTCCGTGATTATCACACGGTCCTTGAAGGTGCCCATCTCCCCTTCATCGCAGTTGCAGATCAGGTACCGCTCCGCCCCCTGCGCCTTGCGGCAGAAGTCCCATTTCATGCCCGTGGGGAAGCCAGCGCCTCCCCTCCCCCGCAGTCTGGCCCTGGCGATCTCCTCGATCACCTCCTGCGGGCTGTGGTTGAGAGCGGCGCGAATCGCTGCCCCACGATCCAGGGGCGCGAAGATCACGGGACCTGTCTGGCGGATGTTGCTTTCCACACGCGTTTGCGAAAAGGAAGATCCGTGCAGCAGCCCATCAACGATCTTTCTCGCGTCCTGCGGCGCGAGGTTGGTCAGCACCTTCCCGTCCACCAGGGCACTGGGCGATTGATCGCACATCCCCGTGCACGACGTGTGGACAAGCGTGATCGCGCCATCGGCGCTCGTCTGGCCGAAAGGGATTCCAGCCTCCCGGACGAGCGCCTCTTCGACAGCCTTTGATCCGCGCATCTTCCCGGCAACGCAGCTGCTGAGGCGGAGGGTCGACCGTCCGGTCGATGAGAGCGAAAGGAAGGAGTAGAAGCTGACCGTATCGCGCACCTGGACCGGCTTCACGCCGAGCGCTTCGGCGATTGCCTGGATCGACTCCTCCGAGATCCACCCCAGTCTGGCCTGGACCTCTCGGGCAATATCGAGGAGCCTGCCGCGATCGGTCCCCGTGCGGCGCATGATCTCCTGGATTATCGACTGAGGGTCGGCTGACATACGCGCTCCTTTCCTCCACAACAGAAAAGTGACGCGAATAACACCGTCGCTGAAGGTTGTGCGGTGATTGTGCAATCATTGGATATGCTGGTGCCGCTCATTGTCAAGGCACCGTAGTGCCTCAAGAAAAGAGCTTCGACCCCGGTTCCATCGAGGCCCCACCGCCTGGTGGAGCGGCAAAGGCGACCGACCGATATGCAGGGGACCGTCAGGTTCGTATATTTACCATCATGGAGCTGCAAGGGTGGAGAAAATCAGGACGTGGAATACGAGCTGGGCGGCGAAACAGACCGGCACCAGAGACGGCTTTTCCAGGTGGTGCGGGATCTGGCAGACTGTCTCGAGCGGTCATGAACCCCTCGTACCTGCGCCGAGCTGCAGGGCGAGGCGGAGAAAGAGGGAGTGCGCTCTTCAGCGCGCAGGAGGCCCTCATGAAGAAGCGGCGATTTCCTGAGATCGATCGCCACCGAAGCTCAAGGCGTTCCTGACGAGGAAAAAGTAGGAGGCTGTATGGGAAGAATCGTTGTCAGCGTCGTGCTGTTGCTGATCCTTGTTGTCGTGATTGTCATGAACCTCGGGCCCACGACGACAGTCAACCTGTTCGGGGCTCAGTTCCAGAAGGTCCCTCTCATCGCCGTGGCCATGCTGAGCTTTGCCCTCGGCGTAGTCTATTCGTTTTTCCTCTACATCGGGCACTACCTTCACCGCACTTCCCGCGATCGCCTGGCAAAGAGGCATCGCGACGTCGAGGAGCGCGAGCGCAAGCTGGCCGCATCGCAGGTTGAGACGGGTGGCAAAATGGAACCTGCCGATCAGGTCCCCGCGGCCGGCCCAGGGGAGAATCCCCCCGCGGCTAGTGAGCATGGTGAGCGAGGGTCGGCCCTCTCCCGATTCTTCCGGCTGTTCCGTTGACGGGCGTCGAATGATTTCGATGCGATCACGCGCGATGCGTTTTCTGGCCCTCTGCCTGGGGCTCGGGCTTCTTCCCGCCGAGTGGGGGTTGGCGTCCGGCAGTGTGGATCACGGCTCCGCTCGGGCGCTCGTGATATCGGGCCACCGGGGTTCGGTTCTTGCGATGGACCGCGACGACGCCAGGAACCTTCTCTTCACCTCCGGGGCCGACGGCACGGTGCGGATCTGGGACCCGGAGATGCGCTCGCTGGTGAAGAGCATCACCGTGACGAGCCTTCGGGCATCGATGCTGGCCGTCAGCCCGACGGACACTCGGTTTGCGGTCGTCACGACAGACACTTTTCACACGTTTGATGTCGAGGTGTGGGACTGGGAAACAGAAGCGCGCCTTTTCAGGATTCCCGTGACCGATCAACCCCTGTTTCTTCGCTATTCCGCTTCCGGGCGCTACCTCCTGTTCGGGCTCCCGCGCTGGGAAAGTCTGCGCATCGTGAACGCGTTCGACGGCTCGCCCGTGGCTTTCCACCCGGAGGGATTCGGAATCGTGGGGTTTGCAACGCTCTCGCGGAGCGAAAAGATCCTGATGACCTACCGACTGACAGGAGAGATCTCCTATTGGGACCTTGCGTCGGGGAAGACCCTCGAGAGCCTTCCGAGCATGCCGCTTCTCTCCCACCTCAGGCTCACTCCCGACCTGGGCTCAATCGTCGGCATCACTGACAGCGAGCTGTGTGTCATCGACGTGGCAAGCGGCAGGGTGCAGGCGCGGGCTCCTCTTGCCGGTGTGATCTCTCTCGACGTCTCGCCAACCGGCGACCAGATTGCCTGCGTCGCGCATGGGGGGGCGCTTTCACGGTGGAGCTTTGCCGGCGGGTCGCTGACACGCCAACCCGATCCACCGGACGCTTCCGTGCATCCCTCTCTTGTGCATTTCGCTCCCCGGTCGCTCACGGTGGGCTTTCCCAGCGGCGACCTCGCGTCGCTCGCTGTGGATGGAAGCCTGCTGAGCTTCCCTGGGGACGTTCGAGCGGAATTGACTGGCATGGCGGTGAAGGGAGACGCTGTTGCCCTGGCCACCGCCTCATGGATCAAGGTATTCACGGCAGGTCTTCCCCACGCTGCCCGGGGAGGCGCGAACGACTCCGAGGCTGTTCAGTCTCTCCAGCTCGACAATCCTTTCCAGGCTCCTGTGGGGCTCACGTTCCTGGGCGACAACTTCCTTCTGGTCTGGCAGAATGCGCAGGGTCCGGGCGCGTTCACGATTCTGGACCTTCGCAGCCGGGGCTTCGCCACCGCGGCGCAGCCGCTCCCTGGACCCGTGGTCGAGGCCATGGCCCAAGCCAGCCAGTACCTCCTTCTCGCATCGGACGGGACGCTGCGGATCGTGGACCTTCCTGGCGGAACAACGCGGGTAGAGATTCGGCGGCCCGGTGCGATGTGGGCGACGTTTGCCTCGGAGAACACCGTCGTGGTGGGAGGCGAGACTGGCGACGAAGAGTCCGGCTCCCTGGTGAAAATCAATCTCGCGACCGGAGAGACTGATGCGATTCGCACCCGAAACCGCTACACGTACGAGGTGCGCTACGACCCTGCCACGGACACCCTGTATTCCCTTGGCGTAACGGCGGACGGGACGACAAACCTCGTGGCGCACTCGGGCAAGGACTACCAGAACGAGTCGCTGATCGACAGCACCCCGGGGGAGCACCTGAGCGCCGGTCTCAGCCTGGACACAGCAACGGGCACGCTCTACACGAGCCTCGGGCATGAGCGCATCTCTCAGTGGAGGCAGGGGTCTCTGACAAGGACTCCCGTCTCCGCGCTCGACACGGTGAGCCTGTCCTTCGGGTCGGGACTCCTGTACTCGCTGAACGCCGACGCGTCGGTGACGATCATCGACGCACAGAACGGACAGCGTGTCGCCGGGCTTTCCGTCTTCAAGGACGGCGGCTGGGCCCTGCTTTTGCCGGACGGCAGGTTCGCGGCCCCCGCCGGCGCCGAGACGCACGTCAGCGTGCTGCTGGACGGGAAGCCGGTGCATGACACCGGATCCTATCTCGTGCCGGTACGGGTGGCGGAAAGCAGGTAAGGTCAGGCGTTCCGCTGCCCGCGCAACATATGAGAATCGGCACACCGGGAGGTGAGCTCATGAAGAATGCCCCGAGCTTCAAGCAGGAGATTACCGCCGTATTTGGCAAGCCGGTCGCCGAGAACCCAACGCAGGTCATGATCGAGGCGGCCTACCGGCATCACGGGCTGGCATGGCGATACCTGACCCTCGAGGTGGACCCGGCGGATCTCGGTGACGCGGTACGCGGCGCGAAGGCGCTCGGCTTTGCGGGATTCAACTGCACCATCCCTCACAAGGTCTCGGTGATTCCTTTTCTCGATGAGATCGCAGAATCGGCCAGGCTCATGGGCGCGGTCAACTGCGTGGTGCGAAAGGGCAAAAAGCTTGTCGGGGAGAACACTGACGGCAAAGGATTCCTGAAATCGCTCAGGGAGACAATCGATCCCCGGGGCAAGACCGTCATCCTGTTCGGCGCCGGTGGCGCCGCGCGCGCGATCGGTGTGGAGCTCGGTCTGGCAGGCGCGGCACATCTCACGGTAGTGAACCGGGGCAAGGAGCGGGGACGCGAGCTTGCCTCCCTCCTCGGCGAGCGAACGAAGGTGAAGGCCGATTACCAGGAGTGGGCGGGACGATTCCGGGTGCCGGCAGAAACCGACGTGGTGATCAACGCCACGTCGATCGGGCTGTTCCCTGATGTCGACGCAGAGCTGCCCATCGACCTGGCGAGCCTGCAGCCGCGGATGGTGGTGGCTGACGTGATTCCCAACCCCCCGCGCACGCGCCTGATCCGCAGCGCGGAGCAGAAGGGATGCCGTGTGATTGACGGTCTCGGCATGCTTGTCAACCAGGGGGTCATCGGCGTGAAGTACTGGACAGGCCTGGATCCTGATCCGTCAGTGATGAGAGCGGCTCTGGAAGAGGTTTTCGGGAAGTAGAACACAAGCGAATGGCTTGTTGGAGCACCGTTGCAGGCAGGACCGAGCCCGGAATCGATCTGGCTGACAGGGACTCCCTCTACGGAGCCATGGAGAAGGATGGATGATCGCCGTTGACACGAATGTCCTCGTGATGGCCCATCGCTCTGAACCGATCCGTCACCAGCAGGCGCTTGCCTGGATTCGCTTCCTTGCCGAAGGCATAGAGCCTTGGGCTGTTCCGGTATTTTGCCTCTGTGAGTTCGTCCGTGTCGTTACGCATCGGAAGGTGTTCGACCCTCCATCGACACTGAGCCAGGCGACGCAAGCCGTTGACGCGCTTCTCGAAAGCCCGTCGGTCCGGCTCCTGTTGCCGTCGGGAGGTCACTGGCCGCTTCTGCGCGCTTCAATTCTTGCAGGCGAAACAACTGGTAACCTGGTCTTCGACGCCCAGGTAGCCGCGTTGTGCAGAGAAAACGGCGTAGATCGATTGCTCACAGAAGATCGTGATTTCCGAAGATTCCCGTTCTTGTGCCTCGTTACGCTGGACAGCCAACCGGAGTGAGGTATGCTCTTCCCTAGGGGCCGCCTGCGAGAGACCGCTCGTACTGGCCGATCATGTAAGCCTGCTGCGAGATCATGAGCTCCTGCTCGGTGATGATTGCCTTCACGACGTCGCCGATGGAGATCATGCCGGCGAGCTTGCCCTTCTCCAGCACGGGGAGGTGGCGGATGCGCCTCGCGGTCATCAGGGACATGCACTCACGCACGGTGGTCGACGGCTCCACTCCCAGCATCTCTGACGTCATGACCTCTTTCACAAGAGTCGCGCGGGCGTTCTTGCCGCGAAGCTCTATCTTGCGCGCGTAGTCCCTCTCGGAGAAGATTCCGACCAGCTTCTCCGACTCATCGACTACAAGGACGGCGCCGACGCCCTTGTCTGCCATGACCTCGAGGGCTTCGAAGACCGAGGCGTTCGGTCGAACGCTGAAGACTTTGCTGCCCTTGGCAGCCAGCATCTCTTTTACGGTGTCCATGGCCTTCTCCTCCTGCTTCGGAATGGGCAGCGATGTACCCGCCTCGTCGCTGCTTCCAAGATCCCACATCCGGGGCGATTCGTCAATTTGCCCCCTCCCTCTTGACGCGATCCGTGCTCTCCAGTACCTTCACTGCATGATCGCGGGCGGAGCTGTAGGCCGAAGCATTTCTTTCAATCTCTCGAATTGGTGGTGGTTCCGGGAATAGCCGGAACCATGCATGCCTGGCACGGCTGCGCCCTGCCAGGGGCGTGCGGAGGCGCGCAAAAGCGCAGGTTCTGGCTGATTCGGCCAGGTCCTGCGCTTTTTTTTGGAAAAGCCGCGGTGCCTGTTGTACAGGCGCCGCGGCTTTTTTTGACGGCAACGTGAGGAGGTCGACATGACGGTGGCGACAGCACGGGAGAAAGTCCTGTTGCGGGTCATCAACGGAGAGCGATTCACACCGCTTTCGTTGGCAAAGAAGCTGGGCGCGCGAGCGCTCCTGGAATCTGCGTCTTTTCACAAAGGAAAAGAGCGCTACTCGTTCCTGCTCGTGAAAGAGGCTTTCCAGATCTTCCAGAAGGGCGATGAGTTCTTCATGAGCAGGGACGGCACGACCCTGGCCTTGAAGACAAAGGCCAGGGACATCCTCGACGTGCTCTCCCATTTCAGCGGGCAGCACAAGGGCCTGTCGACTCCGTTTCCTTTGCCGACGGGGGGGATCGGATTTCTTTCCTATGAATACTGCGCGCGTTTCGACAGCATCAGGCTGCGGCAGAAGCCGGACCCGCTGGCGATCCCCGATGCGATGTTCCTCTTCGGCAACGTCTTCCTTGTCTTCGACCACTACACTGACACGATCTCCCTTGTCGGTCTGAATTACCATCAGAAGAGCATCGACCTCGCGCGGGCGCTGGACGAGACAGAGGAGAGGATCAACGACCTGGATTTCAATTTCATGGCGGGAAGCGCCCGCACCTGGCCGGTGGAGGCTGTTCCCCGTGTGGACGAGAACGAGCGCTACCTCGCGGGAGTCGAAGCGGTCAGGCGGGAGATCATCAAGGGCAACCTGCTGCAGGGGGTGCTTTCGCGCCGCGTGGAGCTTCGAACGGCGATGCCCGCAATCGAGGCCTACAGATCTCTGCGAAGCCTCAACCCCTCCCCGTACATGTTCTACCTCGACTTCGAGGACTTTCAGCTCTTCGGCGCTTCTCCCGAGGTCCATGTAAAGGTCAAAGACGGGAAGGCGATGATCCGGCCCCTTGCAGGAACGCGGCGCCGGGGCCGGACGACGGAGGAAGACAAGGCCCTGGAAAAGGAGCTCCTGGCAGACGAGAAGGAGCGAGCCGAGCATCTCATGCTGGTGGATCTTGCCCGCAACGACCTGGGACGCGTCAGTGTGCCGGGCAGCGTGCAGGTGACCGAGTTCATGGAGGTAGAACGCTACTCGCACGTCATGCACATCGTTTCCCAGGTTGAAGGGAGGCTCAGCGATGAGCGAACGGGACTCCACGCGCTTCGGGCCACGTTCCCCGCCGGCACGGTGTCGGGAGCTCCCAAGATCCGCGCGATCGAGGTGATCGACTCGCTGGAGCCTGAGACCAGGGGCTTCTACGCCGGGGTCGTGGCGCACGTGGAGTCCGACGGTTCGCTGGACTCATGCATCACGATCAGGAGCGCGCTGAAGCGGGGGGAACGGATGATCCTGCAGGCAGGAGCTGGCATCG
>DATKLB010000254.1:0-4465 GCA_035542615.1 Spirochaetia bacterium | reverse complement strand
GTGAAGGACGGGCTCTATGACATCCCCAGAAGCGCAGAGTCGGACCCTGTCCCCCTCCTGGCCTCCCTGGAACAGGCGCGGCTTCCCATCGCGTACATGGCGAGTCTTTTCTCCGCCGGAAATACGCAGGTGATCGCCGAGGTGTATCGCAAGCTCATCGCCGTGCGGGCATTCACGCGCGCGCGTCACCAGGGTGATGTGAAAGATTCCCAGGTATCAGAGGTGCTGTCCCGGGGGACAACGACAGCGGAGGAGGCAACAGCGATCTTCAATCTCACATCGCGCGCCACCTACGAGGAGCACTTCGTGGTGCCGCCTTTTGCTCGGGAAGTACGGATCGAGGCAACCGAGGACCCTGCCGCGCATCGACAGGATTCGGGGTTCGGGTTCCGCAAAGGACTCACGCGGAGGGGATGATGGAGAAACTGCTGGCGCTCTTCGCGGAGATTCTCGACTACCCGGGGCCGGGGCTCGCGGAGCTCACCCTGGCATGCGAAGAGCAGGTTTGTGAATCCGCGCGGGAGGGCCTGCGCGAGTTCCGCCGCTTCGTGACGGCCATGCCCCGGGAAAAACTGGAAGAGGCGTACACGGAGACATTCGATCTGGCCGTGGAGCGCTGTCCATATGTTGGGTACCACCTCTTTGGCGATGGGTACAATCGGAGCCGGTTCCTGCAGGAGCTCAATGCGCGCTACCGGGCCAGCGGTTTCGAATCAGGGAGCGAGCTTCCCGATCATCTCCCGGTGTTGCTCAGATACCTGGCTGCGGGGGAGGGAAGGGCGGAGCGTGAAGAGATCCTTCGGGAGGCGATCGAGCCCGCCTTGGAGAAAATGACAACGGCACATGCCGGCCCGAGATCCGGATACGATCCCGTGCTTCGGTCACTCGCGGCAGCGCTCAAGGGGGTGTGACGATGCTCGATGTCGCCCTGTTCGTCCTGTTTCCGTACCTGGCCGTCGTCTCTGCAGTGGCAATCGGGATCTATCGCGCCGTCCGCGACAAGACGGCCTTTTCCAGCTTCTCCTCCCAATTCCTGGAGAAGGAAGCGCTCTATAGGGGCTCAGCGGCCTGGCATTACGGCATCCTGATCGTGCTCATTGCCCATGGAGCTGCTCTGGTCTTCCCGCGTCTATGGAGGATTCTCGGCGGCTCACCGGTTCGACTCTGGGGCATGGAGGTCTCTGGTCTCGCCCTTGCGCTCCTCGCATTGGCGGGTCTCACGATCCTGATGGTGCGGCGCATCGTGGTGACGAGGGTGCGCCGGGTCACCACTCCCATGGACTGGGCCCTGGAGACAGCGCTCCTGGCTGAAGTCGGCATGGGGTTCCTGGTCGCTCTCACGTACCGGTGGGGCTCCCAATGGTACCTCTCTACCGCGGTGCCGTGGCTGATCTCCCTTCTCACCCTCAGGCCCGATGCGGCGTATATCACGAGCCTGCCGTGGCTGGTGAAGTTGCATTTCTTTGGGGCCTTTGTCCTGATCGGCCTCTTTCCCTTCGGGCGCCTCCTGCACCTGGCCGCCTCGCGATTGTCCTACCTGTTTCGCCCCTATCAGGTCGTGATATGGCAGAGCCGCAACAGGAGAGGGAAGAATCGCGTATGAAAGCGCTCTCCCGAGTCATTGCGGACCTCAACCCTGCCGCATTTGCGCTTGTGATGGCAACGGGGATCGTGTCCATCGCTGCTTCCTTGCTCACGATGAATGCCGTGGCCGTTGTCCTGCTCTGGGCGAACGCGCTCTTTTTCGTCGTGCTCTGGGCGCTCTTCGTCCTGCGCTGCGCTTTCTTCTTCCCGAGAGTGGCCGCCGACCTACATGACCACGCCCGCGGCCCCGGCTTTTTCACGACCGTGGCCGGTACATGCGTGTTCGGCAGCCAGCTGCTCATTGTCGACGGCATCGGCAGTGAATTTCCCCAGGCCCTCGGTCTCTGGTTCCTCGGGGCCTTCCTCTGGCTCTTTATCGCGTATGCCTTTTTCACGGCGGTCATAGTCAGGGAGACAAAACCGGCGCTGGATGCCGGCATGCATGGCGGCTGGCTGATCGCGGTCGTGGCAACACAGTCGGTGTCCGTGCTCGCCTCCCTGCTCGCACCGCGCACACCTGCTGCTAGTGAGGCCCTGCTGTTCACGGCCCTCTGCCTGTTCCTGATCGGATGCTTGCTCTATGTCGTGATCGTCACGCTGCTCTTCTATCGTCTGCTGTTTTTCCTGCTCAGCCCTGCCGCGCTGCCCCCGGCCTACTGGGTGTCGATGGGGGCCGCTGCCATCACCACGCTGGCAGGCGCGCGGCTCATCTTGGACGCGGGGCAGTGGGCTTTTCTGGGCGGCGCGATACTTCCGTTCCTCAAGGGGTTCACCCTGCTGTTCTGGGCGGTCGCCACCTGGTGGATTCCGCTCCTGGTCATTCTCGGCGCCTGGCGGCACCTCGTGAAGCGGTTCCCCCTGCGCTACGAGACACCGTACTGGAGCCTGGTGTTCCCTTTGGGAATGTACACGGCGAGCACGCTCGTCCTGGCCCGAGCCACTGGGCTCGAGTTCCTCACGCAGATCTCACGCTGGTTCATATGGGTTGCGTTTGCAGCCTGGGCGGTGACTTTCGTGGGGATGGTCGATTTCATCGTGAGGCAACAGAAGGGAAGTTGAGTTGCTTTCCCCGACGCGTCATCTTCAGCGAAGCCTACAACAGCGCCTTTCGCAGCCTCAAGGCATTGCCGATGACTGAAACCGACCTCAGGCTCACAGGCGTCACCCATGTGAAAGGCGACCTCCGCGCAATTGCCAAGGCGATTCGCCTCTGACATTGCCCGCGGGTTCGATCTCCGCCTGCACCGAATCCAGCCCGAGCTGCTTCGTCACCGCGGCCGCGGTATGGCGATTGTACCCGGTGTGCATGGCCGGCCACGCTCCCGCTCACCCCGCCCGCTGTGACGGAGCGGAAGCCCGTGACGGCCTCCTGTGAAAGTCCCCGTTCTTTCGCTCCCCGCACAATCACGGCTGCCAGCGGATGCTCGCTCGCCTGCTCCAGGGAAGCCGCCAGGCTCAGGAGGTCCTCATCCGCGATGCCGCCTGATGGCACGATATCCATCAGCCGGGGCCTGCCTTCCGTGAGAGTCCCGGTCTTGTCGACCACAAGCGTGGTGACCTTTTCCAGCCGCTCGAGCGCCTCCGCGTTCTTCACCAGCACCCTTGCCTGCGCGCCCCGACCCACGCCAACCATGATGGACATGGGCGTTGCCAGGCCGAGAGAGCGCGGGCAGGCGATGATGAGCACGGCCACCGCGTTGACAATGGCATGCGCGACCTTCGGCTCCGGCCCGATCAGAAGACTGAAGACGAGAGTAAGGGCCGCAACAAGGAGGACGGCCGGAACGAATATGTTTGCCACCGTGTCCGCGAGACCCTGGATTGGCGCACGGTTGCGCTGCGATTCGGCCACCATATTCACGATCTGCCCGAGCAGGGTGTCGCTGCCGACCCGTTTGGCGCGCATCACGAAACCGCCGGGGCCATTGATGGTGCCTCCCGTCACCTTGTCGCCGACCGCTTTTTCCACGGGAAGCGGTTCACCCGTGATTATAGACTCCTCCACGCTCGAGTGACCTTCGACAACCACGCCATCGACGGGAACCTTGCCGCCTCTGTCAAGCAGCTCGGCTTCCTGCGCTTCTTCAGGACCCGCAGTGGGAATCCTCAAGATGAGCGTCATGCCGCACTTCGGACATTGTCCGGGATGGTCTCGCGTCACTTCGGGATGCATCGGACAGGTGTAGATGCGCATTCTCTTTCCTTTTCTCCGGGCAGAGGGCCATGTGTGACAGCCGAAGTCATGATCCAAGATACTCGGCAATCGGTATACTTAGGAGGACAGGAGAAAAACATGAAGGTCAGCATCGATCGCGCGGAGTGCACCAGTTGTTCCCTATGCTGGTCGGATTGTCCCGATATCTTCGAAGAGGATCCGAACGACGGCTTGAGCCGGATCGTGGAAAAGTTCCGAATCGCGGGCGACCTTGCGCGGGGAGAAGCTCCAGACACCCTCCGAAAGGCTGCTCAGGCTGCAGCGGACGACTGTCCAGTTTCAGTCATCCACGTTGAGTAGTGTGCAGTCGCCAACGGCGCGCTAATGGACAGCCTGCCGGGTGAGGCGGGCGGGAGGATTCTCCTTGTCTTTCGCGCTGGTCTCGAACCGGCAGCTTGGACATTCCCCGTGGCTGCATCGCTCGGTTATCTGCAATCCCGTGATGCGGCCTAGGAGCGCTTCCATGGCGGCGCATGAACGCTCATCAGCGCTCACCGCCTTGCTGATGAGATAGCCGTGCCCCTGTATGACGAGCTTGCCATCTTCCTCGCTCACTTCGGCAGGCGAGCCAAGGGACTCCAGAAAGCTCACGGCGCCCATCATACGTTCCCGCCGAGATCCGGTGACGCGCGGAATCGAATCGGCGATATCCCGCCCGGCCGCCTT
>DATKLB010000253.1:0-6150 GCA_035542615.1 Spirochaetia bacterium | reverse complement strand
GCGAGGCATTGTCTCCCGTCCACCACTTCGCCTTGTTCCTTCCGTGGAACCGTAAGTATGCGAAGTCGGAGGTGACTTCCGTTGTGGGCCGCAGGAGCCGGGGGAGATCGGGCTCATCGACGCTGACCAGGGCAACCTTTCTCTCCCGGAGGCCTTCGAGGACCTGCGGCCGCATCCAGTCGCTCTTTCGAAACTCGACGGCCAGCGGAAGACCGTCAAGCCTCCCGCAGATCGCCGCGAGGCGCTCCCGCGACTCGGGCGTGTATCCGAAGCTGTAGGGGAACTGCAGGAGGATGGCTGCCAGCCGGTCCGCTTCCAGAAGCGGAGAGATCCCGGACCGGAACGTGCTGATCTGCTCTTCCCAGTCCTCGCCGATCTCGTGCGTCATCGTCCTGTTTGCCTTGAGCGCGAAGAGAAAACCCGGCGGAGTCACGCTCACCATCCGTTCGAGCGTGCGGGCAGCCGGCTGCTGGTAGAAGGAAAAGTTCAGCTCGACAATCGGAAACTCGCTGGAGTACAGCCCTAGAAAGTCCTGCCGGCGAGTGCCCGGCGGATATACGGGACCGATCCAATCGTCATAGGAGTACCCGCTCGTGCCGAGGAGGATGCGTGCTTTTCCGTTCTCGGAGGACTCGGCCATCAGTATCCGGATCTCCGATCCACGATGTTGCGAAGAGGCTCTCCCCGCACCCAGCGGCCGAGGTTATCGAGGAAAAAGCTGAACGCCTCCTTGTCGTATCCGGGGTGATCGCCGGCGTAGTGCGGGGTGATGATGACATTGGGCATCGCCCACAGGGGATGTCCCTGGGGCAGCGGCTCCGGATCTGTCACATCGAGGCCCGCTCCGCGGACCCTGCCCGCATGCAGGGCGTCCACGAGCGCCGGGGTATCGATGCTGCGCCCCCGTCCTGCGTTCAGGAGGAACACGCCATTCATAACGGCGAGCTCCTCCCGACCAATGAAAGCCCGGGTGTCCTCGGTGTCGGGAAGCATGACCATGATGATCCGGGATTCGGCAAATACTTCCAGCCGCTTCTCGGGTCCGACAACGAGATCCGCCGACGCGCTCGCCGCCGGGTGGCGCCGGATTCCTACCACGCGCATCCCCAGCGCTTTGCCCACCGTGGCGCAGCTTGCGCCGATAGCCCCAAACCCGACGATGCACAGGGTCCTGCCCGCGATCGTTGCCAGGCCGTTGCGCAGGCTCTCGTCCCACCTCTGTTCGGCCTGCGCAGTGACGGCACCCTTGAGGTTGCGCGTCAGCATGAGGACCATTCCCCACAGGTGCTCGCAGACGGCGTTGCCATGGATGTGCACGTTGGTGATCGCCGCCGAATGAGCCATGACCTGGGGGAGCCCGAGAGTCGTCTCGACCCCGGCCCATTTCAGCTGAACCCACGAGAGATTGCGCGCTTTCTCCCAGAGGGCCGGGGGAAGCGAGGAGTAGCAGATATCGATGCGTTCGACGAGAGCGGGATCCGATGCAAGCTCAGAGGACTCGACCAGCCGGGCGCCCGGGGCAATGCCGGCGATTGCGGCATGCTGCTCGGCAGTGAGCTCTTCGGAGATAAAGATCAGCGGGTCGCGTCGCGCCATGACCTCAAAGGAATGCTGAACAGCGCGAATGTCAAGGCGCTCCGTGTTGACTTCGCCGGGGTGGCAGGCGATAATGCCCCCAGGGTGTCACTGAACGACACGAGCTGGCTGCGCGCCATCAGCCGCTTCGATCGCAACGCGTACCTTCTCTTCATCACCGCCGGACTCCTCGGGTTCACCTATTGGGGCATCACCTACCTGCTCACCAACCTCTATGTGCTGCGGCTCGGCTACGGAACCGAGGTGGTGGGGAATCTCAACTTCCTTTTCTACCTCCTGGTAACCGTGTTCAGCGTGCCAGCTGGTGTCCTTGGCATATGGACGGGAAGCAGGCGTGCGATGATCCTGGGCGGGATCCTCGCTCTTGCCGGCTGGGCGATCGCCCCTTCCGCCATCTTCATCCTGGCACCCCGCGCGCGGATCGCGGCGCTGGCGGTCTCCCGAGTCATCAGCGCGCTCGGAGGCGCTCTGTTCATCGTCAATTCCAACCCGGCGCTCATGGGCGCCGTGGAGCCGTCTTCCAGCACGTACGCCTTTGCCTTCAACGGCACGGTGATCTCCATCACGACATTCGTCGGCAGCCTGTTCGGCGGTCTGCTCCCCAGTTTTTTTTCGGTCATCACTCGTACGAGCCTCAGCTCTTCCATCCCGTATGGTCTTGCCCTCTGGGCGGCCGTGGTCATCCTGGCACCAGGCCTGATCCTGCTCGGGTTCTTCCGGGAGACAGGCAAAGGAGTGCCGAAAACGGACCGTGGAACGGCTTCTCCGCTGCCCGTTGCTCTGATTGCTGTCATCGTCGTGGTGCGATTCCTTCGGGAATATGGCTACGGCGGGGTCCTGACGTTCTTCAACGTCTACCTGGACACCTCGCTGCGCCTTCCGACCTCTTCCATCGGTTTCCTGGTAAGCATCGCGGCGATTGCTTCGATTGTCTGCACGCCCTTGATGCCTCTGGTTGCACGAAGATGGGGAACCGGACGAACCTCGCTGGCCGGTCTCATCGCCATGGGAATTGCGATCATTCCCCTTGCCCTGGTCAGAAGCTGGCTGCCCGCTGCCATCGGCTGGGCCGGCATGACGGCGGCCAACTCGCTCAACGAGGCTGCCATGCAGGTGTACATCCTCGACATCGTCGCCACCCGCTGGCGCTCGCTCATGTCGGGCGCGGCGAACATGGCCAGCACCCTTGGGCTTGCTGCCTCGGCCCTGGGCGGGGGCTACCTGATCCGAGCGGCGGGGTTTCGAGCGCTCTTTCTTCTCAGCGCCGTCCTCCTGTTTGCCTCGGCCGCATCATTTGCCGCTCACCTGCGGCTGCACCGGCAGCCAGGCAACACCCGGGAGGCCGTGCCGGCGCGTTGACAGCCGCAACGGCCCCCCGTACGCTGGTCCACCATGGCCGGGACCACGCCGGGGCCTCGCGGGTACATTCGTATCGATTCCGCTTGGACGTCCGCGGATTTTCGCGGGGCCGTCCGCTGCCGACTGAGCGCATTCCGCATGAGATACAGCGTCCCAGCCGGGCTGTATGCCCTGGGGAGGCCGGGGCCGGACTCTCCTGTCATCGTGACGGCGAATTACAAGCTCACCTTCGATGTGCTCCGGAAGGACCTTGCGCGTACGGACTGCTGGATCCTCGTCCTGGAAACACGGGGCATCAACGTATGGTGCGCGTCGGCCGGCGGGACTCTCGATACGGAGCAGCTCGTCGAGGAGGTCGGCAAGGCGAGACTTTCGGAGGTTGTCAGGCATCGTGTGCTCACGGTCCCGCAGCTCTGTGCTCAGGGCGTCAGCGCGCACCTGGTGCAGGAGCAGACAGGGTTTTACGTGCGATTTGGCCCGGTCCGCTCCAGCGATCTTCCCGCCTACCTGGCCGAAGGGAGAGCTTCCCCTTCGATGCGCAGGGTCACGTTCGCGACGCGCGACCGGCTTGTGCTCATTCCCATGGAGCTGGGGAGGTCGTTGAAGCTCTTTCTTGTGTTTGCGTTCGCGGCAATCCTCTATGCCGGGCTCGCCCCCGGTGGAGTGTTGCTCCAGAGGGCATGGATCGGAGCGTTGCCGCTGCTCGGCCTGGGGTTGGGCGCGTGTTTTTCTGGTTCCCTGCTCGTGCCCCTGCTGCTGCCCATTCTTCCTGGCCGTGCCTTTGCGACCAAGGGCTGGCTGGTCGGCGCTGCGGTCAACGGAGCGCTCCTGCATGGCGCCGGCCTGGCGGGAGGAATGGATCGATTTCTGATCGCGGCGTGCTGGCTCTTTTTCCCCGCGGCCGCGAGCTGCCTGGCGCTTTCATTCACGGGGGCGACAACTTTCACGAGCCCGAGCGGCGTGAGGCAGGAGGTCAGGATCGCCCTTCCCCTTCTCGCCGCAGCTCTTGTCCTGACGGCAGTGGCCCTTGCGCTCTCGAAAGTTGCGACCTGGGCTTCGCGGTAACCTCTGCCTGGCCTTGCGGGCCGTCAACGACAGCAGCTCGTGATGTGATACACTCTCTCGTGAGCATGAAGAAGATCCTGATCGATACCGACTGCGGCGTGGACGACGCGATCGCCATCATGATGGCCCTTGCGAGCCCGGCTGAGATCTCCGTCCTGGGAATCACCACGGTTTGCGGCAACGTGGCGCTCGAGAAGGTGGTCGACAATGTGCTGCGACTCCTGAGCTTTCTCGGACGGATGGATATCCCCGTTTTCCGCGGAGCCTCCCGTCCGCTGGTGGAGCCGCCGCGCCATGCACCGGACGTGCACGGCGCCAACGGCCTTGGCGGAGTCGAGCTGCCGCCGCCCCGCATCTCCGAGCAGCGGGAGAGGGCCCCCCAGGGGATTGCCCGGCTGGCCCGGGAGAATCCCGGTCTCACCCTTCTTACGCTCGGTCCTCTCACAAACATCGCAATCGCCTTCACGATCTACCCCGAGCTGAAAGGACAGATCGCCGAGATCGTGACCATGGGCGGCGCCATCGAAACGGGGAATGTCACGCAGTTTGCCGAGTTCAACTTCCACTCCGACCCCGAGGCAGTCCAAAGTGTGCTCGATGCCGGCCTCCCGCTTTTTCTTCTTCCCTGGGACGCTACCGTAAGAGTGGCGCATACCGAGGCCGAGCTGGAGGCGCTGGGCTTGCGGACCTCCGCGTCGGGCAGGCTTGTTCTCGATCTCCAGCAGACGGTCTTCGGCTTCGTGGAAAAAACGCGCGGCGCGCGGGTCACGATGCTCCCGGATCCCTTGACTGCCGCCTGGCTCATTGAGCCCGCAATCGCGGGCAGGCTCCTTGAGACCGGGCTTCGGATGGAGCTTGGTCAAAACGCTTTGCGCGGTGCGTGCATCACCCGGCGTGGATCCGGCGTGAAACTCATACAGGACATTGACAAGTCCGGATTCGATCGTATCTTGAGCCGCGTCATCGCGCTGAAGAGATAAAACGGAAGCGCAGCCCTCTTCGCCTACGGCATCCAGGCAAAGCTCAGGAACGCCCCCAGGACGTCAAACGAAGCTCCGGCGCCGTTCTGGTACGTGCTCGTCGCAGGACCTGACCCTCCGTATATTCCAGTCGCTACCTGCCTGGTATCCCCGACGAGTCCCCCGATGTGTCGGTACGAGATATCGAGAGAAAGTCGATACCGCCCTATCTGCCATTCCAGGGAGATTCTCTGCTCAAGGAGAAAACCGTTCGACATGGTATCGTAGTAGTCATATCCGGCCAGCTCGTGATTATCGACATCGTTGCAGAACACAAAGGGGGAGACCGAGAAAGAGATTGCGCCGCCGAAATCCCCTGATCGGAACCTCGCGTCGACCCCCACGGCAGGAATGTAGTATGTTTGCTCGTAAATGATGCCCGTCCCAGAAAGGTTGATCACGGGATCCGTGGACTACGAGGGGTAGGGCCGCGATGCGCCAGACCCAAACCACCCCGGCGGATACTGCAGGTAGCCGTCGCGGGCGGTCCACTTGAAATCCATGAAACCGAATGAAAGGAACGGCTCGAGGATCACCCCGGCTGGCAGAGGCAGCTCCCATCCCGCCCGTGCGTCCACGAGTATCGCCCTCTCAGTGTAGCAGTCCTGCAGCGAGTAGTTGGTCTTTGTTGCCATGTCACCGTTGTATTGGACATTGAGCCAGTCAGAGTCTGAGATCGACCCGGTTTTTCCGGGGACCCCGAGCTGGACATCGAGCGATGCAGCGAACCCGGGCGCGGTGCGCATTGTGAGCCCGGCGTGGGCCATGAACAGCGGCTTGATGTCCCAATCGAGCTCGCTCTGCGTGTACTGCTGCCCGTTGTAGTAATTGTACACGAGCTCTTTCGCCACGCCGTACAGAATGCCGGTGCCCGCGGAGGCCTCCAGTGTTACGTCCTGGGCAAAGCATCGGGCCGCTGACAACGCCGCAAGGTTCAGGAGCGCGAACGCAACAATGAGTCTCGTTCGATTGACGGACGTCATCACGCCAAGCATAGCACGGGAGCGTCCCACACCCGATAAAAAAAACACGGCCGCGCCGGCGCGCCCCCAGGCACGATAGCGCACCCGGGCGCGAAAAAAACCCGGGCGCGACGCGCCCGGGTCTTGAG
>DATKLB010000252.1:0-14528 GCA_035542615.1 Spirochaetia bacterium | reverse complement strand
CCACGGAGAAGAAATCCCAGGTGCAGGAGGAGAAGGCTCGGGCGCTGGAAGCGGCCCGGCTTCAAATCGAAAAGCAGTTCGGCAAGGGATCCCTCATGAAGCTCGGGGAAAACGCCGGGAGGACGGACGTGGACATCATTCCCTCCGGCTCGATCCTCCTCGACGCGGCGCTCGGCGTCGGCGGCTACCCGCGCGGCAGGGTGATCGAGATCTACGGACCCGAGTCATCGGGGAAGACCACCCTGGCTCTCCACGCCATCGCGGAGTCCCAGAAGCTCGGAGGCATCGCCGCGTTCGTTGATGCGGAGCACGCCCTGGATCCCGTCTACGCGAAGAACCTCGGCGTCAACGTGGATGAGCTGTGGGTCTCCCAGCCGGACACGGGAGAGCAGGCGCTGGAAATCGTGGAGTCTCTCGTGCGCTCGGGCGCCATGGATATCATCGTCGTGGACTCGGTGGCGGCCTTGACGCCGCGCGCGGAAATCGAAGGCGAGATGGGGGACTCCCACATGGGCCTGCAGGCCCGGCTCATGAGCCAGGCTCTCCGCAAGCTGACGGCCACGATTTCCAAGACCAACACCTGCCTCATCTTCATCAACCAGATCCGCATGAAGATCGGCGTCATGTTCGGAAATCCAGAAACCACCACCGGCGGATTCGCCTTGAAGTTCTATTCGACTATCCGGTTGGAGGTGCGCAAGGTGGAGAGCATTGCGCGCGGAAACGATGAAGTCGTGGGCAACAAGGTGCGCGTCAAGGTCGTGAAGAACAAGATTGCGCCGCCTTTTCGCAAAGCGGAGATGGACATCATCTTCGGAAAAGGCATATCCGCCGCAGGGAGCCTTCTGGAGGCCGCGCTGCAGGCAAACCTCGTGGAGAAGGCTGGGAGTTGGTACTCGTATGGCAAGGAGCGCATCGGCCAGGGCGCGGAAAATGCGCGTCTTTTCCTGGAATCCAATCCTTCCGTTGCCGTTGAGCTGGAAAAGAAAGTGAGAGAAATCCTCTTCCCGAAACCCGTGGTCGATGAAAGCCAGGCCGGAAAGCAGACAGCCCAGGATGACTCGCAGAAGGTTGCAACCGCGGCGGCGCCGGCCCGGCCTCGCGCCCCGGCAGCCTCGGCAAAGGGAGAAGATGAGGCCGCTGCGGCCGCTCCTCGGGCGGATGAGGCCGCGGACCCGGACAAAGAGCTCTTCTGAGGGAAGCCGAAGTCGGAAAACGGCTCAGCGTGGCGCATACCTACTACATCGCACTCGGCTCGAATCTCGGGGACAGGGAAGCCAGTATCCGGCGCGCCTGGCAGATGCTGGAGGCTCATGGAGTCGACGTGAGGCTTTCCAGCATCTACGAATCCGAGCCGATGTATGTCACCGACCAGCCGTTGTTCCTGAACGCCGTTGGAATGATGCATTCATCCCTGGACCCGCGTCAGATGCTCGTGGAGCTTCACCGCGTGGAGAGCGCTCTCGGCCGGGATCGCAGCCGGGAGAAGAGAATGGGTCCGCGAACAATCGACCTCGACATCCTCCTGTGCGGGAGTCTCCTGGTCAATGAGCCCGACCTGATCGTCCCTCACCCGCGCATGGCAGAGCGAGGCTTCGTCCTCGTCCCGCTCCTGGAGCTCTCCCCTGAGCTGCTCGACCCCGGGACAGGGACGCCGTTTGCCCAGGCCCTGCCGGGAAACACCCAGGGTGTTTACTCTTATCCCCGCCGGTAGTATGCTGACGCAATAGACAGTGCCAGAAATCCAACCCCCAGACCACATCGACCTGGACGGGAGCCCTGCCACCGACGCCATGCCTGAGGCGAGCGAAAGTGAGAAGCAGCACTTTCACCTCGGGGACTTCGACGGGCCGCTGGATCTCCTTCTTTTTCTCATCAGGAAATCGGAAGTCAATATCTACGACATCCCGATTGCCTCGATCACGGAGCAATACCTTTCGTATTTGAACTTCGCCACCCGGGTGGACCTGGACACGATGACGGAGTTCCACCTGATGGCAGCGACTCTTCTGTACATCAAGAGCAAGATGCTTCTCCCGGTGGAGCTGAGCCTGGACGACGAGCTGGAGGATCCCCGCCGCGACCTTGTCGAGAAGCTCATCGAGTACCAGAAGTTCCGCAAGCTCTCCGACCTCATGGCAGAGAAGGAGGGCGAGGTCGAGTGGATCATCGAACGAAACCGCAGTCAGAGGATTCTTCCCTTCTCCGACGAGGGAATCTGGGACCAGGTCAGCGTCTGGGACCTTCTGCAGACTTTCTCGTCTCTGCTCACGACCCTCACCTCGGAACGGATCATCGACCTGTACGAGGAGGTCAGCGTCAACGAGAAGATAACGTTGATCGCCGAGCTCCTGGATGACAGAGAGGAGTTCCTCTTCACGGACCTGGTGAAAAGGCGCAGCCTGCTGGAGGTCGTCTGCGCGTTCTGGGCCGTTCTCGAGCTGGTGAAGCAGCGTCGCATAACCGTGATGCAGAACCGGCTGTTCGGGGACATCCTTGTCCGGGCTCGAAAGGCGGATGCATCAGCGTCCATGACTGAGGGAGGCAACGGGAATGGAGCTGAGTAAAGACGCCGCGCTGATCGAGGCCATCCTTCTCCTGGAAAGCGATCCGGTGGAGCTGCGCAAGCTTTCCTCGATCAGCGGGTTGTCCACGGAGGCCACCCAGGAGGCGCTCGAACAGCTTCGCCAGGGGCTGGAGGCAGACTGCCATGGGCTGGAGATTGTAGAGATCGGGGGCGGCTTTGCTTTCGCGCCCCGCAAGAGCCTGTGGGAAAAGCTGCGCGAACGGTACGGGAAAAGCAGCGAGAACCATCTCTCCAAGGCGGCCCTCGAGACGCTCGCCATCATCGCCTACTCTCAGCCAATCACCCGAGCTGAGATAGAGAGCATCCGGGGAGTATCGGCTGACGGAATGATCAGGCTTCTGATCGCCAGGAACTTCATCCGCGAGGTGGGGAAGAAAGACGCCCCCGGCAAGCCTGTCCAGTACGGGACGACCAGGGAGTTTCTGAAAGCATTCCGCCTGAGCACGATTTCCGACCTTCCGAAGCTCGAAGGTCTGGAGAGGGAGCGCTTTGAGCAGGAGTGATGGCGATGCCCGCCGACCCCGGGCAGGCCCCGATCGCGGGGGAGTCCGCCGCGCGGAGGGTAGTGGGGCAGCGAGCCCCGAAACCATGGGCGGGCGCGCGCAGGACTCAGTCCGTCTCCAGGTATTCCTCGCCCGGTGCGGCCTGGGGTCGCGGCGAAGCTGCGAGACGCTCATTCTGCACGGCAGGGTCGCGGTCAACGGCGCACCCGTCACCCGGCTGGGAACGCAGGTCTCTCTTAAGGACTCGGTGACATTCGACGGCCGGCCCGTCGCGCCTTCCCCCAGGAAGACGTACCTCGCCGTCCACAAGCCCAGGGGGTACCTGAGCGCGAACAGCGATCCCCAGGGAAGGCCCCTTGCGAGCGAGCTATTCTCCTCGGCCATTCATGACCGTTTGTTCCACGTGGGGAGGCTGGACTTTCTTTCCACGGGCCTCATCCTCTACACGAACGACGGCGAGTTCTCGAAGGTGGTTTCACATCCCCGGGGGGGAATCGAGAAGGAATACCTCGTGGAGACAGGAAGGGCAATCGATGAAGATTTCCTTCGCCAGTACGCCAGGGGCATGCGCGTCGGAGACCAGGTGTACCGGTGCAAGACCTACACGCTTCGCGGTCCCCACTCGGCGTTGATCACCCTGACCGAGGGGAAAAACCGCGAGATACGCAACGTGTTTGCAAGCCGCAACATACGGCTCAAGAGGGTACACCGGCTTCGCATCGGTCCCATAACTTTGAAGGGGCTGCCGCCAGGACATTTTCGTCGGCTCACCGAGCGCGAGATCAGGTGGTTTTTCGACCACAGTAGCTGAGCGGGCACCGCACTACTCCTTTTCCACGGGGCGGCCCTCGTCCTCATCGGAATGGCTTTCATCCGGACGGCTTTCATCCGGGTGCTTTCCCAGAGATGCGATAAGGGTCTGCAGCGAGACCCAGCCCTTGACGAACTCCTCTTCAATCGCGCCTTCTTCTCCCGTGCGCGCGCCATTGCGGCTGACATCCCGAAGGCGCTGAAAAACCTGCGCAAGACCGGAAACGAGCCGTTCCACGTCGAAGAGTCGAGCGGTTTCGGAGGTTGCCTCCTTTCTGGGCGCCGTTTCCATGCGGCCCCGTCGCTTGAGCGGATCAAGGCCGGACGGCATTCCCAGGGCCGCCTCGGTCGGCTCCCAGGCCTGGACCGGATCTCGCAGGCCCTTGATGCGCATCGGGCCAAGGTCGTTCGCGTGAATCCACTCTGCGACCGCCTCGTAGACCTCACGCGAGATGCAGGTGGAGCCACCGCTCGCCACGGACTGCAGGCGGGAAGCTATGTTGACGGTGTTGCCCAGGACGTCGCCTTCTCGCTCGACGACTTCTCCCCAGTGGATTCCGATTCTCACCTGGACGCGCTGCTTCTCGGGGTGAAAGCGATTGTATCGTCGCAGCGCCTTCTGGACCCGAATGGCGGCCAGGACGGCGTCCATGCGCTCATCGAAGACGAACAGGTGACCATCACCCATGCGCTTCATCAGCGCGCCGGCGTGCGCCTCCACGATCGGCAGAAGAATGCCCTCGTATTCCCGCAGCATGTTGCTGAGCTCGATGGACGACAGCTCCTGAGCCTTTGTGGAGTACCCCTCGATATCGGAGAAAAGCACGGCACACGTGCGCACGTGCTCCCGTTCGAACCGATACGTCTCTTTCTCCGAGGAAAGCCGCACGGTCTCCTCGATCACGGCATCGGCCTCCAACGGCTCGACGTCCAGCGGCTCGGCTTCGCTGGTTTTCGTTCGCAGCGTCCGCACCATGCTGACCAGGAGCTGCTGCGCCCGCGGGTCCATGGCCAGGGGAAGAATCTCGCGCAGCGCCTGCTGCAGCCCGGGATCGCGCTCGCGCAGCAGCGACCAGATGACGGCGATGACCGCTGGCCGCAGGTCGTCACGCAGGTCCCTCACAAGCGCTGTTCGCTCGACAGGGCCGAGGCGGGGAAGCAGATCCCGCAGGACGTTTGCGGCGAAGTCGTCACCGAGAGCCATCAGCGCCGTGGGCACGCGGGCAAGAACGGCGGGAGGATCCGCCCGAAGGACCCGGTAGAGGAACTCCGTCAGCGCAGGACGGTTATGAAGCTCCACCCTTCGCGTGATCCTTGCCAGAAGCGTGATCGACAGAACCTTTTTCCATTCCTCGAGGCGGTCGTAGACCTCGATCAGAGCGCTGGCGGTTCCCTCGTCGCCTTTTGTGCCGAGCAGGTCCACGAGCTTGGAGGATACCTCCGAGTCGGTTTCCGAAGAGAACAGCTGGAGGAGAGAACCGAGGAGATTCACCCCCGGCTGAGCTTCCAGGGAAGCAAGCGATTCCAGGAGGGCCAGGCGGATGTAGCGGTCGTTCTCGCGAAGCAGCGCGATGAGCGTCGGCTCGATCGCCGAGATGTCCATGTCTTTCAGAAGATCGAAGGAGGCGATTGTCAGGACCTTGGTTGTCACGGGGGCGGCCATGCACTCCAGGCACACCGCGATCGCCGACTTGAGATCGACGCGGTGAAGCGCAAGGAGGGCGAGCTCGGCCAGCCGAAAGAGCTTCATGGCTCGCGCCCATTCGAGGATCCGGTACAGGAGAACGGCCGCGTCCGCCGGAGGAGCGAGGCGTGCAAGGGACAGAGCCCGTTTGAGACGGCAGAGCGTTCCCCGTTTCCCGATGTCCGCGGAGGTCAAATGCCGCAGGAACAAAGCCACGCCGGGCCGGCTCGGATCCGCAACGAGGGAATACATGATGCTGTAGCCCTCGAAGTGCCGCATCTCGAGCTTGACCGCCGAATCCTTCAAGGCCCTGGCGCTCCTGCGCCTCAGTGACCGAGTTCCTCCACTCTTGATGGAGTCGAGGAATATTCTCCGCGCGTCGTTGCTGAAATAGAACTCCAGGTATTCCTTTGCCTTCGCGATCTGTTGTCCCATTTCGAGGGAGGTGTCGATGTCCGGCTCGACAGCCGTCAGCAGCTGAACGAACAGACTCTTGATCACCGCAGAGAGCCCCGCCAGAGATGGCAGCTCTGGCTGAGACGTTGCAAGGCTCAGGGAGGACTGCATTGCGTCCAGGGCCTGGAGGGCCTCCTCCTCCATCGACGCCTGGTCTTCCGTGCCTGTCAACAACAGCTGGCAGAGGTCATCGAAATGGGGGACTTGGGTCGGGTGGTTTCCAATGTGTCGATAGCATTCCCGTCTGACCGCGGCGCTTGGGTCGCGCAGCGAATCGAAAAAAACCGAGCGGGCCGCTTCCGATGACAGAGGCGCGGCGAGCGAAATCAGCCGGCTGCGGAGCTCAAGTGACAAACCGGCGTGCTCGCCCTTGAGCTTCTCGAGCAGGGGGCTGACAAGGCTCTCGTCGTTGCCTGCCATCTGAAGCAGAACAGGCAGGACATCCGGTTGCTCCCCGGCAAGCTCGAGCGCGCTCTTTGCTCCGCGGAGACTCTCAAGCTGCAGGAGCACCTCCCGCGCCGCGGCGGCTGTCTCCGGCTGCACGGCCACCGATCTCGATACCGCTGCCGCAAGCTGCCGCGTCTCGGGGGCCTGGGGGAAGCCCCTGGCCAGAGCGCGCAGGGCCTCCAGCTGCACGGACTCCTGGCGCGTGGACCCGGACAGAGAGACGAGCAGCGGAAGCGCCTCCGGTGAAGCTATGGCTCCCGCTGCCCGCGCGGCAGCGCAGACGATCTGCGGGTCCGGATGATGGAACAGGCGCGCGACGTACAGGAGGCTGCGTCGGTCAGCAATTTCGCTCACCGCCTGCAACGAGGAAAGGGCGACCTGGGGCCGGGAATCAAAAATGTCCGCGTGAAGGATTTCGAGCGACCTCGGGTCGCGACCGAAGCTGCCGAGGATCCGATGCGTGGTGAGGATCGCCTCGACGGCGAGGTCGCTGCCCGGTGCGGGCCCTGCCCTGAGAGTCTCCATCGAACCACTCACCTGCGTCTCCTGCGCGGTCGCGATTCCTTCCGTCGTTGCATCGGAGTGCATTCAAAGCTTACCCCGTTCGGGCAAATGGTTCAATTCGGCGAAGTTCATCGGCGCGTGGGTGCCTTGCCACCTCGGCTGGAAAGCAGCATACTCTTCTTACCGTTGAATGATGCTCGCAACCTCAAAAAGGAAATCCACTCCGGTCATCGGGTGGGCCCTCGCACGACCATGATAGCTGCGATTGACGGTCCGGCGGGTGTTGGAAAGAGCACGGTCGCCAGAAGGTGCGCCGACGCGGCGGGGCTTCTGTATGTGAACTCGGGCAACTTCTATCGGGCGATCACCCTGGCAGCGCTCGAAGCCGGGGCGCCCCCCGGAGATTTTGACCGGGTCCTCGCGGTCGCCCGGGCCTGCCGGCTTTCGATGCGCGGCTCGCGCCTCTGCTCGAACGGCCGCGACGTCGAAGATCTCCTCCATTCCGATGCGGTGGACGAATGGGTTGCCGCTCACTCGAGCATCCCGGAGATCCGGAGAATCGTGAACACCCGGCTGCGCGAGATCGTGCAGGGCAAGGACGTGCTCGTGGAAGGCAGGGACATCGGGACGGTTGTTTTCCCGCGCGCGGATATAAAGATTTTTCTCGATGCTGACGTCTCCACGAGGGCGGCGCGCAGGCATGCCCAGGGCGTGAGCCATCTCCCGCTCGAGGAAGTGGAAAAATCCATCGCTGCGCGGGACACCGTGGACCGGAACAAGCCCACCGGACGGCTCCTGGCAGCCCCCGATGCGCTTCTGATCGACACGTCACACTTGACCATAGATCAAGTTTGTGACAGAGTCATTGTAGCTATCCTCGTGAAAAAAAATAACCCGGGAGACATACGCCGATTATGAGCACAGAAGACAAGAAGAAGCTCGCGCCGGAAGCCGAGATTCAGCTGCAGGAGCAGTACGTCCAGTCCCTCCAGCCAATCGAAGAGGGCCAGATGATTCCCGGGCGCGTCATCGAAGTGGACGACGATTACGTCTACGTGGACGTTGGCTACAAGTCCGAGGGCAAGATTCCGGCAGGCGAGTTCGACGTCAAGCCAGCGATGGGTGAGACCGTCTACGTCATTCTCGTCCGAAAAGAGGGCCGCGAGGGCCAGGTCATCGTATCCAAGCGCAAGGCTGACGAAAAGATCTTCTGGAAAGACCTCCGCATTGCGTTCGATGAGCACAAGCCGGTTCAGGGCACAATCATCCACAAGATCAAGGGCGGCTACGAGGTCGACCTGGGAAACGACATCCGCGCCTTCCTCCCCTTGTCCAAGGTGGACGTGAAGAGACCCAGCGAAAACTCCGACTACGTCGGCGTGAAATCCTCGTTCTACATCGATCGCCTGTACGCCAAAGGCAAGACCAACATCGTCGTCTCACGGCGCGACTGGATGGAAGAGGATATCAGAAAGCGGAGGGAGGAGTTCTTCTCCCAGGTGAAGATTGGCGACGTCGTGGAAGGCGTGGTGAAGAGCTTCACATCCTTCGGCGCGTTCGTCGATCTGGGAGGGTTTGACGGCCTCCTGCACATCAACGACATGAGCTGGGGCCATGTGACGCGGCCCAAGGACTTCGTGAGGCTGAGTGAGACAATCCAGCTCAAGGTGATCCGGCTCGAGCCCGAGGAGGGCAGGATCAATCTCAGCTTGAAGCATTTCACCGAGGATCCCTGGAACCACTTCGAAGAGAAGTACCACATCGGGGACATCGTCAAGGGCAAGGTCACAAAGCTGGCTGACTTCGGCGCTTTCATCGAGATCGAAGAGGGCATCGAGGGCCTGGCGCACATCTCCGAGCTTTCCTGGGTTCGCAAGGTGAAGCATCCCCGGGAGGTCCTCAAGGTCGGTGACGTCGTGGAGACCAAGATCCTCAACTACGATATCCAGCAGGGGAAGCTTTCCCTCGGGCTGAAGCAGGTTCTTCCCAACCCCTGGGACGACATCGACCAGCGGTACCCGGTGGGCATGAGGCTGAACCGCAAGGTGGTCCGTGCCAGCCCGTATGCGCTGTTCTTCGAGATCGAAGAGGGCATCGACGGAGTCCTGCACGTGGACGACATGTCCTGGACCAAGAAGATCAGGAACGCATCCTCGTTTGCGAAAGTGGACGAGGAAGTCGAGCTGATGGTGATCGGCATCGACAAGGAGCGTGGCAAGGTCCAGCTCGGCGTCAAGCAGCTCTCGGAAGATCCGTGGGAGTCGATCGCCCGGGCCTATCCCAGAGGCAGCATCATCAGCGGGGAGATCACCAACATCACGGACTTCGGGTTCTTTGTCCGCGTGCAGGGCGGAATCGAAGGACTCGTGCACAAGATGAACGTCGTGGATGACCGGGTGGAGCCCGTCGAGACGGCTCTGGCGAAGTACAAGGTCGGAGACCAGGTCCAGGCCGTGGTGACGGAGGTCAATCCGTCCAAGCAGAAGCTGTCGCTGTCCCTGAAGGACTACGTCAAACGGGTGCAGCGGGAAGAGATGGACAAGTACATTCACGACGACTCCAAGCAGGAAACTGTTTCCCTCGGCGACATGCTCAAGGACAAGATAAAGGGCTAGCGGCGAGGGGGATGTTGAGATTCACCGCGGACCGTGAGAAGCTTGATATCCTTTTCGATATCTACGCGCGAATCAACTCGAACTACGCGGACCTGAAGGCCCTCCTGACGCAAATCGTGCAGTCGGCGACCGAGCTCACCGAGGGGGAAGCGTCTTCCCTGATGCTGCTGAACCCCGAGAACAACAAGCTGTACTTCGAGATCGCCCTCGGTCCCAAGGGGCCGTTTCTCAAGCACTACTCGCTCAACATGGGGGAGGGCATAGCGGGGTGGGTGGCGCAGAAGAATACCTCGCTGATCGTGAACGACGTGGCAAGCGACCCGCGCTTCTATCCCGAGATCGCGGAGAAGATCGGGTTCCCCGCGGCGTCCATTCTGGCCGTACCCATGCGGGTCAAGGACAGGCTGGTTGGCGTGGTCGAGATCATCAACAAGCGCGGGGGAAAGAAGTTCGGAGAAGAGGATCTGCAGTGGCTGGAAGCCTTCTCCACGCAGGCTGCACTGGCAATCCAGAACGCCCAGAGCTACCAGAAGGTGAAAAACGAGCTTTCCGTGCTTCAAGACAAGGTAAGCACCGACCAGGGGTTTCACACCTTCATCGGGGAGAGCAGGGTCATCCAGGAGAAGATGGAGATCGCCCGCAGGGCCGCTGCCGCGGATTCTTCGGTCCTCCTGCTCGGCGAAAGCGGCGTCGGGAAAGAGCTCTTCGCCGAGCAGATTCACCTGAGCAGTCCTCGCAGGGCCAGGCCGTTCGTACGCGTCAACTGCGCCGCTATCCCCGAGCCGCTCCTGGAGAGCGAGCTTTTCGGCCACGTGAAGGGGGCCTTCACCGACGCAATTGCCGACCGCCGGGGCAGGTTCGAGCTTGCTGACGGCGGGACCATTTTCCTCGACGAGGTCGCGGACATGCCGCTGGCTCTTCAGGCAAAGGTGCTGCGGGTGATCCAGAACAAGACGTTCGAGAGAGTCGGGGCCAGCGAATCCATGCAGGTGGATGTGAGGATCGTTGCGGCCACCAACCGCAACCTGGAGACACTGGTCGGGCAGAACAAGTTTCGCGCCGACCTCTTCTATCGCCTGAACGTTCTTCCCATCAACATACCGCCGCTGCGGGAGCGCCGGGAGGACATCCCGCTGCTTGCGGAGTTTTTCCTCAGAAAGCACTCCCGGGAGACCAAGAAGCAGATCCAGGGTTTCTCCGACTCAGCGATGGAAGAGCTGCTGTCCTATTCATGGCCGGGCAACGTTCGCGAGCTCGAGAACTCCATAGAGAGAGCCGTCGTGTTCTCCCGGGACGAGATTGTCAGGCCCGAGGTCCTCACCTTGAGCGGCGGTCCTGTCCAGGACGGAGACTCGTACTCGCAGAAGACCCTCCGCGAGGCATTGAACATCTTCAAAAAACACTTTATCACCAAGGCCTTGGAAGCGAACGGATGGCACCAGACCCGCACGGCACGGTCGCTCGACATCCAGAGAAGCTACCTGTCCAAGCTGGTGAGAGAGCTGAACATCATGAGGGAAAGAGGAGCGTAGAGCGCATGCAGCCAGTCCAGCAGGCAACCGATCGGCGCCAGGAGCCCGAGCAGCCGCTTCGGCGTCGGATCAGCAACTTTCTTGCGGCAACGGTCAGCAGGTTCCGAATCGTCCTGCTGGGGATCCTCATCGCCGCGGCGGCCTTCATGGTCGGCTACTTCATCTATACCGAGGTTTCCCGCAAGCTCGCGAGCGACTCCACCATTTTGGCCGAGGGGACGCAGAGCCTGTACGACAAGTGGAAGACGGAAACGGATGCCGCGAAAAAGGGCGCCCTCGAGAAGCAGCTGATGGATCAGCTTGGCGTGCTGATCGGCCGGTATTCTCGGCAGTATGGCGGGCAGCGGGGGCTGTTCATCCGCGCGGACGTGTACTCCCAGGACAAGGCCTGGGACAATGCGCAGAAGGACTACCAGACCCTGGCAGGCAGGTTTCCTGCCAGCTACCTCGCTCCCATCAGCCTGTTCAACGCGGGGGTGTGCCTGGAGGAGAAAGGGGATGCAGAGGCCGCTTTGAAGCTGTACCTGCAGGTCACCCGGAGTTACCCCGACTCGCCCGTTGCACCCCGGGCCTTGTTCGACGCCGGGCGCCTCGATGAGCAGAAAGGCTCTTTCGAGGACGCCAGAAAGATGTACGACCAGATCGACAGCCTGTATCCGTCCAGCACGTGGGACAAGCTCGCGAAGAACCGGGTGATCGAGCTGCGGGTGCTCGGAAAGACAAAGTAGAGAACAGAACGGGGCGGCGCGCCGGGTCTGGAGGCGCGCCCGTGATGGAGCCCGCACGCAGCGAGGAGGATGCTCGCGTGGCAGATCGGAAAGGCACGTCGAAGTTCTTCGAAACCCGGTACTTCGGGCTCGTTATCGGCTTCCTCGTTTTTTGTCTCGTCTTTGCCCTGACCTTCAAGACGATCCTCACCACCGAGATCGATCAAAAGCTGCTCGACTTCAACTTCCGCCATAAGAGCCGCGTCAGTGCGACCCGGGTCCAGGAGGGGGTCACTTTCCAGCAGGCGAACCAGCGGATCTCCCCCGACATCCTGATCATCGGCGTCGACGACAAGGCGCTGGCCCGGTTCGGCCGCTGGCCGTTCCCCCGCAAGCGGCATGCCGACCTGGTCAACGCCTTCACCCGGATCAAGAACCAGGCCGAGCGGGAGCGGGCGCTGTTCCTCGACATCTTCTTCATCGAGCCCTCGGAGAATGCGGAAGACGATGCACTGCTCGTCTCAGCGATCAGGAACAACGGCCGGGTGTTCCTGGAAACCGTTCTCACACTGAACGAGAACGCGAACCCCGCCGGAACATCAAAGGAGTTCTTTGGAAGGCAGGACGCGCTCTACCGGAATGCCGGCTCGATCACCAACATCAAGGGAGACTGGCTCAAGGTCACCCCCTTCCTCGGTGTGGATTCGCCCCTGAAGCCATACGCCAGCGCTACGCACGGTTACGGCCACGCGAACTACCTTCCCGACCCCGACCAGGTCAACCGAAGACAGCCCCTCGTCGCGAAGCTTTCCCAGTTGGAAGAAGAAATCCCCCTAGACCAGCTCAGCATCGAGCAGCACGTCGACAGGGCCAGCTTCGAGCGCCTGGCATGGATCGACAGGAACAACTACGTCCACGAGGTGCCGTATCCGCTTACTCCCGCGTTGCTGGCGGATCTCAAGAGCCGCATGGAAAAAAGCGCTCCTGAAAATCCCGTGGTGCGCGAGTACCGGGACACGTTCGTTCCTTCGATAACTCTTTCCCTCGCCCTCGCATACATGAACAAGACAATGTCCGACATCGAGGTGGTTCTGGGGAAATACATCCGCATTCCCGACCCACAGATGTACAACCCCCAGACCGGGCAGTGGGAGCCGTACAAGCGCACCGTTCGGTCGCCGCAATACGACAAGGATGGCAATCTCGTGAAGGACGGCATCTATCGGACCCTCATGGAGATTCGCATCCCGATCGATGAGACAGGGGCCATGTCCATCAACTTCATGGGCCCAGTATCCGACCCGAGCCCCCAGGGGCACCAGACATTCCCGGTGCGATCCTACGCCGGCTACGCCGGCAGCATCACATCTCCCGACCCGGCGAAATGGCCGCCGACCAAGGCGGTCGGAAACAAGATCATCATGGTCGGAGCGTTTGCCCAGGGAATGGCGGAGGATGAGAAACCCACTCCCTTTGGCCTGATGTATGGAGTGGAAATCCACGCCAACGCGCTCAACACCATCCTCATGGGCAATTTCCTCAGTCACGTGGAACCGTGGCTTCAGGGGGTGATCCTGTTCCTGGTCATCATGCTGACTGCCCTCATGGTGTCGCGGCTTTCCACGATCTGGTCCCTGGTCATCATCGTTGTGCTGGGCGTGGTGTATTTCTTTGTCTATCTGTTCGTCTTCGATCAGAGCGACCTTGCGTTGAACTTCGTCGAGCCGGTCCTCGGGATGGTCCTCTGCTTCATCGCAGTCGTGGTATACCGGAACCGCTTCGAGGAAAGGGACAAGCGGCGCATCCGCGACATGTTCGGCAAGTACGTTGGCCCCGCAGTCATGGACGAAGTGCTTCAGGCGCCTCCCGAGCTGGGGGGCGTGGACAAGGAGCTCACGGTGCTGTTCTCCGACATCCGCGAGTTCACGAGCATGTCGGAACGCATGTCATCTCAGGAGCTGGTCAACCACCTCAACCTTTACCTGACGGCGATGACGGACGTGATCCTGGGGCACCTGGGCACGCTCGACAAATACGTCGGCGACGAAATCATGTGCTTCTGGGGCGCTCCCGTTTCCCAGCAGGACCACGCGCTGCTCGCCTGCAAGTGCGCTCTCAGGCAGATGGAGGTGCTGAAAAAGATGAACGGGGCGTGGCCTCAGGAAAGGAGGATCAACATCGGCATCGGCATCAATACGGGTATCATGACCGTCGGCAACATGGGATCCATCGGCAGGATGAACTATACTTTGATGGGCGATATGTGCAATCTCGGCGCCCGGCTGGAAGGCACGAACAAGCAGTATTCCACGAATATCATCATCAGCGAGTACACCTACGCTGCGGTAAAGAACAAGGTGGTGGCGCGCGAGCTCGACAACATACGGGTAAAGGGCAAGAACAGGCCGGTGCTGATCTACGAGCTCATCGACGTTCCTGAAGGCCTCGAGCCTCCCACGGGTGATGGCGCACGGGCAAAGGCAGCGGCGAGGGCAGGGGCGGGGACATAGGAAGAGGGAAGTGCGCCCGCTGAAGGTACTTTTCGCCGCAGCGCTCATCATTCTGGAAGCGGGCTGCGGGCTGCCGAACCCCTACTTCCTTGCGGCTCCGACAGCCCCTTCGTTGGCTGCCGCAGGTTCCACAGCGACATTTTACAGCCCGGGCTACAATTTTGCCGGATCGC
>DATKLB010000251.1:0-21638 GCA_035542615.1 Spirochaetia bacterium | reverse complement strand
TCAGGGAGTCGGCCACGTCCTTGCGAATCTCGAGAAACGCGTCATCGAAGATGTCTCCGCCCTCCGACTCGGTCTGGCGTTTCATCTCCATGTATCGCTTCACGCCCGCCAGGTGGTCCTTGAAGGGCTCGCGGTAGAAGGCGCCCAGTTTGCGGGTCTCCGCGAGATATTCAGTGGCCTCCTTCTTGGAAAGGTTCATCTCCCGGGGGTCTTTGGCGGCAGTGGCCCGGAGGCCGAGGCGGAGGAACTCCCGCACCAGCACTCCTGAGTTCTTGATGACCCCCTTGATGATGTTCTCGCCCTCCTCCATTTTCTTGGAGAGCTCCACTTCCTGCTCCGCGGTCAGAAGGTTTTCCTTTCCGATTTCCCGCAGATAGAGGCGGATAGGGTCATCGACCGAGGATTCCTTGTCGCTGTAAATGAGCTTCTTCCGATCCTTGCCCGGCTTCTCCTCCTCGAGCTCGAGGCTGATCTCCTCATCCTCCAGCTTGATGTTGTGCTTCTCGAGAAGGCCGATGACTTCCTCGATGCGGTCGGAGTGGACGATCGAATCCGGAAGGAAATCGTTCACCTCGTCATAGCTGACGCTCTTCTTGCCCTTGGCATACTCGAGCAGCTTCTTGATCGCCGGGTCGTCGGCGAGCTCCTGACCCCGCAGGGCGACGGAGGCCCCCCGCGCCGTCTTCGTGGCCACGCGGGAGGCAGTCTTCTCCCGTTTCCGCGCAGCCTCCCGTGAGGCCGTGCGCGGCGCTTTCCTCTTCTTCGTCGTCGTTTTCTGTTTCAAGCCCTTGCAGCTCCCGTATTCAGTTTCGCAAGCTCGTCGTCCAGATGCATCTTCTCCGCGAGCAGCTCCCGCATGCGCGCGGAATCCTGACTTTCGCGGTCCACTCGTCTCATCTCCGCCCCGAGCTGCTCGATGCGCTTTCGCAGCTCCCTCTGGCGCACCTTTCGCACGCCGTCGCTGACCAGCTTTTCCTGGTTCAGATCAAACTCGCCGCTTGCGGCCTTGCGAACGACGAGATCCTTCAGAGCGGCCGACTCGATGCGGGCGCACAGGGCATCAAGTCCCGTCTCTTCCGCCCGAAAGGATTCCTCGAGCGCGACGAAGAGCGTCCTGGCGCGATCATCGTCGAGCTCGGATATCGAGATCCCGCCGTTTCGCACGAGCGGGAACAGCTCTCGATTCGCCGCTACCGCAAGCATGAGAAAGAGATCCGCGGAGAGCGGCCTCTGATCATCCGGCTCTCCCTGGGGCCTCCCCCTGGTCCGACCTTTTTCCCGCGCCCGCCACGCCGCGAAATCTCCACGGATCGCCTGCTCCTCGGCATCCAGCGACTCGGCGATCAGCTTGAGATAGCCGTCCGCCCTCAGTTGGGAGCCGACGGACGCCACGAAGGGAAAAAGAAAGTCGCGCACCCCCTCCCTGCCCTGCGGCGTGGAGATCTCCTGCCGGGCAATCGCCTTCGCCACGAGGTAGCGGAAGCTCTCCTGCGGCTTCTCGAGAAGGCCGCGAAGCTTCTCGATCTCCCCGTTCTGCACGAAGTCCGCGGGGTCCTTGCCGTCGGGCAACTCGACCACCTGCGCAATGAGGTCCTGCCTTTCCAGCATCTCGATGGCCCTCATGGTGGCCTTTTGCCCTGCCTCGTCTCCATCGAAGACCAGGACCCCCTTCTGCGCATAGCGCTTCAGAAGCCGCACCTGGCTCTCAGTGAGCGCCGTTCCCAGGGGAGCCACGCTGGTGGAGACACCCGCCTGATGCATTGCCAGGACATCCATGTACCCTTCCACCAGGACAAACTGGCCGGCGCTTCGAATCGGCGCTGCAGCCTTGTCCAAGCCAAAGAGATTCTCCCCCTTGCGGAAGAAGGCGGTCTCCGGAGAGTTCATGTACTTGGGCTGAGCCTCTCCCAGCGCCCTGCCCCCGAAGGCCAGTGTCTCTCCCCGCGGATTGCCGATCGGGAACATGATGCGGTTGACAAAGAGCCCCGCGTTGCCTTTCTCACCCCGCAGGAAGAGCCCCGTCTGCGCGAGGAAGTCCGCAGAATAGCTTTTCGAGAGCAGGAACCTGTGCAACCACTCCCTCTCCGGCGGCGCAAACCCGAGTTGGAAGCTGTCGATGATCTCCCGGCTCACGCCGCGGGAGGTGAGGTATTTTCTCGCCGCCTCCGCCTGTGGTCCTTCGCATAGGAGCCAGTGGAAGCTCCCCGCAACCCGCTTGTGCAGCTCGAGAAATGCCTCTCTCCTGGCTCCCTCCTCGCTCCCCTCGCCGCGCGGAATCTCGACGCCGGCCTTCTTTGCCAGCAACTCCACGGCGTCCCGCCACGCGAGCTTTTCGACCTCCATCACGAATTGGAAAAGTCCGCCTCCCTTGTGGCATCCGAAGCAGTAGAACACGCCCTTGTCCGGAGTCACCGTGAAGGACGGCGACTTTTCCTGGTGAAAGGGGCACAGGCCCCAGTATCTCCCCCCCTTGCGCTGCAGCGGAACGTATTCGCCGATGACTTCCGCGATGTCGAGGCGGTTCTGAATCTCAGAAAGCGTACTTTCCGGTATCCGCATACCCCTACGATTTCTTCAGATAGAGGTACTTCGCCTGGTTGTGTTCGCTCAGGTCGCGTGAGAAATAGTGTCTCCCCGCATCAGGGTCGCGCAGCACGAAGTAGAGGTAATCCGTCTGTGCGGGGTTGAAGGCAGCCTCCAGTGCTGTCTTTCCAGGATTCGCTATCGGCCCCGGAGGTAAACCGGCCCACTTATACGTGTTGTAGGGAGAGTTGAGCTTCTCATCGTCTTTCGTGATGTACTCCGGGTGCGCCTTTTGCTGGATCTCCGTGATAATATATTCAAGAGTAGCGCATGATTCAAGCCCCATGTTCCGCTTCAGCCTGTTGTAAAACACCGAAGCGATGAGCGGCGCCTCGTCCGGCGCCCGGTACTCCCGCTCCACGATGGAGGCCATGATAACGGTATCCCTCAGCTTTTCCGGAGGCATCTCGCGCCACCCGGGGTGTATCCTGGTCACACTGTCGAAGAAAGTCCGCACCATGACCTCGACCATCGCGTCAGCCGGAAAGGGACGGGGAACGTAGTAGGTATCCGGGAAAAGGAACCCCTCGAGGCTCCTCCCCTGCACCCCGAGCTTGGCAATGATCTCCTCGGACTGCGTGGCGCGCAGGAAGTCCCCGGCCGAGCAGACGCCCTGGGCTTCAAGGTGACGCGCTATCTTCGTCACCGTCCAGCCCTCCGGAATGGTCACCTTCTCCAGAGACTGGGCCCCTTCAACGAGCAGCCAGTGGATGGCGAGCGTCGAAGCACCGGCCGGGATGCGGTAGTACCCCGCTTTGAAGTCGCCCTGGGTTCCGCCGACTCTCCCGATCGCGTCCAGGAAAGGCGCAAAACGAATAAAGCCTTCGTCCTGCAGTCGGGCGCTTATCCGTGAGAGTGTCTCGCCCCTTTCAATGGAGAAAAGCCGGTCTCCCGCGGCCTGGCGGCGGGGGCTGGAATTGACAAAGGCGACGGCAGCCGCAGTCACTGCGATGACACCCAGAACGAGTCCCAAGACCCGAAGCAGGGTTGTGTGCTTTCTCATTGGTCCACGCCTTCCCCGACCTTACCTGAAAATATCGTCACCTGATCCGGAAATCAACGCTTTCACGGGGAAACTCACGCGGATCAATGCGAAAAACGACCTGACAGGCGTTCGATTTCCTCGATCGTCATGCGCTGATACAAGGATCGCTCGATGCGCCGCAGAAGGCCTGCGAGGGCGGCCTGCAGAGCTGCTTCCCGCGGTTTGAGAAGCACATAGAGCTCGATCTCCTCGCTGTCGGACAACTCGAGGCCGCTCATTCGTTCACGACCGTTCCGTCATGCTTCGATGAGAGGCTCTTCCGTCCTGAGGGCGAGCCAGCCCTCGATTTCTCTCAGCGTGTGCAACCGACCCGTCCCTATCCCCGGGCACTGCTGGCCGTGGTCTCGCCACTCCTCGGGAGTCGCGAGACACGATGCCCAGAAGGGGAAGCTGCGGCACTGGAGCGGCCGCGCGTCGTAAGCAGAGCAGCCGCCGTCATCCCACAGGATGCAGTCGACGTTCGGTTTCTCCCTGAGGCTGATGCGCCGCACAGGACCATACCGGACTCTATGACAATACCGCCTGAGAAAAGTCTGTCGGGGCAGCGAGAGGGCACTGACGAGCCTGTCGATGTCGACTTCCGAGAGGAACACATACCCCGGGGTGTGGCGGCAGCACTTCGAGCATCGCGTGCATTCGAAACGGAGACCCCGAGCGTAGAAGATTTCCTGTGTCACGTCGCACCGCCGAGCGCCGGGACTTTCTCCGGCCGGACGAAAAAAAAGGCCTTCATCACCGAGCCGCACTCACGGCAGCCGGCTGAGAAGGCTCGTGGGGAGAGAAGGATTCGAACCTTCGAAGGCTGAGCCAACAGATTTACAGTCTGCCCCCTTTGACCACTCGGGAATCTCCCCTGGCAAACGCGCCGGGCGCGCGAAGCACCCTGTTCATAGGGGAATCATCCCCCCTCTGTCAAGTGGTGGAAGTCCTTCTGCGCACCACCGCCTTGTGTGCTGCTCAGGTGCGAACATGCACCGGGAAAGAGCCTGGCACCGGGGCGTCGCTCACGACGTAGAAGTAGCCGCCCCCACATCCGGAGTACATGGCGCCATGGCTGCGTTCCTGGTAGTAGCCAAGGAGCGCCATCAGGTCGACGGCGGAGGCTGGCGGCCGTACGACGTCGGGAAGCAGCGCCGCCCAGCAACGCATGCATTCGTTCATCGACTCGCCCAGCCCGGAGGCATCCATGGCGAGGATGGCGTCCCAGCAGGCGCGACCGGACTTCCCCAACCTGGCAATCCACGCGGGATCGAGGTTCTGCCGCGCCAAGGGCTCGTATCCGGCCGGCCGCGGAGCCACGGGCAACACCTTTATAGTCCCCTCGAGCCAGCGGGCAACGGCAGGCTGGATGCACGTCTCGACGGCGGAGGGGAAAACGCCTCCCTCGACGGACGCATCGTAGTCAAGCCGGCAGACGCCTGGGTAGAGAAGACCAACCATGTCCTGCGATCCCGAGGGCTGGACCTTGCCCTGATTCTCCGCTTCGTACAATTCCCGCACGAGCTGCCACGGATCGCCTTTCGGCATCCTGCCGCCCCAGTGGCGAAGTGCCACGCTGCGGGTGGAAGTCCCCATGCCGCAACGGTCCATCCAGCGGAAGGTTGGCTCAAGCGCCACGGTCACCATGGAGCCGGGGGGCTCGGGGTTGAGCCGGGAGACAAACGGCTGGTCGATCCATCCACCGGCAAACGCCATGCGATACGGCATGGGCCCGATGATCTGGCTGAGCTCCATTGGCACGGCTTCAGCTCACCGTCAGCTTGCCGGCCTTGCGGTCGCCGTACTGTTGCTCGATCCAGCGGTACGTCTTTGCAAGGCCGTCCTTGAGTGTTGTATCCGGCTCCCAACCGAGAATCTTGTGGATCATCGTGTTGTCGCTGTTGCGGCCTGCCACTCCGCGGGGCGCCGTCGGGTCATAGCGGCGGGTGAGCTTCACGCCGCCTATGGTCTCGACGATGCTCACCAGGTCGTTGATCGAGACCAGCTCCGAGGACCCGAGGTTGATCGGCGTTGCGCGAAGCGCGTCGCAGTGCATAATGGTGTCGATTCCCTTCGTGCAGTCGTCGATGTACATGAAGCTGCGCGTCTGCATGCCGTCCCCCCAGATCATGATCTCTTTCGAATTGCGGTCCTTTGCCTCAATCACCTTGCGGCAGATTGCCGCGGGCGCTTTCTCCCTCCCGCCATCCCACGTGCCAAAAGGCCCGTAGACGTTGTGGAAACGCGCGATGAAGGTTGCGAAGCCTCTTTCCGCGCTGTACTCCTGACAGAAAATCTCTGATATGAGCTTTTCCCAGCCGTATCCGCGTTCTGCCATGGCCGGATACGCATCGGTTTCCTTCAGGGCGCGGACCTTCGGATCCTTCTGGAGATCCGTATTGTATGCGCATGCAGAGGAAGAGAAGAAATAGCGCGTGGCCCCTGCCCTCCACGCCGACTCGATAAGGTGCGTGTTGATGAGGACGCTTCGCAGGCATTCAACCCGGTGGCGCTCGATAAAGCCCATCCCGCCCATGTCCGCGGCCAGGTTGTAGACCTCGACTGCTCCCTCAACGGCCCTGCGGCAATTCTCTTCCTGGCTCAGGTCGAGGCAGAGGCTCTCCACACCCGGAGTTCGCTGGTACCACTGGGAAAGCGGCTTCTTGTCCACCGCCCTGATCCTGGCGAATCCGCGATCACTGAAATATCGAACCAGGGCGCCGGCAATGAAGCCTCCGGCGCCTGCCACGACGATGAGGTCATTCTTGTCCATTTCTATCCTCCACGGTCATCGTATCTCCGCCGGGTGTTGTCGGGGTGTCCGAAATGCGTATACTTTATCACGTTTTGCGAAGGCAAGGAAGATGCGGGGACGTCGGCGGCGGGTCGGGCTTTTCATGGGTCTCATCGACCACTTCGAGCACGGAGTGGCGCGCGGTGTCGTGCGCTTCGCGCGCGGCAGGCCGGACTGGGATCTGTACGGCTACGGCTGGATGTTCCAGTCCCTGGGGTCTCTCGATCGCTGGGACGGTGACGGTCTTGTCGCGCGCATCGAATCCCGCAGGCACGCGGACCTGCTCGCAGCCCGCGGCATCCCCGTCGTGGATGTGGCGGGCGGCTGGGGAAGGCCGGGTTTTCGCCAGGTCTGCAACGATGACGCTGCCACCGGCGCTCTTGCCGGACGCCACCTGAAAACACTCGGCGTTGCCACGTATGCCTTTTGCGGCGTGGGGAGAGTGGGCTGGTCGCAGGCGCGGCGGGAGGCGTTCAGGACTGTCGTCGCTCCCTCCCGCGTTTCCCTTTTCGAGCAGCCCCTTGCCTGGTGGGAGAGCCTCCGCGAGTCCCAGCGCTTCGATCAATGGTTGCTCGGGCTCACGAAGCCTGTGGCCGTGTTCGCGTGCAACGATACGGCCGGGCTGAAGACAGGAGCCGCGTGCAGACGCATGGGCCTGGAAGTGCCAGCCGATGTCGCGATCCTGGGGGTGGACAACGAGGACATCCTGTGCGAGTTGTCAGTGCCGCCCCTTTCAAGTATCTCGCTGGACCTGGAGCGCATTGGCTGGGAGGCGGCGGAAGCCCTGGACGGCTTCATGGACGGCCGCCCAAGGCGCTCTGGACCAGCCCTCGTCCCGCCACGGGAGGTGGTGGAACGGGCGTCCACGCGCACGGTCGCCACGGGAGACCCCCTGGTGGATGAGGCTCTGCGCCTGATACACGAGGCCGCGCCCGGGCCTTTCACTGTCGGGGCTGTCATCAAGTCCATCCCCTCCTCCCGGCGAAGAGTCGAGCTGAGATTCAGAAAAGCCCTGGGCCGGAGCATCCACCAGGAAATCATCAGGCACCGGATCGACACGGCGCGCAGGCTGCTTCGCGACACGACTCTCACGGTGGCAGCCATCGCCGCGGAAACCGGCTTCGCGAACGCACAGCGTTTCTACGCGGCGTTCCGAGGCATCCAGGGGGTCACCCCGGGAGCATATCGTCGGTCGTACAGGGGCTGATCGACCTTCTCCCCTTCTCAAGGTCCCTCCGCGACCGGAAAAAGGAGCTTCTGGTTCTCCGGCAGAAACATGTTTCCGCGGGAAATGTCCACGGAGCCCGTGTTGATGAATCGAGGAACCCTCTTCCTGCGGATGAGCTCTTGTGCCGCGGTGATCCCGAGATAACCCATGTTGAAGGGCTTTTGCACCACGGTGTCCCTGATGACGCCTCGTTCCACGTATTTCAGAACCAGGAACGAATTGTCGAATCCGATGAGGGCAATGGTCCCCTGCTTCCCTGATTCGGCCAACGCTCTCCCGGCCCCTCGGGCCGTCGGATCGTTCAACGCGACGATCCCGCGAAGCGAAGGTGTGTGGGAGATCAGCCGTGCAGCCTGGGAATACGCCAGGTCGGCATCCGCGTTGCAGTACAGAGTTTCGAGGAGCTTCACCTTGCCTGCCAGATAGTCCCGCGCGCCGGACTCGCGGTCGATAGCTGTCGAGCTGCCCTTGACATAGCTCATGACGGCGACCGTATCGCCCGAATGCGCGTACCGCATGAGGGCCGCCGCGCACTTCTGGCCCCCTTCATAGCTGTCGGTTCCGATCCGCACGTCGGCGTCGTCGGAATTGATGAAGGAGTCGATGCTGACCAGGGGAATCCCGCTTCGTCTGATCTCCCTGGCAAGGGGGACCAGCAGATTGTAGTCCGCGGCGGCCAGCACAATCGCATCCGGCTTTTCACGGACGGCATCTCGCACGATGTCGATCTGGCCCTGGATGTCGCTTTCCTGCGCGGGACCACGAATCGAGACGTCGATGCCGAGATCCTTTCCGGCGGAGAAAACCCCGTCGCGGACATTTCCCCAGAATGGGGTGGTCTCGTAATCAACGGTCTTGAAGATCACTGTCACTCTGCGCGGTGATTCGGACCCCGGGCTGAAGAGCCCGTTTCCACGATACAGGAGCGTGAGACCAGCGGCGGCCAGAATGGCCGCTGACAGGAGCAGGAGAACAGACCTGTTCCTCACATCACATCTCCCGCAATCACCGGAATCCTGATGGTTGCTACCGTGCCTGCCCCGGGGGTGCTTTCGAAGCTCACGCCGTAGTCGAGGCCGAAGTAGACGTGGATGCGCTCCTGGACGTTGCGCACACCGACGCCGTTGGCATGATTCGGCTCGATCAGCCCGTCCCGCAGGGCGTCTAGCTGCTCGGCCCGCATTCCGACGCCATTATCCCTGATGCGGATCACGATTGCGCCGTCGTCCAGAGAGCCCGTGATCCGTATGAGCCCCGGCCCTTCCATGTTCTTGATTCCGTGGTAGATCGCGTTTTCCACGAGTGGCTGGATGAGGAGCTTGAGGATCTGGTGGTCCGAGAGCTCCGGCGCGAAGATGATCTCGTAGGAAAGTTTGTCCTTGTAGCGTTGCTTCTGGATCTCCAGATATGTCTGGACGTACTCGATCTCTGTCCGGACGCTGATCGTCTCGCTCCCGCGGCTGATCCCGATCCGGAAGAACTTCGCCAGAGAGGAGGTCATGTCAATGGCGCGATCGCTTTCCCCCAACTCGATCATCCAGATGATCGAGTCGAGTGTATTGTAGAGGAAGTGGGGATTGATCTGCGCCTGGAGCGACCTCAGCTCAAGCTTGCGCTTCAGCTCCTGCTCGCGCCGGTTCTGCTCGATGAGGTCCCGGACTTTCTTCACCGCGATATCGCAGTCGCGAGCAAGCTGGAATATCTCGTTTCGCGCATTGACGGTGATGTCGATGTCGAAGTTCCCGCTTTCCACGGCCTGCATGGAGCGCCGGAGGGACTCGATGGGCTTGGAAATGTTGAACGATATCAGGAATGCCACCCCGATTGCTCCCATGAAGACCAGGAGAGACAGCATGATGAAGTAGTATTCCGCTTCGCGACTCGCGCTGAAAAGCTCGTCGAGATAGGAAACAGCAACCACCTCCCACCCCGTCTCCCGAGAGCTCACCGCTGTGTAGAGGATCGCCCTTCCGTCCACGACGGCGCTTAGGTTCCCGCCGTTGAGTGACAGGATCTCGGGGATCAGCTCCGTCTTCAGGTTCCCGTAGATGAGCTGCTGCCGGGGATGGTAGACGATGTCCCCGGCATGGTTGAGGATGAACACGTATCCCGACTTCCCGAGCTGGATGTTCCTGCACAACCGGGCGATGATCTCGTAATTCAGGTCCACCTGGATGAGTCCCATGCTCGCGCCTGAAGGTTCGGCTCGCACGGCGCGCACGAGCGAAATGACCCATGGATACCGCGACTCGACGAGGTTCTCCACGTGGGCCGAGGACACCGACGGCCGGTCCGGCACCACCCCTGCTGAAAGCTCGGCGAACCTCTCCCTGAGGGCGACGGTCGGATTCAGCCCGCCGCCCTGGGTTGCGGCAATTGCCCGCCCGTCGCGCGTTATGACAAAGACGGAGTCGATGTCGCGGCGGACTGTCCGGATGGCCTCGAAGGACTTTTCGATCTTCGCCCGCAGGCCGGGAGAATCCGCGCCGCGGTTTCCGATGAACCCCCGCACGTCCTCGTTGTTGACTGCCATGAGGGCGATGTCGTCCATGTAGCTGATGTAGTTCTCGATGACCCTGTTCAGCTGGCTGACTAGCTGCATGGTCGTTTCTTCCGCGTTCTGAATCAGGATCTTGTGGAGATAGTAATACGCAAGGAACCCGAGGAGGAGCAGCGCAAAGACAATCAGGGCGGAAAAAGCCCGAATGAGGGTATCCTGGATGCGCCTGATCTTCATGGATGCGCTGTCTTCCTTCGGTGAGCCTCGCGGAACTCGGTAGGCGTGACCCCGATGTGCCTCTTGAACGTCGAGCTGAAGTACCGGGAATCGGTGTAGCCCGTTGCCTCCGCGATCTCGTAGGTCATGAGGTCGGACGTTGCCAGCAGCTCCTTAGCCCGCTCCATGCGGTAATCGATCAGGTAGTCGACCACGCTGCGGTCAAGGTGGCGTTTGACGAGCTTCGATAGATAGCTTGCGCTGATGGACAGGCTCGCCGCCACCTTCTGAACGGAGAGGTTTTGCTCCCCGTAATGGCGCGCTATGTATTCCTTGAAATCCCGTGCTTTCCATTGCGGCACAGGCAGGTTGCGGCTTTCCAGGACCGACCCCGCGTAAGCCGCAAGTCTCAGAAGGTAGGCCTTCACGTCCTCGGAAGTCCGCAGGCGCTGCACGGCAAGCTCGTAGTCCACGCCCAGGTCGCGGGAAATGGCGGCGGCGGAAACGCCCAGCTCGCGAAGAGCGTCCAAAATGCTTTCGAAAAGCGCGCCGATTTCGTGCCGTATTCGCTGGGGAGGAAGTCGAGTCTCTTCCAGGAGGGTGAAAAACGCTGTGGTTCGGGATTCCGCTTCCTCGGTCTCACCCGACACAGTGGCGCGGCACAGGAGCTCGCTCCTGGATTTGAGCTCCGCGAGGACCGCCGGGTCGTCTTCGCTCGCCTGCGCATAGCGGAAGGCCTTTCCCGGCCCGCTCGCCAGTCGGCAAAGGAGGGCCGCAGCAGCCTCCGCGTATGTCCTGGGAGCCTCGATCCAGCTCTCGCGAGGTCTACCTATCCCCACGATCGGGAAAAAACTGCCCGCAGAAGCAATCCTTCCCCCCAACGCCGCTGCAAGTCTTTCGCAGGAAGGCAGGTCCTGGTCGAAAACGAGCATGGCCTCGCGGCCCTCTCCGGGGGAGAATAGAAGGACGCGATGAGAGGACTCTGCTGCGGCAGCGACGATTCCTGAGAGGCCGGCACTACGCTCCCCGCCTGCTGCGGACGCAGCTTCAGCAATCACGGCCGCGCAGGCAAGGCCGGCCGGCGAGAATCCGAAAAGGTCCTGGAAGCCCTGGACGGTGAGAGCACCAGGCACGCCTGAGACGAGATCCAGGAGGCTGCGTGTTTTCAGGAGAGCAGAAGCGGCGGTGGCCCGCTCCTTGAGAGTGTCTTCCTCCTGGCGGGAGATTCGATCCGCGTCCAGTCGTGCCGTGAGCCTCACCAACAGGGCGGCAAGGTCGCGTGAAGTGACGGGCTTGAGGAGGTATTCGAACACGCTGCTCCTGATTGCCTTCTGAGCGTATTCGAACTCGTCGTATCCTGAAAGGATCACGATGACGATCTCGGGGTGATGCTCCGCCGCGTATGCCGCAACCGCCAGGCCGTCCACTCGGGGCATGTAGATGTCGGTCATGACAACGTCGGGATGAAGGGTCTCGATGGCCTCGATCGCCTGCTCGCCGTTTTCGCAGGGCTGGAGAAACTCGAAGCCGAGTGTGGTCCAGTCGATCTTGCGGCGAAAACCCCGCCGGACGATCTCCTCGTCATCCACCATCAGGAACTTGTACATCGTCAGCCGCGCCTCGGGCGCCCCTCCTGCGGCCCTATGATAGACCCATGAGGACCGGCTTGCCTACACGAAAAAGCGCCGCCCGCGTATTTCTGCGCGGGCGGTCTCCCGAGGGAAAGGGCGGATCAGTACAGGACGTTCTTTGCTGCCGAAGAGTCGATGTTGTCCTTGGTCACGATGATGAAACCTGTGTCCACCTTGGCCGGGACCTTCTTCTTGCCAATGGAGGCATCATACGCCGTCTTGACGCCCTGGTAGCCCATGTTGTAGGAGCTCTGCACCGCGATGGCCTGCAGCGTGCCATCCTTGATGAAGTTCTGCAGGGCCGCATTGCCGTCGAAGCCGATGGCCACGATCTTGCCGGCAAGTCCGGCCTGCGCAATGGCGCGACCCATCCCGACTGCCGTCGGCTCGTTGGCTCCGAAGATCCCCACGAGGTCCGGGTTGGCCGAAAGCACGTTCGTTGTCTGGTTGAGTGCCGTCGGCATGTCCGCGTTGGAGTACTGCGTGGTCACGATCTCAAGGTGCGAGTTCTTCGCGATATAGTCCTTGAAGCCGCCCACGCGCCCGATCTCCGAGCCGACGCCCGCAACGTAGGACATGACCGCGATCTTTCCGTCGTCGCTGCCGGTGGCCGCCTTGACGCGGTCAACCAGCTCTTTTGCGCAGGCCCGTCCAGCAGCGTCATTGTCGGTGGCCAGGAATGACACGTAGTTGGACGTGGGGCCAGTCAGCAGCGAGTCGATGATGACAACGGGGATCCCGGCGTCCTTCGCCTTCTTCACCGCAGGCACGAGTGCCGTGACGTCGGAGGGAGCCAGAACGATGGCCTTGACGCCGCGATCAATGGCGCTCTCCACGATGTTGATCTCTTCCGCAATATTGCTTTCGGATTGCGCTCCCAGGAAGGTGACGGAGAGCTTCGGCGTCTTGGCCTTGAGCTCTTTCATGGCATCGAAGCACCCGGTCTGGACATTCTGCCAGAAACTGGAGTTGCCCGTTTTGACAATGACCGCGATCTCCTGGGCGGATACCGCCCCGGCAACAAGGGCCAGCGCCACGAGAACAAGAAGCAGCTTTCTCATAAAAGCCTCCTTAGCCGATTTCACAGTCCATACGGACCGCGTTTCCCAGTTGCATGCCTGTCGCTACCTGCGGCTGCGGATCTGATCGAAGGCCACGGCAAAAATGACGACGAGGCCGATCACGATCTGCTGCATGAAGTAGTTGGCCCCCTGCATGGTGAGACCCACCGTGAGGATGCCGATGATGAAGGACCCGATCACCGCTCCCCCCACCGTGCCCATGCCACCCATGAGGCTCGTGCCGCCAATGACGGAGGCGGCGATTGCGTTCAGTTCGTAGCCGATGGCGCTGTTTGGCTGGGAGGTAACCATGCGGGAGGCGAGGATGATGCCGACCAGTCCTGCCAGCAGCGCGCTGAAGACGTAGTTGATGATCTTGACCCGGTTCACCTTGATCCCGGAGAGCCGCGCGGCTTCTTCGGTGGATCCAACGGCGTAGGTGTATCTCCCGATCCGCGTCCTCTTCAGAATGAAGTGGAAGACGAGGGCGACCCCGATCATGATGAGCACCGGGTAGGAAATGCCGGGGAATTGGGGCCCCGCCCTGAACAGGGTATCGTTTCCTAGCCCGCCGAAAGCCTCAGGAGCCGGCTTCGCATTAGCGTTGGTAATGGTGAGGGCGACCCCCCGGACCACCATCATCATACCGAGGGTCGCGATGAAGGGCGGCAGCTTCAACCTCGTGATGAGCAGACCGTTGGCCGCGCCGCAGGCGGCCCCGGTGAGCAATCCAACGAACATGCTGGCCCAGATGGGGACCCCCGCAATGGCGGCCATGACGGCCACCGTGCCGGTGAGCGCGATGACAGATCCGATGGAGAGGTCGATCCCGGCGGTGATGATGGTGAAAGTCACCCCGATGCCCATGATCGTCGTGGTGCTGGTCTGCAGCGCGAGGCTAAGGATGCTCCGCATGGTGAAGAAGTTCTTCGCCGTGATGGAGAAGACGGCGAACAGGACCACAACGGCACCGAAAGTCAGGAACCTGTCGAGAGCCGCGCCGGACCTCCCCGTGGCCGCCGCCATCTCCGGGCCGTGATCCACCGTGCGCCGCGTCTGCGGATCGCTCATGATTGTGTTCCTTTCCCGAGCCCCGCCGCGTAGTTCAGGATTTCTTCCTGCGTCGTGTTCTTCGTCACGAGAGTGGCTTCGAGGCAGCCTTCGTGCAGCACGAGCACCCGGTCAGTCATGCCCATGATCTCGGGAAGCTCCGAGGAAATCATGATGACGCCCACGCCTTCGCGGGCGAGGCGCTCAATGAGCTCGTAGATGGCGAACTTCGTGCCGACGTCGATCCCCCGGGTCGGCTCGTCGAAGATGAGGACCTTCGAATCGCAGAACAACCACTTCGCCACGACCACCTTCTGCTGATTACCGCCCGACAGATTGTTCACTATCTGTGTGAGGCTGGGCGTTCTGATGGTGAGATCCTCCACGTACTGCCGGCAGGCGTTCATCTCCCGAGGGCGGGAAATGACCCCGAGGCGCGGGGACACGGCACCGACGTTCGCCATGGTGATGTTCTCCGCGAGCTGCATCTTCACCGCCAGGCCTTCCTGCTTTCGATTCTCCGAGAGATAGGCAATTCCCGCCTGGATGGATTCGGAGGGCGAGCGCAGAGACACCTTCCGCCCGTTCATGAGGATTTCCCCCGCATCAATGGGGTCCGCCCCGAAAATCGCCCTCGCCAGCTCGGACCTGCCCGCTCCCATCAGCCCTGCAAAGCCGAGGATCTCTCCCCTGTACAGGTCGAACGAGATGTCGTGGAGCACACCTGTGCGCCGGATGCCGCGGACCTCGAGGATCTTCTCCGGGGTGGGCACGTTGTGTCGCACGGGGAATATGTTCTCCAGCTTTCGACCGACCATCCGGCTCACGATCTCTTCCATGCTGATGGCCGTGTAGTCGTCCGTGCTGACGTAGCGTCCGTCACGGAAGATCGAAATCCTGTCCACGATGTGTTTGAGTTCTTCCAGGCGATGGGAGATGTAGATGATGGCGACGCCCCGGTCACGCAGCGTATGAATGACGGAGAAAAGCTCGTCGATCTCCGACTCCGTCAGGGCGCTCGTCGGCTCGTCCATGATGAGGACTTCCGAGTCGAATGAGAGTGATTTGGCTACTTCCACCATTTGCTGCTTGGATATGGGGAGCCTGTTGAGCCTGACTGTCGGGTCGATGTGGAGGTTGAGGCGGTCCAGGATGGCAACCGCGTCCCTGTTCATTCTCTTTTCATCCAGGGTCCCCAGCCGGGTCAGGGGTTCCCTCCCAATGAAGATGTTCGCCGAAACGGAGAGATGGGGAATGAGGTTGAGCTCCTGATAGATAATTCCTATGCCGGCATCCCGCGCCTGGGTGGAATCATGGAACCTGACCTCCTTTCCCTTATAGTGGATTGTCCCTTCATCCGCCTGGTAGACCCCTGAGAGGATCTTCATGAGAGTGGACTTGCCGGCGCCGTTTTCCCCGACGAGAGCGTGGACCTCTCCCTTGCGAAGATCGAACGAGACCTTGTCGAGGGCTTTGACTCCCGGGAAACTCTTCGAAACTCCTTCGACTTCGAGGATCACTTCTGGCATGAGTGGAAACCTTATCCCATTATTGCAGCACGCTGCGCTCAGGAGGACAATCGAAGATTCAGCACAATGTGTTCAAAATCCGGCACTCCTAGACTGCGAAATGCCTGCCTCGAGCTTGTCGGCGCAATCCATCGCCGCCGAAGGAGCAAGTCTCCTTGACCACCGCGCCGCGAGGGAGCTACAAGGAATTGCAGTCGGGAGGCAAACACACCATGAGACGTATGGAAGGCAAGACAGTAGTGATAACGGGCCCCACATCCGGAATCGGAAAGCAGATCGCAATCGGGCTCGCAGGGCTCGGAGCGAACCTGGTGTTGGGCTGCAGAAACGCCGCGGCCGCCAAAGGGATGGCAAGCGAGCTCAGCCGAGCCTCTGAAGCCGTTTCCATCGACGTGATCCAGGTTGATCTCGCCAGCCGAGGGTCTATCGAAGAGTTTGTTCGGCAGATCCTCGAACGGCACGCCCGGCTCGATGTCCTCATCAACAACGCCGCGGTGAGCCGTGGATCTCAACCATTGACAAAGAACGCAGAAGGGATCGAACTGACTTTTGCAACGAATGTTCTCGGCTACTTCTTGACGAGCCGCCTTCTGCTTCCGAGGCTGCGCGAAAGCGCGCCTGCACGAATCGTCAATGTCGCCTCCACTTTCGCCAGTGATCTCGACATGGATGACTTGCAGTTCCAGCGCCGTCCCTTCGAAAGCATGAAAGCCTACGCCCAGTCCAAGGCCTGCGACAGGCTGCTGACGTGGGCACTGGCTCGCAGGCTCGAAGGCAGCGGTGTGACGGCAAACGCGATGGCGCCGGGACTCATCGTTGACACGGGCCTGTATCGCCATACGCCTCCCGAAGTGATGGAGAGACTGCGGCAAAGGGGGGGCGGTCGAACACCTTCTGATGGCGCTGACACCGCAGTATGGCTTGCCAGCAGCCCGGACATGGAAGGAGTGACAGGAAAGTTCTTCGAAAACAGGAATGAGATCCCGTGTCAATTCAGAAACCAGGATGTCGAAGAGCGGCTCTGGAGCATCTGCGAGAGCCTTGCCAAATGAGCTGACTACGCCAGAACGCTGGGGTTGTCGACGTTGACAAACACGGTTGGTTACGGTCGGTCACCGTTTCCCGTGTCGTTCCCGTGTTGCGGAGGAGCCGGCTGCCTTCCTGGACGTTTCCCCAGGCAAAGTCCGCAAGGATCTGCGCGAGCGTATGATCCCGCATTCCCCTGCAGCCATGGTCTAGAGGGGAAGCGTGATCCTCACCCACGCCCCCGGCACATCCTCGCGGTTTCCTGCTGTGATTGTGCCGCCATGGGCCTCGATAACCCGCTTCGCCATGGCAAGCCCCAGCCCTGCGGCGTGCGGCTTTTCGCTCACCAGGAAAGGCTCGAAGAGCCGGTCGAGGGTCGCAGAGGGGAAGCCCTTACCCGTATCCAGAAAAGTCAGAGACGCACAGCCATTCTCCGGCCGCGAAGCCTCTATAGAGAATGTTCCGCCCTCCGGCATGGCATCGCGACTGTTGTGAAACAGGTTTTCCAAGGCGCAGAGAAGGATGTCGCGATCGGCATTCACGCGAGCGTCCTCGTTGCGGGTCGCCTGGAATGCAATTCCCGAAAGGCGGCACTCGACCCAGGTCCGCGACTCCAGCTCCCGCACGAGGTCCATCAGGTCAACGGGTTGGATCCTGAGAGGACACTCGTCCCTGAGAAAGTGGAGGGTGTGTTGAGTGTCGCGCATCAGGCGGCTCATTTCCGCTTCGATGAAGGCCCTGTACTTCTCAGCCATGGGATTCCGCAGCGCTACATTCATCTTCTCTGCGTACCCCCGCAGGGGCACAAAGGACTTCTCCATCTGATGAAGAAAGGAATCGCACAGCCGAGCGGCCATCCGGGTCCCTTCGTTGTGCGCAGCCATGGAAGCACTGACCCCAATTTCTTCCTCGGCCTGTGCCAGCGCGAGCGTGAGCCGGGTGTTCTCGATGGCAACTGCCGCCTGCGCGCTGAGCACTTCGAGCAGGAAAAGGTCGGAGGTCGAGAAAACCGCTGACGAACCCCGTGTCTTGTTGATCACCTCGATTGCTCCAAGCCTCCTGTCCTTGACGGAGAGGGGGACACAGAGCACCTGGCGCGTGGTGTAGCCGCTGGCTTCGTCGATGACCGGGTAGAATCGCGGGTCGCGAGCGACATCATTGGAGATTTGGGAGCGTGAGTTCTCGTACACCCACCCCACAATGCCACGGCCCCGGGGAATGACCCGCTCGCGAACACGATCGGCCCCCGGCCCGGTCGGCATGAGGATGACAAGGGAATCGCTTGTGCGCTCGTGCACGATAAGGCTCGCGCTCTCCGCCTCTGCGAGCTGGGCCGCGCAAATCAGCAGCTGCTTGAGGAGGTCGATGAGATTGTACGAGCTGTTCATTCGAGCGCTGATCCTGTGAAGGACGTCTAGCTTTCCCCGAGGCCTCTCCAGCTCGCTCGCCTTCTGGATTTCGAGGGCTTTCCGGACTGTCATCTCGGGGAGAAGTTTCAGCTCGGTCAGGATCCTGCCCAGGTAGAACTCGTCCCTGTTGTTGTACTTCTTCCTCGCGACCTCGAGGATGAAGCTCTCCGCGGCGTTGGCCGAACCGAGGGGGTCTGGGCCAACGATTTTCCTCATCTGGTAGACGAGCGCCCGGTTCAGGTCCCCGCTCTTGATGAAGCCTTTTTCCAGAAGAATATCACCGAGGAGTTTTTGCATCGCGTAATCATGCAAGCGCCGGGCGTCGAGAGGTCCTTCCCTTTGCTCCCTTTGTTCGCTGGTCCCTTCGTTTTTTGAAACCATTTAGGTTATCGCACGAATATGAAAACTGTCTATCGGAAGAAATGCTGATATTCTCATTATTCGCGTATGACGCGATGATCCAGAGTTAGTACTTTGACGGATCAATCATATTTCGCACTCACCCCGAAAGTGACCCGGCGCTCGTCTCGCTGGCTCCACGTATTGATTTCGCACACTCTGGTACCGCGAACATGTTCAATCAGCAATCTTGCAAAGTGCAATCTTAAGAACTCTTACCGACATGGGAATTCATACCCCGCCTTACTAAAAAAAGCGCTCTTTCAGTAAACTTATGTATTGGATCGGGGAACTTCGCATCATTCGCGAATGATAGCAAAATACGCCATCGTTCGGATGGCGGATAGTCGAGTCAAATGCTATTTTCTCGGTGAATTCGGAGCTCGCAAACGCCTCGAGGTCGCGATTGACTTCCGGCGGTGTCCCTGTTTGGAGGGAGACTGATATGAAACCATCTCTGATCCTGGCCGTGGTGTTTATTCTTGCGTCGCGCGTATTCGCTGTTGGACCGCAGACCATGGGAAGCTCACACGCGGAAAGCGGCTACGACTACAAAGATATGGCGATCACTGTGCTGGTTGTTCCCGTCGAACAGGGAATGATGTGGATGAACGCCAACTATAGCTATCCACTTCTGGCGTCAGAAGGAGCAAAGCTGGTGAACCTTGTTCAGACAGCAGCCAGGAAGATCGATGTCGCCGTTTTCAACAAGACCGCGGTGTCTTACCTGCAAGAGATTGGACAGTTGTATACTGAAAATGGGGCGCTCGTTACTGTTTTCTTCGAGACCGACGGCTACAAATCATCCTACGCGGTAGTACGGGTCATGGGTTTCGGGTGCAGAGACATTCTCTTGCTCAACAAGAAGGACGCCGAGGATTTCATCAACCTGCTGCGCAACGCGAACAGCTTTGTCGATAACTGCCAAAGGCAGGTAGCGCTGTTCAGGTAGATCCTGGTGTCAAGCCTGGAGTTTAGGAAACTTGCCGCTGCGGGAGCCAGAGTTCCCGCTCCGGACGTTTCCGTCATGGCCCTGCTGGAAGAATACGAGCGACTGTCAGTCGAACCGGACCGGCCGTTTCCGAACCTCGAGACTTTCCAAATGGAGGTGCGTGAGGATCAGCTCACTACCGTCGACGTGAACAACGACTTTACCTTGCTCCTGGATGAGGATGCGATCCCCCGCAAAGGAATCGTCATGATCGAGTTTCCCGACGGAGTGCGGCCACTGCTCGTGCCACGAGAGATCGTAGGTACAATCCTGATCGAGGTGGCGACGGCGAAGATCTCCCGCTATCTGCAGGACGCAGAGAACGCTTACTATGCGGCGAGCAAGCTGAGTTTGGCGTTTCGGGGGAACGATCTCATCCTTCGTCAGGCTCTTGAGGACGCAACAATCCTGCCGCGCAAGGCTGCCTCACAGATTCTTGCCCCCAGCGATTTTCAGTTCCACTTCTGGACTCATCTCACCGATCTTCTGCTCCAGGATGTCCGGGCAAAAGTGGCGAAGACCGAGAGAGACCACGGGTTGTGCCAGTCGGCGCTGATCGTCGCCTACAGCGTGTTTCACATGAAAGGGGGGTTTCAAAGGGACCAGGAAAAGGCGGCGGACTTGAAAAAGCTGGACGCGGCGGTGCGCAGGCCTCCGTGCGTGTTTGGCTACCAGGACCTCTGCGGGCTGAAGGATGAGAAGGGCGTGTCATTCGTCAACAGGCGTTCGCCGGACTTCATTTACGGATTCCTCAAAGAGAAGACGAAGCCTTCGGACGGCGAGACGCTCCCCTTTCTGGTCCGCGTCCATGTCTCCGTGCAGAACAAGGACTACTTCATCCAGCGCGACAATCTCGTGGCAGTCTTCCTGAGAAAGCGGAGGGAAACCTCGGATGAGCTGCGCACGCACTATCTGGACGAATGGGTGGCCGCGCTGAAGGATTTCACGTATCCGCCGGCGGCTCAAAGAGATTCGGTGTTCCGACTCGACGTGGAGATCAGGATCAAGGAAGAGTATCCTCTTTTCTCTGCCCTTTCAAACGGATCGGTGCTGTGCCTGGCTGCGGAGCTTCCCGGAACGGCGGAAACCGCCCGGGCCGAACTTGCGAAGTGCTTCTCCGCGGAGAGCATCCTTCGCCCCTTCGATGAGCTGCTTGCGCTTTCGCGGTCCAAGCTTCTCAAGGATGTTCGTCTGTACCTGCCGTTCTGGCTGACCATGCCGATTGTCAGCGACATTGTGCGGCTCTTTCGATTCGGCCCACACGGGGTAGAAGACAAGAAAGGGGGGAAGAAGGGCGTCCCTGGCCCATAACGCGCCCCCGCGTCACGGACGAGCCTGCGGACGGGCGGCAAAAAAAAACAAAGGCTGGGTAGATGTTGGCGGATGTAGGCCAGCCCCGTAGAACACTTGGCAGGCGATGGCGATGGGTAATCATGCGCCGGGCCCCGAGATCCTTCGCTGGTACAAAATGCGTTTCAGCGTTGATGGAGCAGAGCGTGAGAGAAAAAAGCAGGTTGGGTCCATTTCTGGATGAAGTCCAAGGGTTTCTATTCCTTCTTCGGCGGCACAGTTTTCTCCGCTATCAAGTGGACCTGAGGGAGTACAACGTGAGGCGAATGGTGGTCATCGATGGAATCGTGAAGGCTCTCGGACGGATAACGAGTGTGAGTCTTCCGGTCGTCTACGATGAGATCCCGGTGGAGGACCTTCAGGAGGTCAGCATAGCGTTCATCCAAAAGTTCATGAGGCAGACAATCAGAAATATGAAGCGGTCTCTTCATTCCCTTGAATCTCGTTCATCGAACACCAATGGCTATGGTCAAGCAATACAACAATGGGAGAAGGCCCTGCAGGCTCTTGGAGAATGTGTCCATTACGCCGCCCGAGCGAGCAATGGTCCTTGACGGCAAGGGAACCAGAGGAGACGTTCCGTAGCGACAGTTGCGCTCTCGATCCGTCCCGTCATCACATTCAGCACATGAACCCTTTGACGCATCCTGCATCCGCTTCCCGTGTCGATGCCGTGTTGTGCGGCCTTCAACCGGTAGGGCTTGCAGAACGCGTCTTTGCTATCTGCAGGTGGAGAAAGGAGATACAACCCAATCCATCGACGAGATCCTGAAGCCACCTCTCGGACTTGAACCGAGAACCTCGAGATTACAAATCACGTGCTCTGCCAGTTGAGCTAAGGTGGCGC
>DATKLB010000250.1:0-5387 GCA_035542615.1 Spirochaetia bacterium | reverse complement strand
GAGATTCTGAACTGGCCGACAAGTCTCTGCAGCTCCTGCGCCATCCGGGAAAGCTCTTCCGTGCCCCCGGACATTTCCTCCGCCGAGGTGGCGGCCGCCTGTGTCAGCTCGTTCACGTGCTCCACCGCGCGCGAGACCTGCTTCGCATTGGCCGTCTGCTCCTCCGTTGCAGCCGATATCCCCTGGCTCATCTCGCTGACCTTCTGGAGAGACTTTGCGAGCTCGCGGATTGCCGCGATTTGCCGGGACATGGAGCCCGACAGCTCGACGATCATCTGCTGGACTTTCTGCGATGCCCCCTTGATCTGCTCCATGGCCCCCTGCGAGCCGTTGGCCACCTGGACGCCCCGCGCCACGTTCTTCACGCTCTCCCTGATCAGCCCCTCGATTTCCTTCGTGGAGGCGGTGGAGCGCTCCGCCAGCTTGCTCACCTCCTGCGCCACCACGGCGAAGCCGCGCCCGTGCTCCCCCGCCCGGGCCGCTTCGATGGAGGCGTTCAGCGCCAGCAGGTTCGTCTGATCGGCGATGTCGGAGATCACGCTTATGATGCCCCCGATCTTCTCCGAGCTCTCCGCGATTTTCGTGATCCCGGCCATCACCTCGCTCACGGCTGCCGCTCCCTCCTGCGACTTCTCCACCGACTGATTGGCCAGCGTCGAGATCTCTCCCAGGCTGACAGATACCTCTTCGATGGACTTCTGCACCTGTTCCATGGAGGCGTTGCCCCGGCTCACCGCTGCCACCTGCGTCTTCGCGTGCTCGCTGACCTGGTCAACGCTGGCCGACAGCTCCTCCACCGAGGCAGAGGTCTCTTCCAGCGTGGAGGCCTCGTTCTGGGCCCCCTCGGCCAGCGACTGCGCGCTTGCCGATATCTGCTGGCTGGAGGAGGCCACCTGCTGGGCGCTTTCCTGGACTGTCGCCACCATGCCGGAGAGTCGTGAGGACATTGCGTTCAGTGCGTCCGCCAGGCGACCGACCTCATCTCGCTGGCGGATGGGCAGCCGCTGGGCGAAGTCTCCGGAGGCGATTGCCTGGGCGAACGCGACACCCTTGCCCAGCGGGAGGGTGATGGATCGCGAGAACAGGAGAAAGATGAAAAACGCGATGATCAGGGAAACCGCGCTGATCACAAGGAAGATTGTGCGGAGGCTCGCAGCTTCCCGGGTGTACATATCATCGGAGGCATCAATTGCCAGTGCCGCGCTCCACCCGATGCTGCCCACCGGTGAGAACGCCGCCTTCTTGAGGGTGCCTTCGAAGAGGTAGGAACCGATGCCGCTTTTTCCCGAAACCATCTCCCTGGCGACATCCTTCATTCCGTCGGTCTGGAGCATGTTCAGCTTCAGGATGTACTGCGGCTTCGGATGGGCGATCACCATGCCCTTGTTGTCGACCACGTATGCATAGCCCGTGGCGCCGATCTTTTCATCCGCGATGATCTCCCTGAGGAAGCTGATATTGAGAAGCGTTGCGTAGACTCCCACCACTGTGTTTGTATCGGGGTCTCGAATGGGAGTGGCGATGGGAACGACAGGCATGTTCGTGATCTTGCTGAAGAATACCTCGCCGATATTCGGAGTCCCCTGGGCTGCCCTGGTGAAATACTGGGTGTCTGCGATGGACATCCCGACCCATGCCACGGTGGAGGAGGCGAAGACATTGCCGTCCATGCCGACGACAATTGCGGCTTCATATGTCCAGTGGATCTGGGGATTCTTCTCGTAGGGGGAAAGCTTCCTGCTGATTTCCGCGACCATGTCCGTGGTCTTCGCCGCGCCTTTTGCCTCACCCGCCTTTGCATCCACTGCTTTCGCCGTTTCGATGACGTCGAAGTCGTTGGCCATGGCGAGGGCGAACCTGCTTTCCTCCGTGAACACACGGTCGATGATCCTGGCGATCTCCCACGACCTGGCCACCATCTGATCGTCGCCGAGCCGCGCAAGGGAAGCGCTCGATCTCGTGATCGCCTGGAAAGCGAGAACTGCGAGCGGCACGATGATCAGGATCGTGCCAACCAAAACGAGCTTGAAGCCTATGCGGATGTTCTTCATGTCGATGACTCCAGTCCTCTTGGCAAGGCATGACAGCGTCAGACGTCAAGGAGTTTTCGGATTCTCACGGCTATTGTCTCGAATTCGGAACACCGCCGCAAGCCCTCTTTCCGGTGAGCCGGGGATGCCCGCCGGAATGCCATTCGATCAGTCCGATATCAGCCGAAACCTGATCGGAACAACGAGAATCGAGTCGACGGGTCTGCCGTTTTTCATGGCAGGCATGAAACGGGCATTTCTCACCGCATCGAGCGCGGCGTTGTCGAGCGATGCGAAGCCGGAGGACGCTGCAACCATGCACCCCGTGACCCGGCCGTCCGCGTCGATGTCCGCCCGGACTTTCACGAGGCCCTGCTGGCCGAGTCTTCTGGCGGAGATCGGGTAGCTTGCTGAGATGGACCGAAGAGGCACGGGGTCTATGTCGGCAATCGTTGCCGGAGGCAACCCGGCCGAAAAGTCTGCCGACCCACTCCCCACGCCGTTCGCCGCGCCGGCACCAGCGCCGCCCCCACCTGCGCCCGTTCCCGGGCTACCTGCTCCGGGTTCGCCGGTCCCGGACCCGCCGGCTCCCGCGCCAGCGGGTGACCCGCTGAGTGTGGTGTCTTCCGGGGGCATCGTCCGGGTCTCAGCGTCCACTGGGCTGGGTGAGGTTATGGGAGTGCTCGCGGGGGCCGGAAGAGGCAGGGCTGCGGCCGGAGGGGCTGGCACCGCGACCGGTTTTGCCGGCGCTGGCGGGGGCCTCCGAGGAATCTGCCGGCCCGGCATGCGCTGGGCAGCGGCAGTTCCGCCTCCCGGGGTTCCCCCCGCGGACGCGCCGCCGCCCGCGAGACCGCCCGTTCCCGCGAGCTGCACTTCCACAAGGTCGGCCTTCGGTACAACAAGAATGGCCGGCGCGACGAGGCCCGAAAGCAGGAACAGGAGAAGCGCCAGCGTGGCCAGCGCAAGCGCGAGCGACTGAATGAAATGGTCGCCCTTCTCCTTCATATTTCCTACAGCTTCGCCTCGACTCCCGTCACGATGGAGAACGGGGGCATCGGGTAACCGGCCTCAGTATAGTAGAGCGTATCGAGAATGTTCAGCAGCCTGACGGAGAACGCGAGAGAGCTGGCGGCCTGGAGCCTGTACCCCGCGTTCAGAATGACATAGCCGGCTAATGTTGCCCACGAAGAGCTCCCGGAATCGAAATAGGTCTTCGCGCTCATGTATTGCGATTCGACCGAGGCAGTGCTCTGTGCATCCTGGTACGTGAGGGCCAGAGTCAGATTATGAACCGGCACCCAGGGGACTCTCTGGTCATCGGAGAGCTGGTAGCTGAAGCCCGGGTACTGGATGAGGAAACTGTAAATGAAAGCATAGTCCGCCTGGAGGGAGAAACGATCCGTCAGGCCGACCTTTCCGTGCAACTCGAAGCCAGGCAGGAACGACTGGGTCACATTGATCACGTACGTGGTGAAGGTCGTGCTGTTATACACCCATTCGATCTGGTTGAACATGAGCCGCGCAAATACGTCCGTCTCCAGGGATACGCCCTTGTCCTGAAAGGTCCACCCCACGTCGCCGCTGTATGCCGTTTCCGGCTTGAGATTCGGATTTCCCGTGTCCCCGTAGGGATCCGTCCAGTACAGGTCGCTCAGTGTCGGAACCCTGTAGGCGCTGCCGAGCGAAGCCCGAAGCGAGGAAACGTCGGAGAGATTGAGGACCGCACCGAGCTGAAACGCCAGGAACCCGGGAAAATCGGAATAGGAGTCGTAGCGGACCGACGGGGTTATGGTGAGGATTTGCACGGGGGAAAAAGGCAATGACAGGAACCCCGCAAGCGTCAGTCGGTCGTTTGTGCCGGAGAGGTTCGTGCTGTCCACGGTCTCATAGGAACCGTTTCCACCGTACACCGCTGAGATCACATCGGCGAGGGCGAGCTTCTGCGTCAGATCCAGACTGAAGGCGTTGGTAGCGTGAATGCTTTCGGGCGGAAACAGCGGGTTGTCGTAGATTTCCTGCGCATATCGGTAGGACCCTTTCGCATCGAAGGTGAGCCTGTCGGAGAAAAACCGGTCGGCCCTGTATGCGAGGGATCCCATCGCAGTTGTGTCTTCCTGGGTTGCCTGGCTGCTGACGAATGTGAGGGAGCCCGGCGCGCCTATCAAGGAATGATCGAATGAGCTTTTTGCTGAAAGCGATCCTTGGAGCAGGGGCAGCTCGACGCCGGCGAAGGCGTCCTCCGCAAGGTCCTGAGCGTTGTTTCTCTGCCGCCAGGCTCCAAGATTCAGGGTATCGTCCCAGAGAAACGCATTCATGGCCCTGGTGAACGATCCGCCGCCGGTCAGCCCGACCGCACCCAGGCTGCCGGCTGCCGAGAGAGACACTTTCTGGTTGTCGAAGAGACTCATGGCGGTCGCGGGAATGAAGCTCTGTCCCGTGGAGGTAACCGCCCAGGCGTCGTGGGGGATGTAGCTTCCGTTGGTCACGCTGAGGCTCAGCTGCGGCCGGTCGGGCTTCTTCGTGATGATGTTGATCACTCCCCCGACTGCCCCGGTCCCCCAGAGAGAGCCTGCGCTGCCGCGTACGATCTCGATGTGATCGATGCTGTCCACCGGTATTCTCGACAGGTCGACGTAGCCGTCGAAGCTCGAGTTCAGTCGGATTCCGTCGACCATGACGAGAACCTGCGACGACGTCGAGCCTCGGATGCTGACTGTCTTGCCCTGGCCCTGCGGGCCGTAGTCGTTCACAACAACGCCGCTCTGCTGCGAAAGCACTCCTGAGAGGTCAGCGGCTCCAGAAGCTTCGATGTCCTTCTGCGTGATGACCGTGACGAAGCTCGGCGACTGCAGCAGGTCAGTGGGTGCCCGGGTGGCGGTGACGACCGTTTCCTGGAGCTCGGGCAGGTCCTCCGCCCACACGCGAGCGCTCAGGAGGGCGACTGCGAAAAGTGCGATCCTCTTGTCCATACGGGCTTCCTCGCCGTTCCCTCGAGGCCTTCCGCGCGAGTCCTGACAGGACGTGAAAGGTTTTGTGAAGAGAGGTCAAAAGGCGGGCACGCCATGCTTCCCTTTCCTCGAAGGCTCTCGGGTTCCCGGGAACGTCTCCTGGCTCTCGGATCACCTTACTCGCAGCGCCTTCTCACCTCTCCTGGGACGAGGTGATGGCTGTCAGAGCGTGGCCGCTCCTGCTGCTTTCATCCCCGATGACAGTGGCGGGACCGCTGCGGACTCTCACCGCATTCCGTTGTCCCTGGAACGAACAGCGCAGGTCCTTCATACGACAATGACGCGCGCCCGTCAAGCCGAGGCGGGCAGGTTGGGCAGGTTTCGCAGGCACCGATCTTTACTTCAGCGA
>DATKLB010000249.1:0-3350 GCA_035542615.1 Spirochaetia bacterium | reverse complement strand
TCCGTACCCCGTGAAGTATCGTCCAAGCGCTTCCTCCTTGATGAGATCTCCGTACTCCGCGGCGATATCAGTGGATATGCCTTTGTCCTCCCTTCTCTGCTGGAGGTCCTGGGCCGTGTACCCGGGGCGCAACAGCTCGCCGAGGGCGGTTTTCTGGAAAAGAGGCTTCTGGACCCAGTTCGCGTTGAGCTTGCTGGAAACATCCTGCAGCGCAACAGTGATGCCAGGGGATACGCCGTGCGTGATCTCTGTCCAGACGGGGTCCATGGGAGAGTCTGTGTCCGGGGTGGGATCCCGCGAGATCAGCGTGATCACTCGTTCCCCTTCCCGTCGAAGCAGCAGCCTGAGCTGATGCCGATCCGAGCTGCGCGTGGTATGGGCCAAAGCCGCTTTGAGGATCAGCGCACAACCGGCCGACACCGACGCCATGAGAATGAGCATCGCCAGGGCAACGACGGTCGTTGATCCCTCTCGCCCGGTGTGCGCCCTCATGGAGACCGCACCCCGGTCACGGGCGTGCCTCCAAAGCGCGCGGTAATAACGATTGACGAGCCGTCTTTCTGCGTGGCCTCGAGGGTGACGCCGTAGGGGTGATTCTCCTTGTCTCTTGCCGCGGAAAACGCGACCCTGCGGAAATCGGGATACGGCGTGGCGATCGCATCGTCATTGATAACCAGTACCTCCTTCTGGAAAGTCACCATGAGACTCTTCGATGGCTCTCCGTCCAGGAACGCCACCTTCAGGGTGCCATTTCCGATTTCAACGATCTCGTCCGGCGCCCAATACGGAGGGAGAACCCGGGCGGCAAGCCCGCGGAGCTGGTCGTCGAGACGAATCAGCCGAGAACCCCTGAGAATTGCATCGCGAATCCGGGCAGAAATACGCTGGGAGACGCTGACCGCCTGCCATGCGCCGATCCCGAGGCTGGAAAGAATGAAGAGGGCCACCAGCACCTCGAGAATGGTCGAGCCGCCGTCACTCGTTCTGGAAGAGAGTGGTCTGATCTTTTGCATCGACATTCCTCTGCTCGATCATTTTCTGCACCTTCTGCGCCTGCCGCACCGACAGCGACGCGGCGAGACTGATGCCGCCAAGGAAGACTGCGAACCCAATGAGCACGATGAGAAGCGCGGCAAGCACGTCCAGGAGAATGTAGCCCGCCTCTCTTTCCCGCGCGCTCAGTCTTCCCACGACGTTGTGTCCTTGTCATTGCCGTCCCCGCCTTCTTTCCCGTCCGCGCCAAAGGAACGCAGGCCGAACGGCAATCCGTTGGGCCCTGGGATGACATATTCGTACGGGTGGTCCCAGGGATCAGCAACGATCTTCTTGTTTACATAGGGGCCGCCCCACCCCGCGGGCAGCGGTTCCAGGACCGGCTTGGTCCACAACGCATCAAGTCCCTGTTCCTTCGTCGGATACTGCTTGCAATCCGCCGCATACGCGTTCAGCGCGAGAGTCAGGGTTTCGATCTGGCTTCTAGCCGTGACCTGCCGCGCCCTGTCGATGTAGCGGAACGCCATGAAGCCGACTGCGCTGGTGAGAATCAGGATGATCGCAATCACGATGAGGATCTCCATGAAGGTCCACCCGGCTTCTCCCTCTACAAAATGGTGCCGTACAACGAGAAAATGGGAACGATGAACAGGATTACGAAAAGGATGATGAGTATCCCGAGAACCACGATGATCGCTGGTTCGATGAGCGTCATGAGACTGTTGATCCATTTCTCGACCTCCCGCTGGTAGTAGACGCGAAGCTGCGAAAACACCTTTTCGACATGACCCACTCTCTCTCCGATCGCGACCCATCTCGCTATGCGCGCCGGAAACAGAGAGCTTGCGGCGAACGCTGTGGACAGGTGCTCCCCTTTGATCACTTTTTCCCGGATTGCCGTGACCTCTTCCTTGAGGGCGGCATTTCCCAGGGAGCCGGCACTCTCGGACAGCGCCTCCTCGACGCTCACCCCGGACGCCGTGAGGGTCTCCATAGCGAAGGCGAGATTCAGCAGCTCGCGCTGAAAAAGAAAGGAGGAGAGCACGGGAACGCGAAGAAGGAAAGCATCGATACGAGCGGCAACGGGGCCGCCCCGTCGCCTCAGCCGCGCCGCAAGGGCGCAGAGGACGACCGCTGCAGCGGCGAGCACGCCGATGACGGTGAAGGCGGTCGTGAGCGAGCTCATGAGCGATTCGACCTTTGCAGCCAATCCCTGCCCGACCTGGGAAAAGATTTCTCGAAGCCGGGGAAACAGGACCACCACGACGAGCACCACGCTCATGATCGCCACGCCGAGCACGATTGCCGGGTACAGAAGGGCCGCGCCGATTCGATCACGCAGCTTCTTCTCATCGCCCAGATACGAGGAGAGCCTGGCAAAGACCTGGTCGAGATTCCCGATGCGTTCACCGATTCTCACCATGCCTCGATACACGGACGGGAACGTTGCTCCCGTTCCTTCGAGCGCCGCAGCGAGCGTGGCGCCTTTTCGAATCCTCTCCAGCAGGAGAATGACGAGCTCGTTCCCCGGGCCGCGATGGGAGACTGTCTGCGCAACCTCCAGAGAGTCCTTCAGCGAAAGTCCGGAGCCGAGCATGAGGGTCAGGAGATCGGTCAGCTCGGCGACAACCCTGCGGGAAAACCGCCTGACAGTCGTCGGCGCCGTCTCTCCCTGTGACAGCTCTCGAACCGAGAGAACGAAAAGGCTTCGCGATGAGAGCTCCCTCAGAAGGGGCTCCTCTGAGGCCGCCTCACGCAGCAGCACCGTGATCCTGCCTCTTTCGTCAGCCACGCGGCATGAATAGGTCGGCATCAGCTCATCACCGCGCTTTGCACTTCCGCCAGGGTCGTGACGCCCTGGGCTGCTTTTTCCAGACCATTTCGGAGAAGACCCATGAAGCCCTTTTCTCGCAGGTGTTCGACAATGGCGGATGCGCGGTCTCCCTTGAGAATCATCTCCTCCACTGTCTCGTCAGAGGCGAAGGCCTCCACGATCGCCGTGCGGCCCTTGAACCCCGTGCCGCCGCACGCGTCGCATCCCGTGCCGTGGGACAGCCGCGATGCCTTGAGACCGTGCTGCCGGAACAACTCCCTCTCCTCGCCGCTGGGCGTGCGAGTCCGAGAGCACCCTGAGCAGATTCTTCTGATGAGCCGCTGGGCCAATGCGCCGCGGAGCACGGCAGCAAGGAGGTACGGCTCCACGCCCATGTTCCTCAGTCGAGGAATCACCGAGACCGCGTCGTTGGTGTGGAGTGTCGACAGCACCAGGTGGCCCGTGAGAGCCGCGCGCACGGAAAGCTCGGCCGTCGGGGTGTCACGGATCTCGCCCACCATGATGATGTCGGGGTCCTGGCGCA
>DATKLB010000248.1:0-22845 GCA_035542615.1 Spirochaetia bacterium | reverse complement strand
TCGTCTGCTATTGCCTGGGAGTTACGTCGGTTGACCCGGTGCACATGAACCTTCTCTTCGAGCGGTTCCTTTCACGGGAGCGGGCCGAGCCTCCCGACATCGACCTCGATATCGAGCACAACCGGCGCGAGGAAGTCATTCAGCACATGTACCAGAAATACGGCAGGGATCGCGCGGCGATGGTCGCCAACGTGGTTCGCTATCGCACCCGCTCGGCGATCAGGGAGGTCGGCAAAGCATTCGGAATTCCCGAGGTCGCGCTGAACCAATGCGCCAGGCTTCTTCCGCACTGGGACGGAAATGTGCATGCCGTGTTCAAGGAAGCTGGTCTCGACCTCCCGCAGCCGCTGCTCGAGCACATGGCAACGCTGACACAAGAGATCGTGGGCTTTCCTCGTCACCTGTCCATCCATCCGGGTGGCTTTCTTCTCGGAACCGATCCCGTGGACACCATCGTCCCCATCGAGAATGCCACGATGCAGGATCGAACCGTGATCCAGTGGGACAAGACGGACATCGAAACGATGAATCTCTTCAAGGTCGACCTCCTCGGCCTGGGAGCCCTGACGCACCTCGACTACGCCTTCCGGCTGCTCAAGAGTCACCACGAAATCGACCTTTCCCTGGCAACCATCCCACCCGACGATGCGGGTGTCTTCGATATGGCCTGCCGAGCCGACACTGTCGGCGTGTTCCAGATCGAGAGCCGGGCGCAGATGTCCATGCTGCCGCGCCTGAAGCCTCGCAGCTATTACGACCTCGTCATCGAAGTCAGCCTTGTTCGGCCCGGACCGATCACGGGCGGGATGGTTCATCCCTATCTCAGGCGTCGGGCAGGGGAGGAGGCGGTGACCTATCCCCATCCGAGCCTCGAGCCTGTTCTCAGCAAGACACTGGGCATCCCTCTCTTCCAGGAACAAGTCATGAAGCTCGCGGTCGTTGCAGCCGATTACACCCCGGGAGAGGCTGACCAGCTCCGCCGCGACATGGCAGCGTGGAAACAGAAAGGACGGATCGAGCAGCATCACGACCGGCTGGTCTCCCGCATGGTTGCGAAAGGCATCGAGCCTGAGTTCGCGGAGAGAGTGTTCAGCCAGATCCTCGGATTCGGCGAGTATGGATTTCCGGAGTCACACGCGGCCAGTTTCGCGCTTATCGCGTATGCGACCGCCTACGTGCGGCACCATTACCCCGTTGTATTCGTCTGCGCGCTGTTGAACGCCTGGCCATTCGGATTCTACTCCCCGGCCACGGTCATCGACGATTCGAAGCGTCACCACGTGAAGTTCCTGCCCATCGACGTTCTCAAGAGCGAGTGGGACTGCACGCTGGAACGTCCAGCAGGCGCGTCCGACGACGGCGAGTGCGTGAGTACACCCTCGCCGGGTACGGCGTACGCCGTACGCATGGGTCTGCGGTACGTCAAGGGGCTCGGAGAAGGGGATTGGGAGCGGATCAGGGAGTGGCGCACAAGCGGGCCCACGTCAACCTTGTCGGAATTCACGGCCTTCTGCAGGCTCCCCAGTGATTCAATGGAACGACTCGCGGAGGTTGGGGCCTTCGATTGCTTCGACAAGGAACGCAGAGACGCGCTCTGGGGCGTGCTGGATCAGACTGAGCTCCCCACTGGCATGCTTATCGGAGAGCTTGAAGGAACTTCGTCATTCCCGTCTTTGAGCGCGGCCGAAGAGGTCAATTGGGATTACGCCGCCTCAGACCACAGCACGCGAGGGCACGTGATGGAGCAGTTTCGCCCGCTCGTGGAGCGCGAGGGGCTGCCCGATGCTGCCGGGGTCTCCCGAATGGAGCACGGCCGCAAGGTCTCGCTCGTCGGCTGCGCGATCTGCAGGCAGATGCCGGGAACTGCCGCTGGTGTCCTGTTCATGACCTTGGAAGACGAGTCAGGCTTCGCGAATCTCGTGGTGTGGGAGAAAGTCTTCAAGCAATACCGCACCATGATCCTGACAAACTGGCTGATAGGGGTTACGGGAAAGCTGCAGGTGGCTGACGGGGTAGTTCACATAATCGCGGAATCGTTCTGGAAGCCCGATTTCGCCAGGGGAGAACCTGGAATCGGCGCAGCCAGCCATGACTTCAGGTAGCATGCCCGCCGATGCTCGATTCCCCGAAACGGTCGCCCCGGCCGCGCGGGTGGCAGTATCTTTTGACCGCGAGGAATGAGCACGTCGAGTCCAGCGTTCGCCGCCAGGAATCAGCTGTCACGTTTCGAGTGGGACACTCAGCGAAAGGACTGGAAACGACCGCCGATCGACCGCCAGGCCCTCAAGGAGCTCTCGAAGCGCAGCACCCTGAACGGGGTTGTCCGGGTGGCGTGGTTCCTGTTCCTGCTCGCGGTCCCGGCAGTCGCCGCGATCTCCGTCAGTCGGATCAATCCCTGGCTCTCGATCCCGGTCCTGTATGTCTCCTATTTCTTCTACGGCTTCTGGGTCGCAATCGCGCACGAGCTGCAGCACAAGACGGTGTTCGCCGAGTCAGCCGACTTGTTCAGCGAGGTCTTTTTTTCCTTGTTCAAACCCTGATCTGGAACAGCCCGACCTATGCGCGCATTTCTCATCAAGCTGATCCTGAGGATCCTCGTGGTCGGCGCGGCGGTCGAGCTCCTCCTGGCCGTGCGGACCCACATCGGGCGTCCTTACAACGTCAACGACCACCGACTCAACACCAGATCCGTTCACGTCAGCTGGTTCATCAAGACGTTCTTCTGGGGGCTCGACGATCACGTCGATCATCACCTCTATCCCGTCGTTCCGTCCCGCAACCTCCCGAAGCTCCACCGAATATTGGCGAAGGATCTTCCGGTTCCCGACAACATTTTCGGCTGCCTGGGTCGAGATGTTCGAGATCTCCCGGGAAAAGGACCAGGATCCGAAGCGGGAGTACATGTCCATTGGATTGTGATGCCCCCCGGGACATCTGAGTCCTGCGATATGGGTCCGGGTTCAGTCGTCGTGGGGCAGGGACCCTCGCGCCGCGCGAAGGTATGCGAACGGAGTCTGCGCGAGGAAGTTTGATACGCGGGACGTGTAGACATCCGCATAGCGCTCCACCTGGCGCGCGAACAGGCTCTTGTCGTTTCCCGCTCGCATGAGAGGACCCCATGTCGGGTTGCCCAGCTCTCCGGCAGCCCGGGCGAGCGGCGCGATCCGCGCGTCCAGCTCCTGGCTCTGCTCTCCGACCTCCCTGATGGCGGCCTCGAGGGCGTCGGCATCCGCCGCTGGCTGCGGCCCATAGCGAAGCTGCGCGCGCTGGCGCTCGAGCCGCAGTTGGGCGAGTCGCGCGTCGAGCTCTGTCTTTTCAGCCATGAGCTCACGAAGTCGCGCGCCGGCCTCCGGTGCCTTGTCAATGGCGAGAACCTCAGCCTCGATCTCGCGCAGGATGAGCCCCGTGCGCCAGCGCAGCATCTCTTTGCTCACATGGACGTCCCCGAAAAGGTGATCTCCCAGGTAGAGGATCTCCGAGCCGGAAAGGCCGAGGCTGTTTTCCACGAGCGGGGCGTCCCCGCCGACGTAGACGTGTCCGATTTCCAGGTGTCCCCGGTGCGGCATGAGAAGACCCTGCGCCTCGTCTGACATCCTGTAGGAAGCCTGGCGCTGGGAAAAGAACCCCGGCTTTCGCGCTTCCACGATCACAAGGTCGAAAAGCTCGCGCCATGTCATCGAGCGCGGAAGCGCCTCATCGAACGCGTAGCTCATCATTGCCCGGGTATACGGCCAGTCAGAGTTGGTGATGAGAAGAAGGCGCTTGCCCGCCATCTTCTGGTCCAGGAGTGTCAGTGGCAGCTCCGGGTCCAGCTCGACGAACCTGTCGGGGTCGGCCATGATCTGCGTCTTCAGCTCGCTCAGGTTGTGGGCCTCGTCCAACGCAGTGAGAAGGACGCGGTTGAGGTCATGGTATCCAAGAGTCTCCGGGAGCTTCCCCGCGTCAAGGAGGTCGACAAGCTGGGAGAAGAGGTTCGCCTGGGAAAGGGAGAACAGCGTGTTCATGAACTCCCATCGGGGATCGGCGAGGTCGACGAATGTGCCGGCGTATGCGGCGCGCTGCTCGTCGAACGTCAGCTGCCGTGTCCCGTGGCACGCGCGAATGACGTAGCCGAAGCGCGTCGCCTTGACCAGGTTGCCCAGCTCGAGATCGAAGGCCAGCCCCTGGATCACGCTCGCGGGATCGAAGGTCAGCCCGTCGACCGGCCACCCACGGCGCGCGAGCGGACCCAGCGCGCGCTCGAAGGCGGCGCGTTCCCATTCGGCGGTTCTGTAGTGCACAAGGGTGTAGTCCATGTCGTAGCCGATCGCCTTGATAGCGCGCATATTGAGCGTTCGGTTGCACCAGACGCGTCGCTCCGGAGGGACCGTCCATGGATCAGTCATGGCTCAGCCTACTACGGAGCGGCCGCCAGCTTCCATGCCGCGGACTCAGGGTTCCAGGAACAGGCACGCGCGCTCTGAAACCGCGCGGAGCAAGATGCCGTTTTTCACGCACGTCGCCTATTCCGTGCGCAATCTCGGGAAGTATGACCTTACCGGGGTAAACCTCGAGATCGGGGTGGATGTGTACGGGAACGGCACCTATCCCTGAAGCGTGTGGACCCCGGACTTCAGCATCGGCCAGAACCAAACCCTCTCCGGGAGTGTCGATGTGCTCACGGGATCTCCGCCCCTGGGATGGGCAACCGTCATCAGTGTCGACATGGATGGGCCAGAAGGATAGGCGGAAAGCCGCCGGACTGCCCACCCGAATCGATCGGCTTTTAGATCCGCGCGCGCAGGTATTGGTTCGGCCAGGGCGCCTGGGCCTTCAGCTCCGAGGCAGCGCGCAGCGGCCAATAGGGGTCACGCAGGAGCTGCCGCGCCATAATGATCATGTCCGCCTGTCGCGTTCGCAGAACGTGGTCCGCCTGCTGTGCAGAGGTGATCAGGCCCACGGCGCCTGTCGCAATCCCCGCATCTCTTCGGATCCTCTCGGCAAAGGCTGTCTGGTATCCGGGGCCAAAGGGGATCTCGACGTCCTTGACGTTGCCGCCCGAGGAGCAGTCAACCAGGTCGGCTCCCTGGGATTTCAGCGCTCGCGCCAGCTCGACTGACTGTTCGATGTCCCATCCCCCTTCGATCCAGTCTGTAGATGAGAGCCGCACGAAAAGCGGCAGCCGTTCCGGCCACACGGCCCGGACTCCGGCCGTCACGTCGAGGGCAAGGCGGCTTCGGTTCTCCAGCGAGCCGCCATAGCGGTCAGTTCGCCTGTTCGACAGTGGCGAAAGGAACTCGTGCAGGAGGTAGCCGTGAGCAGCGTGGATTTCCACCACCTGAAAGCCGGCTGAAAGCGCGCGGCGTGCCGCGTCCGCGAAAGCTGCCACGACCTCTCGAATCCCGTTCACGGTGAGCTCTTCCGGGGCCGCGTAGCCCTGCGCAAAGGGGATGTCGCTCGGCCCGACGACCCTCCAGCCTCCGTCTGTTTCCAGCACCGGGTGGTTGCCCTCCCAGGGCGACGTGACGGAGGCTTTCCTTCCGGCGTGAGCGAGCTGCAGTCCCGGTAGCGCGCCCTGTGCCGCGATAAACCGTGCAACCCGCTCGAGGCCGGGAACGTGCTCGTCCTTCCAGATCCCGAGGTCTCGCGCGCTGATGCGCCCCTGGGCCGTGACTGCCGTGGCTTCTGTGAACACGACGGCCGCGCCGCCGACAGCGCGGGAGCCGAGATGGACCAGATGCCAGTCGGTGGCGAACCCGTCCTCGGATGAATACTGGCACATCGGCGAGACGCAGATGCGGTTGCGAAGAGTGACCCCGCGAAGGGTCAGCGGCGTGAAAAGCATCAGGTACCTCCGGGAAGGGCAGGGCTGCGCCTACTCTGGTTTCTGTGCGGCCGCGGAGAGCTTCTCCGCGAGGTCGGGCGCTATCTGCTCATGCTTGAAGAAGACGAACGCCTCCTCCCACCCCATATCCACGATGCGATGAGACCAGTCGGTGAGCTCCGCCGCCGTGTACGCGGTTTTGCGGAGCCTCAGGTAGCCCCAGGGAGCGGTCCGAACGATGGCCGGCTCCGGCTCCTCGTCGGTCTGGCTCGCGACAAGCGCGACTCCGTGCTTCTCGAGAAACGCATAGACTGCGGAATCGTACCAGGACTGGTTTCGAACCTCGAGCGCCGCGCGAATGTCCGACGGCAGGAGGGCAAGAAACGCCGCAAGCCGCTCGTCGTCTCTCGCGAAGTTCGGAGGAATCTGGACGAGGAATGCTCCAAGCTTCGATCCGAGGGTGCGGGAAGTTTCGACTAGATACGCGGTCTCCTCCTCCACCCCTTTGAGGCGCTTGAAATGCGTGATCCTCTGCGCGACCTTCAGGACAAAGCGAAAGTCGCCGGGAACCTGGGAAGCCCAACCGTCAAGGAGCTTGCGAGACGGGAGACGGTAGAAAGTATTGTTGATCTCGACCGTCCCCAACCGCTGCGCGTAGTAAGACAGCATGTCGGCTGCCTTCAGGTCCTCGGGATAGAACCCGCCTTTCCACTCCTTGTAGCTGTACCCGCTTGTTCCGATCCTGAGCGTCACACAGACAAGATACTCAAGAAGACGCGCCGCGTGGGAAAGCTTGCGACGATGCCGGGGAAGGCCGGCACAGAAGGAGAGGCCACAACCCCGGGCTCATTGCAGTCGAAGACAGAGAAAGAAAAAAGCGCTGCCTGCCAGGACCATGACGCCGCGGCTCCGAATGTCAGACAGAATGCCAAGGCAGGCTCGACGAGTTCGCTCAACATCGTCGGGATGCTGAGCAGGAGCCCGATCTGCGCGTATGACAGCCCCAGCTCCTTTCAGATCAGTGGCCACGCGCCTCGCGCGCCCCTCCAGCAATCTCATCGAGGAGCTCGAAGAGCAGGAAAACGGGGACCGAAGTCGAGAATCGAAGCGACGGTCGACGTCGATGCCACTTCATGATAGCTTTGCGGGCGATCACAGCCCCACTCGCTTCATCCCCTCGGCGCTGTAGCGGTCTCCCGCGGCGACGCCGACAGGCATGATATCTTCCAGCAGTGCAACGTCCTCCGGCGTCAGGGTCAGCTCGGTTGCCGCGATGTTGTCCCGGAGGTACTTTTCGTGACGGGTGCCGGGGATGGGAATAATGTCCTCGCCCTGCGAGAGCACCCAGGCAAGAGCCAGTTGAGCTGTTGTGACACGTTTTTTCTTCGCGACGGTCGTGAGCCTTTGAACCAGCTCCCGATTCTTCTTGAGGTTATCGCCGGTCATGCGCGGATGCAGCCGGCGGAAATCTTTTTCATCCAGCCGTGCCGGGTCGCCGAGATCCGCCGTCAGGAAACCGCGGCCAAGAGGACTGTAAGCCACGAACGAGATCCCCAGCTCCCTGCACGCTGCAAGAATCTCCGACTCGGGATCGCGAGACCAGAGGGAGTACTCCGTCTGAAGGGCCGTTACGGGGTGGACCGCGTGCGCCCGTCGGATCGTTCCGACGCCAGCTTCCGAAAGGCCGAGGAACCTGACCTTCCCGGCTTTGACGAGCGCCGCCATCGCGCCGATCGTGTCCTCAATGGGAACCTGGGGATCGACCCGGTGCTGGTAGTAGAGATCGATGGTTTCAATGCCCAGGCGGCGCAGGCTCATATCGCACGCGGCCGCGACATACTCTGGACGGCCGCTGATCCCCAGCGAAGCGCCGTCGATGCGCCGCACGTTGCCGAACTTCGTGGCGATGACGACTTTTGAGCGGTAGCCACCCCGGAGGGCCTGGGCCAGCAGCATTTCGTTGTGCCCGACTCCGTACATGTCCGCCGTGTCGAAAAAGGTGATGCCGAGCTCGACCGCCTTGCGGATGAGATCGATTGACGAGACATCATCCGATTTTCCGTAGAACTCTGACATCCCCATGCATCCCAGCCCGATGGCGGAAACCGCAAGCCCGCTTCTGCCCAACACACGCTTCTTCATGGTAAGAAAGGTATGCGCGATTGCGTCAGGCGGCAACATTGCAATGTCTAGCGTCTGGATCGGCGGGAGTTTCACCTTTCGGTTTCGCTTTGTTCCTCACGCGGGAGACTGGCGCAGCGCCCGGGCCTGGGAGTTGGCAGCCGCGGCAGCGGCTCACTCTCTGTTCTGTGCTGGAAGATGAGCAGCGCAGCTGCCCGTCGTTCGCTCCGGCGGCAGCCGGCGGTCGGGAAGAGGTGCGCGCCTCGTCGCCTGTGCAACCCTCACTCGTCGTCCGTGTTGAAGAGATCCGCTTCCTTTTGACCCGCCACCCTGGCCGTGAGCTCGAGGAGCGCGGAAAGGTCCGTGTCCTTGAGATGGATGGGGACTTTCACCGAGAAATACACGATGTATCCCTCATCGCTTTTTTCGAGGCTTGAAAGATGATGACGGTCGCGGCCACCAGCAGGTTCCACCACCGAGGGAGGGAGCACATATTGAACAGAAAGCCGCATTCGTGCACGGTCAGATCGAAGGAGGAGAAAGCGCGTGTTTCGAAAAATCGAGGCAATCATCAGAGAGGAGGCGCTGGACAACGTTCGCGAGGCGCTCTCCGGGATCGGAATCGTGGGCATGAACGTATTCGAGATCCGCGGACATGGCAGACTGGGGAGCCAGGAGCACTCCTGGCGGTATACCTACCTCCACAAGGACATGCTGCCGAAGATCCAGCTCAACATCATCCTGAGCGAGCGCAACGTCGAATCGACAGTCAAGGCGATCATGAAGGCCGCGCGAACAGGCAGGGAAGGGGACGGTATCATCTTCATTTACCCTGTGGAAGACGTCGTTCGCGTACGGACAGGGGAACGCGGGAGCGAAGCTTTGTCGTATCCCGGCGACATCGACGAGCGGCGGACCCGGGGGGACGGATAGGCTTTCTTCCGGCGGCGGCCTCTGATACAATTATTGTCATGTCGGAGATACAGCCGAAGGGAAGCTCGATCGACACCGCGGCCCTCAGGCAGGAAATCAACAAGCTCAAAGCGCGCCAGCGGGACCTCGAGATCATGTACGAAAACACGGTCGAGCATGGAACGCTGATCGAGAACGAGCTGGAGGAGAGGAACCAGCGAATCAACAGCCTGCTGGCCCTCATGAAGATCTACCTGCCCTCCCAGGTTTTCGACTCCATCGAGACAGGGAAGCTCACGTCGAAGCTCACGTACAAACGCCAGAAGCTCACGATGTTCTTCTCCGACATCGTCGGGTTCACCGAAGTGACCGATACTCTTGAGCCGGAAGCGCTGTCCGCGCTGCTCAACGAGTATCTTACCGAGATGTCGACGATCGCGGGAATCTACGGGGGCACGGTCGATAAGTTCATCGGCGACGCCATCGTGGTCTTCTTCGGGGATCCGCAGTTCATCGATGACGTTACGCATGCGAAACGCTGCGTTCGCATGGCCGTGGAGATGCTGGAGAAGACGCGGCTTCTCAGCGGCAAATGGGTCGCCGCCGGGGCGTCGAACGGCCTCGCGGTGCGTATGGGCATCAACACCGGCTACTGCACCGTCGGCAACTTCGGCTCAGAGGCCCGGATGGACTACACCATCATCGGGGGCCAGGTGAACATAGCGGCGCGCCTGGAGAAGATCGCTGACCGCAACTCCATTTTCATCAGCGAGTACACCTACGCGCTCGTCAAGGACATCGTCGAGGTGGAGGGGCCGCGCCTGATCGAGGTCCGGGGGATCCATTATCCGCTGAAGGTCTACAAGATCGTGGGGATCAAGACGGAGAGAGGCGAGCAGGAGTCGCACTTTGTGGAGTTCGGCAACGGGTTCTTTCTCCGCCAGCTCTACTACGAGCCGGATGCATCGACGCCCGCGGACAAGGCGTCGATCCTGGAAGACCTGAAGAGGGCGGTGCGGTTCATCGAAGGGAAGTGAGCCCCCGGGCTCAAGGAGCCCCGCCGGGCCCTCAGACGAGATTCACGACGACCTTGTCATACAGACGCCGGAAGTTGGCGAGAGACTTGCTCTGCCACGCAATTGTCTTGTTTCCTGTGATCGTGATCTTCTTCCCGACGTCCCGCATCTCGATGATAAAGAGACTGAAGGTCGAAATTCCCGAGCTGTTCAGAAACTGCAGCTGTCGCAGGTCGATCTCGAGGCTGTCGCCGGAGCGTTGTGCGGCATAGCGCAGCATCCGGTGGATTTTCTCGTAGTCAGGCCTGCCCTGCAGCCGCAGCGTCCCGATGAAGGCGATGCGGCCGAAATCGCGCGTCACCCGGACCGAATACGCTTCTTTGCTGCTCTCATCCATGTGATCGTATCCTGCTGTCATGGGAACGCCAGTTCCGTTGTCACCGTGACCCGCACGGTATCATCATCGTCAAATCTGAACTGAAAACCAAGCTTCGACGTGTAGTCCTTCTTGATGAGCAGCAACCCGAGCCCCGAGGACTCCTTGTCTTTCCTTCCCTCGTCCATGCGCTTCACGTACAGGTCGTCGAGGTTCGCCGCGAACAGCTCGCGGCAGATGGCCATGAAGGGCTGGCAGCGGTTCTGGGGCACCGTGTTGCTGATCTGCACGAGCAGTCTCCCACGCGCCTTCTTGAGGGTCAAGTCGACGGGCAGCGAATTGTTGGAGCTGAACTTGACGGCGTTCTCCACGAGCTCGTTGACCACCGTGGAGATGAGCCCGGTCTGCTCGTCCGAGGGGAAGTTGTGCCGGAAGTAGTCGGCCGTGAAATCCGAGAGAACGCTTCCCCTCTGCCAGTTGTCAAACATGTCCAGCGGCAGGAAACGGACATTGAACGCGCTCTCGACCTCCTTCTCGAAGTCGATCCTGTCTCCCACCTCAACGGTGCCGCGCATCTGGCCATCCCATCCCTTGTCCTCGACTTTCTTGACTACCACGACGGAGATGTCGTCGAATCTCCGGGCCTGTCCGATGTGCTGCTGGCAGGCCTCGACGATCGCCGTCTGGATGGCATCCGCCGAGGCTTCCCGCAGGGGTTCAGCCACGCGAATGATTCCCTCGGTTCCGAAGACCTCGCTCTTGTCGTTCATCGCCTCCGTGACTCCGTCCGTGTACAGGACAAGGACGTCTCCCACCTCCATGTGGAAGGTGTGCAGCTTCAGATACGGAAGCACGTTCGAGTCCAGCCCCGCATACATGCCGTATTCCAGGGACTCGATATTCTGGACCGTCCCGTCCTTGCGAAGCATGAGCAGCGTCTCGTGCTGCCCGGTCATCATGAAGTTGCCTTCCCCCATGTACTTCAATATGACGAGCGACATGATGCGATGGTCCAGAGTCTTGAGGCGGAAATCATAGAGCAGCTTGTTGATGACTCCGTAGATCCGCTGGATGTCATTCCGCTCGATCCTGCTCAGAGCGCGCAGGGCGGTGTGGACCATCATCATGATCAGGCCCGAGTGAAGGCCATGGTCGGTCACGTCTCCGATGGAAATGAAACCCTCGGGGCCGAAATGAATCGTGTCGTAGAAGTCGCCCCCGACCTCCGTGGCGGGAATCATCCGGCAGGAGATCTGCAGATCGCGAAACGCCTGGTAGTCGCTCTCCTGCGGCAGGACGATGTTCTGGATGTGCTGTGCTACCTCCAGCTCGTGGGAAAGCCGCAGGTTCTCGTCCTCCAGGCGGGTGTTCAGGTCGGCGATCTCCTTGTTGGCCTTCTCGAGGCCGACTCGGAAGTAGAACTCCCGCCTGCGGATTCTATCCATCCCGACCTTGAAAGCCAGCGCCAGGAGGCTTGGGACGATGATATTCACGAGGGTCTGCTGGAAGGCCACGTCGGGCACGAAGCCGCTCAACCGATACGCAAAGATGTAGTATGCCACGCCAATGACTACTGCAACGAAGGAATACGTGACGGGCAGGGGGTAGATGCCGCAGAAGATGAGGTTGATATAGACCCATGCCGTCAGGGACGCGGGGATGTTGTTCATGACCGCGGTCAAATGGGCCATCTGCAGCGTACCGCTCACGAAGAGAAGGAAAGACAAAGGAATACCAATGCGGCGCGCAAAAGGGAAAAAGGAAAGGAGGCCGACGATCGTCGTCCCGACGATCGTGTACATCCTGCCCACGAACATGGCCTGCGCATACTGCGGGTAGGACGAGGCATCACTGAAGAGCAGGAGGTACGCCGTGATCGCCAGGCCGACGAAGGCAAAGACCCGGTTTATCCGGGTGAGCGAATCGGCAAGCTGGCGTCGATACTGCTCGCGCTGCTCCCGCGACTGGGGCACACCTTCGAAGAGGGTCGCCCTTATTTTTTGAACAAGTCCCGGTGCAGCTTGCTGAGCTCGAGGATCTTGTCTGTCCATAGCAGGATCCATTTGCCTCCGAAATCCCTGTACGTCAGGGCAACCCCCGCCTCGTCCATCATGAACTTGCTCTTGTAGTAGTTGCCGGTGTAGGGGTCGTTCACGGCGTACGTCGTGAGAATCGTGTCGGCCCGCGCGATGTGGCAGGCGTACTGAGTCAGGAACTCCATGAGTCTCTTGTATGCCACCACGCCGCTCTTGCCTTCTTTATAGATAGCCATGATCTCTCCGATGACATGGCAGCGCTCCGGCAACCGGAAGTGCGAGCCATCCTCGGTGATCGCGTACATGAAAGGGCAATAGTACCCCGGGGAGCGCACTGCCGCTCGCGCCAGCGCGACCATTTCGTCAGTCTTGTCGTACACGGCATAGACATCGGAATGCAGATCGAATTGTCGGGCCACTTCGTAGTCGTAGTTATAGTCCTTGTAGAAGTAGTACTCCCGGGCAAACTCGTGACTGCTCAGGATCTCCCGCGCCGTGATCAGCTCACGAACAACCATCCCGTATTCCTGCTCTTCGACGACCGCCGGCCGCCGGACGGCCTGAACCATGAAGGGAGACCCGCCGACGACAGTCATATCGGTGAAGCCGGCGACCCGCAGAAGCATTTCCTGGCGCCGGAGGTAGGACGCGTCAAGCACCCCTTGATGTGTGTTGGTCAAATTCAACGTGCCGCCAGGGCGGAGCGTGACCCGGCACTCTTTCAGCTTGAAGAGAGGCCCGTAGCGGTATTGCTCCCGGGCAATGAGATCATCGAAGCTTTCGGTGACCTGATCGAGAAGAAGGAGGTCACCAAGGTCCAGCGACAATTCAAGGCTGTCCTGAGACCCCGTGTCTGTCTTCGAGCCCCGGTTTTGGGGAAGATCCATTTGCTCCATTGATGCCCTTGGCATTTCCGGCCCAGCGTGAAGTGCTCGGAAATGTCGAACCGTTAAATACTCCAAGATTCACTTTCTCTCTTAAATGTCAAGAGAATGATCTGGATCGGAGGCGCGGGGAGTGGTACTCTGTAGGGCCCGATGAGTGATTTCTCCTTCCTGAAGAGCTGGCTTCTCGCTCGAAAACCGGTCCCTCACCAGTCGATGCTGGACGAGTTCGAGCAGTTCTTCACGTATGTGTTCAACAGGTCAAAGGACGGAATCAGCATCCTGGATCTCGACCTGACAATCCTGGGAGCCAACAGCGCAATGGAGGGTTGGTACGCTCACGCGATGCCAATCGTGGGGAAAAAGTGCCACCAAGTCTACCACGGGAGACAAGGACCCTGCGAAAACTGCCCTTCCCTGGTCGCAGCACGATCGGGCAGGCCCGAGCTGGCAGTCGTGCCCTATGAAGCGCCAGAGGGGGCATGCGGAGAGCAGGAGCTGTCCGTCTTCCCCCTTTTTGATGACAACGGGCGGATGTTCTGCCTGATCGAGTATGTTCGTGACATCACGTCGCTGAAGGACGAAGAGAGGACGATCGAGAACCTGAAACGACGGATCCAGTTCAAGGACCAGACCCTCTTCGAACAGGAGGCGGCGCTGACGGTGCTGATCCGCCGGGGCCGCCTGGCCGAAAGGCGGGCAGCGCAGGACATCGCCAGCAACATCAGCGTGCTGATCGATCCTCTTGTCGCCCGACTCAAGGGTCTGCTCAGAGGGAAGCAGGGGTACGAAGAGATCGAGCTCCTGGAATCGCGGCTTCGGGACATTTCCTCGCCGCTTGTCAGCAGCCTTGCAAACGCGAACCCGGGGTTTACCCCGCGCGAAGTGGAAGTAGCCTCCCTGCTGCGAAGCGGCAAGTCGAGCAAGACGATCGCGGAGCTTCTGAATATTTCGATCAAGGCGGTCGACTTTCACCGAATGAACATCAGGAAGAAGCTTGGTCTGCACGACAGCCGAAAGAGCCTTCAGGCGCACCTCCTTGAGGTCGACACGCGGGGGAGCATGCCGGAATTGCCCTAGAATCTCCCTAGGGATAAATTGAGATAAGACTAGGAACCGGGACTACGGCCGATCTCATACTATCGAAGAGAATCTCTGAAAGAAGGAGACTTTCATGAGCAGCAGTGACCCTGTTTTTCAGCCAATCAAGGTCGGCAACCTGACGGCACAAAACCGGTTTGTCATCAACGCGATGGAGTGCTGCGATTCGGACGAGGAAGGCAACCCAACCGAACGTACCTACCGCCGATACCGCAACCTTTTCGAAGGCGGCGCCGGGCTCATTGACCTGGAGGCAATCACCGTGCAGTACGAGTCGCGAAGCCGCCAGTTCCAGCTTTCCGTCATGCCGCGAAACCAGAAGGCACTCACGAAGTTCGTGCAGGAGATGCGGAAGGTCAACCCCAAGCCGCTGTTCGTGTGGCAGCTCACGCACTCCGGGGAGCTCAGCCATCCCGGCTTCTCCCGACGCGTCTGCGTAAAGCCCCTGCCCGGTTTCGGCGGAGACGTAATCGACGAGGCGTACGTCGAAAAGACGATCGATCAGTTCGTGACTGCGGCCAAGATCGCCCATGACTGCGGCGCTGACGGCATCGACTTCAAGAACTGCCATGGGTACCTCGACTCGCAGATCCTTCGCCCGTACAACGACCGCAAGTGGAAATATGGCGGGCCCTGGGAAAACCGCACACGGTTCACCTACACCATCTACGAGCGCATCCAGAAAGAGATCAATGACCCGAAGTTCATCATGGGTTCGAAGGTTTCGATCTGGGAGGTGTTCCCCGGCGGCCAGGGGACGGCGGGACCGGACTCCCCGATCATGGACCTCACGGAATCCCTGGACCTCGTGAAGGGTATGGAGGCGCGCGGGGCGAAGTTCATCATTGTTTCCGCGGGGAGTCCCTCGATCACGCTGGCGAAGTCGCAGCCGGACAAGAGGGTTCCCGATGACTGCTACCTGCACTTCACCTTCCAGAAGGCGGTGCGCGACGCGCTCAAGCCCGCGACAGTGGTAATCGGTTCGGCGTACTCCGTGCTGAACAACGGCCGCAACGAGCTGCAGGCCCGCGCCAAGGAAGAGAACACGCTCTGGTTCTGGGCAAACAAGAACATCCGCGACCGGGTGACGGACATGGTGGCGATCGGGCGGCAGTCGCTGGCCGACGGCCAGCTTCCTCGCAAGCTCGCGGAGGGCAACGAGACGAGCATCCGCTGGTGCAACGCATGCGATGACTGCATCGAGCTGCTGATCCGCCAGAAGGCGGTCGGGTGCGTCACGCACGACAAGGAGTACAACAAGGCGCTACGGGCAATTCGCGAAGCCGAGGGCGAGCTCGCCGCGAAGCGGACCTGAGAATCACGTCCCGCCGACGTGCGGGCACGCGACGGCGCGCGACGTTTCGATTGACGGCGGCAGGCTTCGGCGCTACACTGCCGCATCCCTACATGTATCGACTCGCACTTCCGGGGAGGAGCAATGACGGCGAAGGAACGGCTTGTTGACGCAATCTCGGACATGCAGGAGGAGGAGGCCATCAAGCTCGTCAAGGAAATGCTGGAGGCCGGGACCGATCCGCAGGTGATCCTGGATGCCAGCAGGGAAGCGATGGCAATCGTCGGCAATCGCTACGAGCGCAAGGAGTATTTCCTCCCGGAGCTCATCATTGCCGGTGATCTCCTCAAGGAGATCGGCATACTGGTCAAGCCCAGGCTCAAGGCGAAAGGGACGGGCAAGAGCCTCGGCAAGGTGCTCCTCGGGACCGTGGCCGGTGACATCCACGACATCGGCAAGGATGTCGTCGGTTTCATGCTCGACGTCAACAATTTCGAAGTCCGCGACGTTGGAGTAGATGTGCCCTCGGATGTCTTTGTAAAGAACATCAGGGAGTTCCAGCCGGACATCGTCGGGATGAGCGGGTTCCTGACGCAGGCATTTGACCAGATGAAGCACACCGTGGAGGCCATTGAGAAGGCAGGACTGCGCGGGAAGGTCAAGATCATGATAGGCGGCGCCATCATGGACGCCAGCGTCGCGCAGTATGTCGGTGCGGACGCCTATGGAGCAGATGCGGCGGCCGCTGTCAAGCTTGCCACGAGCTGGATCTAGCCCTGGCACGGCGCAGCCGTGCGGAGGCAGGAGGAGTCATCATGCCGGAAAAATCGCCGCAGCAACTGTATGACGAGAGGATGAAGCGAGTCCTCGATGCGGCCGCCCTGCGAGTTCCCGACCGCGTGCCTGTCTTTGGTCCGTACCAGAAATATCCCTATGCTTTTGCCGGGGTGACCCTCAAGCAGGCCATGAATGATTACGAATGTGCGCGGACGGTCTGCCACAAATTCGTCGACCACTTCCAGCCGGACCTGGATTTCGGACCGATCTTCACCTATCCCGCCCCAGCCATGGACATCCTTGGCTGGAAGGCATTCGCGTGGCCGGGACACGGGCTGGGCGATGACATCATGTACCAGTACGTGGACGGCGAGTACATGAAGGCGGAGGAGTACGACGAGTTCATCCAGGATCCGTCGGACTTCATGCTGCGTACGTGGGCGCCCCGACAGTTTTCCGCCTTGGAAGGCTTCTCGAAGATGGTTCCCTGGCGCCGGTTCATGTGGTCGGGTTGGATGAGCCTCGACTTCTTTGCGTCGCCGGAAATGCGGCGCACCCTCGATCTCGCGGTGCGGGCGGGAGAGGAAATGAAACGGTGGTGGGATTCGCAGTCTCAGTACAAGGACGAGACAAAGGCCAAGGGCTACCCGCTGGCGTTCGCCGGCTGGGACTGGCCTCCCTTTGACATCCTGGGAGACACGCTCCGCGGCACCCATCAGATCCTTGCCGATATGCGCCGGAGGCCGGGCAAGCTCCACGACGCTCTTGAGGTCGCCACGCGGATCTTCGTCGAGTACGGCTCAGGTGCTGCAGGCGAGCCTCTGCCGCTGGTCTGGGTCTGGGTGCACAAGTCGACTCGGGAGTTCATGTCCGATGCACAGTTCAAGGAGTTCTATTGGCCGTACTTCCGCAGAGGCCTGCTTGCTCTCGTGGAAAAGGGAGTCATCCCCGTTGTGTATTGGGAAGCGGATTTCGAGAGCCGTCTCCCCCACATCGTCGACGTGCCGAAGGGCAAGATCATCTACCACCTGTCCAACACGAACGCGGAGAAAGCCCGAGACGTGCTCGGGGGCACAGTCTGCCTCATGGGGAACGTGCCGAATATCATGCTGCTCTCCGGCACCCCGCACGACGTCCGTGCGTATTGCAGGAAGCTGATCGACCACCTGGGGAAGGGCGGCGGCTTCATCATGGACTCCGCGCTCATGCTGGACGAAGCGAAGCCGGAGAACCTGAAGGCGATGATCGATTTCACCAAGGACTACGGGGCATACCGTTAGGCCGCGTTTCGCAGCTCGCGGATGAAGCGCGCAGTATCATTCGAACCGTGGGGGACCGCGGTAGAGATCGAGCACGGCAAAACTCTTCTTGACGCCGCCCAGGCCGCGGGAGTGCCGATTGGCGCTGTTTGCGGTGGACGCGGCACCTGCGGCAAATGCCGGGTCAGGATCCTGAGCGGATCCACACCGCCGGCGACCGAAGCGGAAAAAGACATCCTGTCGCCGTCGGCGCTCCAGCGGGCCGAGCGGCTTGCCTGCCGGACCCCGGTAACGGACCCTGTCACGGTGGAGATCCTGCAGATCAGCGCACAAGGCAAGAGGGAAGCCGCCGCGCCGGAATACCCGACCCCGGCGGCCCCCGTCATTCAGCGGCGCACTGTGTCGGTTCCTCCGCCGACTCTGGAAGATCCCGTGGACGATGACGCGAACCTCCGCGCCGCCCTTGGCCGCGCCGGCGGAGCGGAAATACCATCCATCGATTACCATGTCGCGCAGGCGCTGCCCACGCTGCTGCGGGCCGCGGGCTGGCATGTCACCACGAGCATTCGTTCAGGAGAAGTGATCTCCGTTCAGCCGGCCCATGGCGCTCGATCTTCCCTGGGGCTTGCCGTGGATCTGGGGACCACGACCATCGCGGCCTACCTTCACCGGCTGGATGACGGAGAGCCTCTCAGCGTCAGCACGGCAGCGAACCCGCTCTCCACGTACGGCGCCGACATCATCACGCGGATGACGTACGCGATGAGAGCGCCAGGCAACGGACCGCAGCTTCAACGGGTACTCCTGAAGGCCGTGAGCGCGCTGGCCGGCAATGCCGCCGAAGAGCAGGGATGCGCCAGGGAAGATATCGAGGAGATCGTCGCTGTTGGAAACAGCGGCATGCACCACCTCTTCCTCGATCTTCCGGGCAGATATCTCATGAGCGCCCCGTTCGTGCCTGCGCTTCGCGGGGCCATTTCGATCAAGGCCAGGGAGCTCGGGCTTCCGATCAGTCCCGGCGCATACGTGTATTTGCCGCCGCTGGTGGGGGGCTTCATCGGCTCAGATCTCCTTGCCGTTGCCCTCAGCGTTCGCCTGGACAGGAAACCCGGCGTTCGTCTTGCGATGGACATCGGGACCAACACCGAGCTGCTTCTGTCGGTCGACGGGAGGCTGACCAGTTGCTCCACGGCAAGTGGACCGGCGCTCGAAGGGGCGGCGCTGAAATATGGCACCATGGCGATGAACGGCGCAATCGACCGTGTCCAGGCGACGAAGCCCGGGGCCCCGTTCCTTTTCCACACGATCGGCGATCGTGCCGCGGTGGGGATCTGCGGCTCGGGAATCATCGACCTCCTGGCCGGCATGCACCGGCTCGGAGTCATCGATCACACGGGCCGACTCCAGGTCGGTTTTCCCGGCGTCATCGCTGACCCCGGAGGCAATCACCGCTACGTGGTGATGGATGCCGCGGACACCGCCCTCGGGGTCGACCTGACAATCTCGCAGACGGAGATCCGCGCCATCCAGCTCGCCAAGGGAGCGATCAGGGCGGGGATCGACACGCTGCTCGCTGAGCAGGGCATCGATCCCGAGCGGATCGACGAGGTGTCGATTGCCGGCGCTTTTGGCGGCCACATCGACGTGCAGAGCGTGCTGGCGATCGGCCTCCTGCCGCCGGTTCCCCGGGACCGGATCCGCCAGATCGGGAACGCAGCCGGCGTCGGAGCCGGTCTCATCCTGGTGTCAGAGGAGGAGAGACGCGCGGCCGCCGAGCTGAGCGTTGCGATCGGCTACCGGGAGCTCGCGCGACAGGAGGGCTTTCTGCATCGTTTCGCTCGCTCGCAGTGGCTACCCAGGGAGACGGAATGACGGTTGCGCTCGACTGGCAGATCGAGTTCGATGAAGCTGAAATCCGCCACGTCATGGGCGCGGCGGTTTCGCGCATTCTGGCGAGAGCCGGCGGCAGGGAAAGCTGGCACGAGGCGCTGACCGAGGCCCGCGATCTGGTCCGGCCCGCTGCCGCGTGGGTTCCCGTTCCCATCGTGGAAATTCGTCAGGAAAGCGTGTTCCTGGCGGGAGGGTCGTCTCTGAATGGCGGACCAGTGGCAACAGTGGTCGCCGGCGCATCGGACCTGATCATGGCTGTTTGCACCGTGGGTGAGGCAATCGACCGCCGCATCAAGGAGCTTCAGAAGGCGCGCCACCTGCTCACCGGGGTTCTCCTGGATGAGCTGGGCACATGGGCGGTGGACGTCCTTCGACAGCAACTGTGCCGCAGGCTGCGGGGCGAGGCAACCGCGGCAGGACTGCGCGTCAGCACGTCGCTCTCCCCCGGCGAGTCAGAGTGGTCGCTGGCGGACCAGGCGGTGATTTTTTCCGCTCTCGACGCTGCGCAGATAGGCGTTTCCCTGAGCCCATCCCTGGTCATGCATCCTCTGAAGTCGTTGTCCCTCATCATGGGCAGGGGAAGCCGGCCGTTGGGTCGTGAAGGGGGAAGTCACTGCGACTACTGCGCACGCCGGGATCGCTGCACGTACCGTTGTCGGCGGGAAACCGCATGACCCCCAGGGAGATGCAATGGCGGATATAGTGATCACCAGGAAAGACACTTTAGTGATGATCGGTGCTGCGCAACCGACTTGCATCATTGGCGAGCGCATCAACCCGACGGGAAAGGAATGGCTCAAACAGGCCATCCGGGAGGGGAACTGGGAAAGGCTCGGCAGACTGGCGCGCGAACAGGTGGAGGCGGGGGCGCGGATCGTCGACGTGAACGTGACGATGGCCGGCGTCGACGAAGTGCAATCCCTGCCCCGGGCGGTCGAGGCTGTGCAGAGAGCGGTTGCCGCCCCCCTGTGCCTTGATTCAAACAACGCGCGGGCCCTCGAAGCTGCGCTTGCGGCGTGCGATGGCAAAGTGATCCTCAACTCAGTGGATGGGACCGTGGAAAGGCTCCAGGCAATTCTCCCCCTTGCGAAGCGCCACGGATCGGCTGTCATCGGCCTGACCATGGACACGGAGTCCGGCATCCCGAAGACGGTCAAGAGGCGGGTGGCCATCGCTCGCCGCATTCGAGACGCCGCGGAGGCCGCCGGCGTTGGCCCCGAGAACCTGATCATCGATTGCCTGACCCTCGCGGTCAGTGCCGACCAGTCGATGGGACCGGTGGCGCTCGAGACGATACGGACAGTTTCCACCGAGCTCGGGCTGAACGTGAACATGGGGGTGAGCAATGTTTCGTTCGGCCTTCCCGAGCGCGGCCTGCTCAACGCGACGTTCATCGCGATGGCCTGCGCTGCCGGGCTCACGTGCGCCATCGTCAATCCTCACTCCGCGCAGGTTGTCATGGCGCTGAAGGCGTCCGATGTGCTGCTGGGGCGCGACAATCGATCCAGGAATTTCCTCAGGAGCTATCGGGCGCGCATGAAGGGCAAAGAGAGTGAGAGGGAAAATCATTGACAGTGCCCGCTGGTGTGCTATACTGCCGACGATCACAGAAACTCATTCAGTTTGACGCGGGATCCAGGAGCTTGGAAAGGTTCTGCGCACACGGCTCTTCTGGCGGAGGGTCTTTCCACGCCAGGGCCACGTGCGATTCAGCAAGATCCGCTCCACGATCTGAAGGTGGATGAGCATGGAGACCGTTCTCGAGATGAAGCGGATCACCAAGTCTTTCTCCGGGCAGACCGTGCTCCGTGATGTCGACTTCGATCTGGCCGGCGGGGAAGTTCATGCCCTGGTCGGGGAGAACGGTGCCGGGAAGTCCACTCTCATGCGGATCCTGATGGGCGAGTTCCCGTTCGACTCCGGCCGCATCGTTCTCCAGGGGAAGGAACAGAGCATCTCGTCTCCCGCTCGGGCGCTCGGTCTTGGCATAGCGATGATCCATCAGGAGCTGAGCCCGGTTCCAGAAATGACCATCGCTGAAAACGTCTTTCTGGGCCGGGAGCCCAACCGCTTCGGCGTGCTGAACGGGAAAAAGCAGGAACAGCAGACGGCCGAGTTGATGTCATCCCTTGGGCTGTCTTTCGATCCGCGGAAGAAGATGAGAGAGCTGAGTGTCGCCGAGACGCAGCTGACAGAAACGGCAAAGGCCATCTCCTACAGGCCGCGGATACTCGTCATGGACGAGCCGACCTCCGCGATCACCGAGACGGAGGTCAGAAAGCTCTTCGAAGTGATTCGGCTGCTGCGCTCGCGCGGCGTCGGGGTCATCTACATCTCGCACAAGATCGACGAGCTTTTCGAGATAGCAGACCGCGCCACTATCCTGAGGGACGGGAGCCGGGTGGGAGGCGGGCGGATGGCGGATCTGAGCAGGCGTGACCTGATCAGCCTGATGGTTGGACGAGAGCTGACTGAGATTTTCCCGAAAGTGGAAACCAGGATCGGTGCCGTGGCAATGTCGGTTCGCGGCCTGTCCCGCCGTGGCGAGTTCACAGACATCAGTTTCGATCTGCATGCCGGGGAGATTCTCGGGCTCGCAGGGCTGATGGGGTCAGGCCGCACGGAAATTGTTTCCACGATATTCGGGGAAAGAGAACCGGATGCGGGAGAGATCCTGGTCCGCGGCCGGCCGCTTCGGGCCGGGCACATGCGCAGCGCCGTGCTTCAGAGGATCGCATTCGTCCCTGAGGACCGAAAGATCATGGGCCTGAACCTCGCGGGGTCTGTTGCGGACAACCTGACGATGGTCGTGCAGGGTCGTCTCAGCACGGCAGGGATTGTTCGCAGGCGCGTCGCGGCAAAAGCGGTCAACGACATGATAGACGCCCTTTCCATCAGGGTGGCGTCTGCCGGACAGGCTGTCGGAACGCTCAGCGGCGGCAATCAGCAGAAAGTCGTGCTCGGCAAATGGCTCCTGTCTGACCCCGAGGTCGTGATCCTGGATGAGCCGACGCGGGGCATCGACGTCGGTGCCAAGGCGGAGATCCACAAGTTGATGAGCGGGCTCGCCGCGGCAGGGAAAGCCGTGATCATGATCTCCTCCGAGATGCCGGAAGTCATCGGGATGTGCGATCGGGTCATTGTCCTGCATGAGGGCCGGGTTGCCGGCGAGCTTACGCGCGCCGAGCTCACCCAGGAACGCCTGATGACCCTTGCCTCCGGGACGGTGAAGACATGATGCTGATGAACCAGGCCACCGGCGGTCAGAAACTGGTCGAGCTGGCAAAAAAGGCAGGCATCCTCTGGGCATTTATCGCGCTGTGCGTGGTTCTTGCCATCCTCTCCCCGGCGTTCATGACGCCGAACAACCTGAAGA
>DATKLB010000247.1:0-6282 GCA_035542615.1 Spirochaetia bacterium | reverse complement strand
GTTCGGAAGGGATAACCGCTGAAAGCATCTAAGTGGGAAACCCGCCTCAAGATGAAGCAACCCTGGGGAGCAAATCCCCCTGAAGGTACCTGGGAGAGAACCAGGTTGATAGGCTGGAGGTCTACGTGGGGCAACTCACTGAGCCGACCAGTACTAATTTACCGTGAGGCTTGACCATATTTTCCCTCCCACAATCGCTGAGGCGATTGTGGGACAGGCGGAAGGCGGCAGGTGCTGGAGCCTCGGCGCGGTATGGCGTATTCGCCGAACGGGTACTCTCGTATTCCCGCGCAATCGCGAAGCACCGAGAGCCTTACGCCTAGCTGTTACAATCGCTCTTCACTCTTCGTTCTCTTCCCTTTTGTTGTGAATACTGCCTGGTGACTATGGCGCAGGGGAACCACCCCTTTGGCGGGCCACTGCACCGCCCGTTCCCATCCCGACCACGGAAGTTAAGCCCTGCCGCGCCGATGGTACGGCGTACTCGCCGAGCGCGTACTCGCGCACTACCCCTTGAGAGTGGGAGAGTAGGTCGTTGCCAGGCTCTTTCTTTGCCGCGGGCTCAGCAGCCACTTCGCACGAGACCTGATTGCTCGGCCGGATGAAGCCCTACACCCCCCTCACTGCAAGCAGCGCCCAAACGCTCCTTCCCAGTCTCTTCGTCCATGACATTTCCATCCCGACGCCTGGCATGCGCTGCCACGCTGACTCTCACGAAAAAACCGGCTGCTTGCGTTGGACCTTGCTCCTGACAATTCTGGCCCCGCCGGCCGTCGCGCTTGACGCTCACTGCGGCAGATCTATGATAAAGGGAAATCGTCGGCTGCTCTTCGCCGGCCTGTCCTAATCAGATAACACCCGTGTGCGACTGTTTCGGGTTCACCAGCACGTCCATCCTCCCTGACGCGGGCATTTTCGGCTCGGATGACATCGTGGCGATCGAGCAGGCCGTGCTGGATGCGATTGGTCGTTCACGATTGATCGAAGAAAACATCCCGACCTCGATGGAAGTGCACACACGTGAAGGGCACCCTCGCCGATGGCTGCACGGGCCGTTCAAGGATCCTCATCTCGTGGTTCAATACGGAGGGCGCCTGGGGTTGGGCACTCGAGAGTACGAGCTAGTCGACATACTGCCGGTCGAGCAAATCGAACGCGCGCCGATTGGCTACATCTCCGCGCGATAGGCGGCAGAGAGCTGGGCCACCGCCCGCGAGGCATTCTGATTTCCTCCGGTCCCGGTGGCCCATTTCAGCTCAGCCTTCGCGCTCGTTGGAGCACGAGCTGGGCGAGCTCCCCCGCCCCGTTGCGAGCCCGGAGGGCTCGGGCCAGGGCCTGCGCTTTGCGCCGGTACGCTGGTGTCTTCGTGAACGCAACGAGCATCTCAGACAGCGCGCGCACGCTCAGCTTTGGAAATGGAAAGGACCTCGGCCCGAGCCCCAGCTTGAAAGTCCTGTCGGCCATGTAATAGTGATCGAACAGATGGGTCACCGCGGCTTGCGGCGTGCCCGCCCATCCTGCCGAGTGGGTTGTTCCCGCGCCGCCGTGATGGACAACGCCGGCAACAAGGGGCAACAGCTTCCGGTGCGGGACGTGCCCCACGAGCATCAATCCGCGAGTCTGCAGCTCCGGTCGGCTCCCCTCCGCGATCCCCGCGTTGACGAGGGCACGAACTCCGGCGCGACGGGCGGCTTCGACAACGATTTCGAGCGTCCTTCCCTCCCTTGTCCCGAGCATGCTTCCGAAACCGATGTATACCGGCGCTTCCCCCTGCCGGATGAAGTCCAGGATCTGTGGATCGATTTCATCCTGATCGTCGAGGAACGGGTACGCTGTCTGTGCGAACCCCAGAGCCGCGTAGCGGGGAGGCAGCGGGGCAAGCTCGGGGTCCATCGCAAGCGTCAGGTTCGCTACCAGATGGCTCCGCACCGTACGAAGCCGCGGGAGCCCCAGATCGGCGCGGTGCGCGTTCAGGGAAGGAAGCATTCCCCGGTCAAGCATCGTAATGTAGGCTCTCCAGATCACCCGGTTCAGGAGGCCGGGCAGGCCGGCGAAAGGCACTCCGGGAGGGGAGGTCGCCTCCGACGGGAACCATACCGGCGCCCAGACTGCGTGAACGAGAGGAAGCCGGAATAGCTCCGCGATCGACTGCGCCCCGAAAACGAAGCCCGAGGCCAGGATCATGTCCGCTTGCGCGGCGTAGCGGGCAACCATTTCGAACTGTCGGTCGACCGTCTCAATGAACAGCGCGATATACTTGCTGTCGAAGGAGAAGGTCCTGCCGTATGTTTCCTCGCCGTGGTTCAGGAAGAAATTCCGTGAATCGCGGCTCATCGCCACGGCCTCGATACCGCACGAGATGAATCGGCTGACATAGTTCTCGGGGACACAGGCCCTGACCGCATGCCCCCAACCGCGGAGGAGGGGCCCGACGGCGAGAAGCGGCCGCATGTCTCCCTCGGTCCCGTCCGCGACGATGAGAATCCTCAACGGTGAATGGCTGCTCCTCCTAACGCCCATCGTGCGCCTCCTTTCTCCACGCGCTGCCGATGCTTTCGCGCTCCTTGATGAGGTAGGGGATGGTCGTGGCGCCCATGAGGGATACCCCGATTGCCGTGAGAAGGAGGAAGAGCAGGAGCGTCCCAATCTGGCTCTCCGCAAGGAAACGCCTCGCCATGATGCATGAGAATGCATAGGCGCCGGCGCAGAGACTGAATCCAACCGGACCGTAGTCCAAGGCGATCGCCTCCGGTCCGGCGCCTTCCCTCGATTTGCGGGAATAGATCCTGATGAATCCGGACCTGAGCCCCTGGAGATCGTGGAGCGTGGAAAGGAAGCCCTGGACGAGGGCGCAGACCACGATGACGGCAATTACGCCGGCTGCTCCGAGATCACCTCCCGCTCCGTAGCAGGCGTAGAGCGTCAGCGAGAAGTAGGGGGCGTACATGAATCCATGGTGGACGCAATAGCGGCCGATCCTGAGCGGCCCGTTGAACTCCCACAGACCCAGGAGATTGGTGCCGATTCCAGGCAGGATGTATCCGAATGCAATTCCCAGCGCGAGCGTGTACGCGGAGAACCAGGCCTCGCCGGTCCGGGCGAGCCAGAGCACGTACATGAGGACCGTCAGAGGAAGGGGCAGGATGTAGTCGACGATCATGATGAACAGCCTGGGGAACCTCGTGTCAGAGTTCATGGTCTGCCTCCATTCTGCTTGCGGAGTACCGGGGCAGATTCCTCGCGTACAGCCTGTACCCGATGTTTGCAGGAATCGAGTATTCGAGGAACGTGCGGCTTCCGGCGAGACGCCTGATGATGGATGAGAGCCGGTACGCCCGCGCCCACAGGTGGTGGTGGCCCTGCTCGAGCTCCTCCGGACTCATCCGCGCGGGGCGGAACACGACGTGCTGCGCGTCGTAGAGGGCCCAGTTCTCGGTGAGAATGCGGCCCGCGGTCTTGAGCTTCGCGAAAAAAGGGGTCCCGGGGAACGGGGTGCACACCGTAAACCGCGGGAGGTCGATATGCGTTTCCATGACGAAATCAAGCGTGCGCTCGAAGCAGCTCTCATCGTCTCCGTCCAGGCCGTGCACGAAACAGCCCATGATGGCGATGCCGCGCTGGTGGAGCTCGCGGACCAGCGAGCGGTACTCGCTCACGTGGTTGAACGGCTTGCTCATCGTGTCGTTCGTGGTCTGAGAGAGCGACTCGAAGCCGATGAGCAGGCCCCGGCACCCGCTTTCCGCCATGGCGTCCATGAGCTGGGGATGCCGAACCAGGCGTGTCGTGGCGAGGCCTGTCCAGGTCTTTCGCAGGGGAATCAGTGCGCGGTACAGCTCGGTGGCATAGCGAACGTTCTCGATCGGGCTCGGATCGACGAAGGTGAAATACCTTCCTTCCATCGATGCGACATCCCTGTACACCTGCTCCACCGGACGCGCCTGGTAGCCGCTGCAGACAACGGGAGTGACGCAGAACTCGCATGAGTTCGGGCAGCCGAAGACCGCCTGGGTGCTGTTTATCGTGATGAACTGCCTGTGCTTCATGAAAGAGCGCGACGGGATCCTGAATGCCGAAAAATCGATGTTTGGAGTCGGCTCGTAGCGGCGGCTCGGCACACCGGCCGCCCAGTCCCGGAGAAAACGCGGCCAGCTCTCGAAAGCCTGACCGCGGATAACCGTGTCGGCGTGGCACTGGGCTTCCTCCGGCATGAGCGTTGCGTGCACACCGCCGATTACGACGTAGGAGCCCCGGGCGCGGAAATAATCGGCGTACGCGTAGCTGCGCCGCGACGCGCCCGTGATCCCCGTGACTCCGACGATGTCGGCCGTGATCCGCCGGTGTGGAATCTTCTCCACTCCTTCGTCGTACAGCTCGATCTCCGCGCCCAGCTCCCGGGGCACGAGAGAGGCGAGTGTGGTCAAAGTCATGGGGGAGTAGCGGATGAAGCGGGAAAAGGCGCCCGTGCCGTAGCGGTAGATGCCCGCACGTGGAAGTATCAGGACGATTTTCATGTGCGCACCGCTCCCTGATTCTCGCGGCCCGGGCATCCGCCCTTTTCTCGAGGCCGCGCGGAATCAAACCTGTATGCCAGTGACCGGAAAACGAGATTCCCCAGGATGGAAGGCAGCCAGAACGGCGCACCCGCGAGCCGTCGGAAGGCGGAGGGAAGGCTGTAGCTTTGCCGGTAGGCGATGCGCAGCCCGTCTGCCAGCTTTTCCGGACTCATTAGGGCGGGCCGGAACACGACATGCTCGGTGTCGTAGAGCTCCCAGTCCCGTTCGAGAATCCTGCCTTGCGAGGAGAACTGGCGGTAGAGCGCCGTTCCCGGCAGGGGCGTGACGATCGAGAAACGCACGATGTCGACGTGGTTCTTCTCGGCGAACTCGACGGTGCGATCGAACACGCTCTCGTCATCCCCGTCGAACCCGAAGACGAAGCATCCCAGGATCTTGATCCCGTGGTCGTGCAGAACGCGGATGGCGTCGGCGTAGGCGGAAGGCCGGTTGAAGGTCTTGCCCACCCCGCTGACCGATTCAGCCACCATGGACTCGAAGCCCACGAGGAGCCCGCGCAGTCCTCTCTTCGCCGCCAGGGCCACGCGCCCCGGATCTTCCGCGAGCTTCAGGGTGCCTCCCGCGTAGACGGAGAGGCCGCGCTCGCCCAGAAGGCTGAACAGCTCGCCCTCGGGCTGATGGTTCTCGATGAGATTGCTGTCGAGGAAAAGGACCGAATCGCCCAGCGAATCCAGGTCCTCGCGCAGCGCGGGAAGCGGTCTCAGGAAGACTCTGCCCGAGTTCATGCAGGCCGTGGCGCAGAAGGAGCAGCCGTTCGGGCAGCCCCGGGAGGCCTCTGCCGTGGCGTTGAACAGGTATCCCTTGGACGCGTTGAGACTCCGGTTCGGGACCACTGCCCGGCCGGAGAAAGGATTCGAGAAATCGACGTAGCGCTTGCGAAGTCTTCCCGCCTTCCAGTCGCGCAGAAGGGCGGGCCAGCTCCTCTCGGCGTAGCCGACGACGACTGCGTCTGCATGATCCTGGGCTTCATCAGGGAGCGCGGTCGCGTGCGAGCCGCCGATCACCACCGTCGCGCCGCAGGAGCGCATCCGGTCCGCGAGCGCGTAGGCGCTCGGTATCCCGCAGGTGATGGAGCTGATGGCGACGATGTCTGCGTCATCCAGGGAAGGCAGCCGCTCCTGGGTGAGGTCCGTGATGCGCACCGTGGCGTCCAGTTCCTTGGGCACGAGGGCCGCAAGCTGCGCGAGTGTGAGCGGGGCATAGGGCCTATAGGGATGGCCGCGCTCGACCGCGTCGCGATAACTCTGGGAGGTCGAAAGCACCAGGTCGATCTTCATATTTCTGATCTACTCCATTTCTCCCAGGGGAAGACCCTGGCGGCGCTCGACATCGCCGCGACCCGTCAATCCCTGGCTCCAGAAGATGATGAACTTCCTCATGTCGGAGATGTTGGCCCTGAAATTCGTCCCGCGCCTCACGAGCGAGGATGCGCTGTGGAACTTTCGCCGGTACGCAAGACACGCGCGCGAGAGGTCCTTCGCGCTCATTCGTTCGGGCTCGAAAGCAACGTCTCCGAAACGGTAGCCCGGCTCCAGCCACCACTTCCGGTAGAGGAGCTTTCCCGAGCGTTCGAGCTCGGCGTACAGGTCTGTCCCAGGGAAAGGAACGAGGTGATTGAAGGCCGTGAAGAAGAAGCGCTGCTCCTGGCTGAAGCGATAGGTATGCTCGAGACTCTCGCTCGTGTCGTGCGGGTACCCGAAGATGAAGG
>DATKLB010000246.1:0-4399 GCA_035542615.1 Spirochaetia bacterium | reverse complement strand
GGGTGTCGAGACGACCGCCCTTTTCCCCGAGGACGGCTGCAAAGTCCACGTGCTGCTCTGGGGCATTACCGAGCGGGAGTTTGCCGAGGTCCAGAGGCTGAGGAAGGACCTCTACGCATTGCGGGACTACATCCGGGAGAGGGACCTGGCGCATTCGGTGGCGCACGCGGTCTACCCGGTGCAGTGCAGCCGCCTCACCGTCGAGCACCTCGAGAAGCTGATCGTCCTCTTCAATGTATTCGAGGTGATAAACGGTGGCCGCAACCGGGCCGACAATACGTCATGGGCGAGGCTGCTCGCGAATTTGACTCCGGCTGTACTGCACGATCTGTCGAGGAAGCACAGCCTGGAGCCCTTCGACAACGAACCCTGGGTCAAGGGTTTCACCGGGGGTTCCGACGACCACGTGGGCCTTTTCATGGGGAAGACATTCACCGTGGCGGACGCCGCGGGCCCGGATGAGTTTCTCACAGCAATCAGGAGCAAAAAGAGCAGGGCGGATGGACGGTACAATGATTACCAGTCCCTCGCGTTCACCGTGTTCAAGGCTACGTGGGATTCAGCCTGCAGCAAGCAGACCGGCGCATCGCGCTCATTGCTGGGCGATTTGACCGCCTCACTTTTCAGCGGCAAGAAGATGTCCATTTCTCAGAGATTCAAGCTGCGGAGATTGAAATCCCTTGCCAGACGGACTGATGACCCTATTTATGCTTCGGTGTACGATGTGGCGCAGATCATGGTAAAGGGAAGGCCGGCATCCGTTGAAGAGAGAGTAAGCGCCATTTCCGAACGTGTGGCGCTTCTTTCTGATGAATTGCTGAGAAGGCTTTTGCTGTCGTTCGAACGGAACATGGCGAAGACAGATCTGCTCGCGGTCATCAATAGCCTCTCGGCCGCAATTCCCGGGATATTTCTCAGCCTGCCTTTTCTCGTGACGCTCAAGCATCTCACCTCAACCCGCCACCTCGTCACGCGTCTGGTGGAGACACTGGACTGCCACCCTGATGTGCAGGAGGAAGAACGCATCCTCTGGTTCACCGACACGCTCAATGACCTGAACGGCGTATCGGTGACGCTCAAAGAGATAGGCTGGCTTGCGCACAGAAGAGGATCGCAGCTGAAGATCGTATCGTCGCTCCTCCCGCTGGAGGTCGATGCGACACTGCCGCCGAATGTGCTCAACATACCCTTCATCTACCAGTTCAGGCTGCCTTACTACGAGAGCTACGTAATTAAAATGCCGTCCATCTTGCGCTCCCTCGAGCAGCTATGCGCATGTAATCCGGACCGGATATATGTCTCCACTCCAGGCCCGGTGGGCATGCTCGGAGTACTCATGGCAATGCTCCTCAGCGTGCCATGCGTCGGGTTCTATCATACCGACTTCACGCTTCAGGCCCGGGAGATCAACAGGGACGAGTCCGTCGCGTCAATCCTCGAATCTTACACCCGATGGTTTTACTCGTTGATGGACGAGACGCGGGTGCCTTCGGCCGAGTATGTGGAACTGCTCGCCAACCGAGGCTTTGACCGCCGGAAGCTCTCCGTCTTCACACGGGGCATTGAGCCCGAGCTTTTTAGGCCGCGGGAAGAAGGCAAGAACTACCTTCAGCAGCACTTCTCGGTGCCCGACGGCATCACCCTTCTCTTCGCCGGACGGATATCCCGGGACAAGAACCTCGATCTGCTCCTGGACAGCTACGAACATATTGCGCGAGAAAAAGAGGGCATCAACCTGGTGATCGCAGGCGACGGGCCCTATCTCCCGCAGCTTATGCTCAGGTCGCAAGGCAACCCACGCATAGTCTTCACCGGACGACTGGACCAAACCATCCTGCCCTACGTCTATAGCGGAGCAGACCTCTTTGTTTTCCCGAGCGCCACTGACACGTTCGGCAAAGTGGTGCTCGAAGTGCAAGCATGCGGCCTCCCTGCCGTCGTATCTGACGCGGGCGGACCGCAGGAGATCATTCGCGAGGGAAGGACCGGCTTTATTGCGCGGGCGGGGGATATCGAGGACTGGTGCGAAAAGATAGAACAGGCCCTCCACATGCGCTCGCAAGCCCCGGCCCTCTACCGGAAGATGCGGGAAGCGGCGCGAGCACACGTCCTGGAGACTTACCGCTGGGACGCGGCGCTCGATGCCCTGCTGGAACGGGAAGGCGCAGGCCAAGCGCGCGTGGACAAGAAGATCGCGTGAACGCGGAGGACGTGACAGCCAGTGGCGTACCGCCGGCGTACCCGGCGGCTGTGGGCGGACCGGCCGCATGAAGCTCAGTTTCGTGATACCGGCATACAACGAGGAAGCCTGCCTCGGCGACTGCCTGGCCTCCATCCTCGAGGAGGCCGGGACGGGTACCTACGACGTCGAGATCGTCGTGGTGAACAATGCGAGCACGGACAGGACCGGACAGATTGCGCGCTCCCACCCCGGGGTGAGGGTCGTCGACGAGCCCCGGAAGGGGATCGTGCGGGCGAGGCAGGCAGGTTATGAGGCTGCCACGGGCGACCTCATCGCCAATGTGGATGCCGACAACAGGCTCCCGCGGGGCTGGCTCGCGAAGGTGTTCAGGGAGTTTGCCGCGGATGAGCATCTCGTGGGCCTGTCCGGCCCGCTCGTCTACTGGGACCTCCCCCGCCTGGTGCGGCTCGAGGTGAGGCTCTTCTACGGCATCGGGTACCTCACCTACCTCGTCAACCACTTTGTGCTCAGGACAGGCGGGATGCTCCAGGGAGGCAACTTCGTCCTGAGGAAATCGGCGCTTGCAGCCATCGGCGGCTTCGACACCACGATCGACTTCTACGGCGAGGACACGGACGTCGCCCGGCGCCTGCAGCACGCGGGGCGCATCAAGTTTACCTTCGGGCTGCCCATGTACAGTTCGGGACGGCGCATGGCCAGGGAGGGCACGTTCGCGACCGGCTTCCGCTATGCGCTCAACTACCTCTGGGTAATCATCTTCAAGAGGCCCTTCACGAAGGCTTCGAGCGACGTCCGAATCGAAACGCCCAAGAAATGAAGCGCCATCCGGCCACGCTGCGTAAGAGCAGTCCGGGTCTTCCCGCGTTCACCGTCCCCTGTCGCCTCGCGTGACGGGATCCCCTGCTCACGAAGAGAGGGAGAGGAGGAGCGGCATCAAGGCCGTCCCGCACGCGGCCGAGAGCATGCGCAGCGCCAGCGCCTGCCGTTGCAGCTTTCTGAGCGCCTTTGCCTCGATCTGCCGGACGCGCTCCCGGGTCAGGCCGAACGCCTGGGCCAGGTGCTGGAGGGTGTGCTGGGCCCTGCCGATGCCGTACCGCATGCGGATCACCGTCTCCTCCCGGGCACTCAGGCTCGCGAGCGCCCCGTTCAGGTGCGCCACCAGGTCTTTGCGCAGGGCGGCGTCGTGGGGCGCGGCGGTGTCGGCGGGCGGCAGGAGCGCAGAGCGCGCATCCTGCTCATCGAGCACGCTATCCAGAGGGACTGTCTCCCGCGCCATGCAGAATAGCTTCCTGATCTTCTCGGGGGCGAGCCCCGTCTTCCCGCTGATTTCTTCGGGCGTGGGTTCCCTGCCGAGCGCCTGCGCCATCTCGCGCGAGGCCATGGCGACCCTGTGCAGCAGCTCGACCACGCGCGCCGGCAGCCTTACCGCGCTCCCCTGCCAGGTTATCGCGGAGAGCATGGCGTGGCGGATCCACCAGACGGCGTACGTGCTGAACCTGCAGCCCCGGCGGTCGAACCGCTCGGCCGCGCTTATCAGGCCCAGGTTGCCCTCCTGGACGAGGTCGGGAAAGGAGAGGCCCCGGTGCAGGTACCCTTTGGCAACGGTCACGACAAGCCTGAGGTTTGCCGTGACGAGCAGGTTCCTGGCCTCGAGGTACTCTCCCGTCGCCCGTTGGATGTGCCCCTCGCGACCCGGGGTGGCCGGGTGCGCCTGTCTCGCGGCAGCCAGCTCGTCGCGCGCCCTCGCCATGCGCAGGGCGATCGCCTGTTCGTCTTCCGCGGTGAGGAGCGACGCCGTACCGACGTGCCTCAGGTAGCGCGCGACCCGGTCAGGCGGCCCGTCGTCTTCCGGGTGCCACGCGGGTTCACCGCGGTCGCGAGCGGTCTCCTGCTCCTCCGCGAAGAAGAAGTTTCCCAGGAGGGTGTCGCTCGTCTCTTCGTTTTCGTCCGTGTCATCGGCCTGGGCCGGCGAAGAGTCCAGATCTTCCAGATCCAAGGACTCGTCTTCCTCGGCGGCCCCGCAGAAGGCCTGTGCTTTCGAGTACTGCTCCAGCTGCCCATAAGATTCACGTCTCATGTTCCCCCCCCTCGCACTGCCAGCATAGCAGACCTGTATGTCGGCATTATGAAGACGGGATTAATAGTCCGTGAATGGCGAATGAAGGACGCTCTCCCTGGCCACATCTGGGTCTCCTG
>DATKLB010000245.1:0-2861 GCA_035542615.1 Spirochaetia bacterium | reverse complement strand
CGCGCAGCTGGGGCATTCATCCGTTCCCAGCCTCGACGCGCGGGACGTTCGGGGGCCCGGGGCTCTCCATCCTGGATTTCGGCCTCAAGATCGATGGATATACGAGCGACGTGACCCTGACTTTCGCTCGAGGGAAACTGTCTGACATCCAGGAGCGCATGATCGGCCTGGTCGAGCAGGCCTATGCCGCGGCAGTGGAGACGGCGAGGCCCGGGGTCTCACCTCGTGAGCCTGCGCGAAAAGCGGAGGAAATCTTTTCCGCGGCCGGCTGGAAGATGCCTCACGCCCTGGGGCACGGGATCGGGCTGGACGCGCACGAGAGGCCGCTTCTCCACGTGCAGGGCAGCGGCGCTGACGCCGACTTCTCGCCGGGCATGGTCTTCACGATCGAACCTGGCCTCTATCACCCAGAGCACGGCGGCGTGCGGTGGGAAAACGATGTCCTGATGACGGAGGCTGGGCCGAAAGTCCTGACCAGCGCGAAGATCATCAGGTTGGCCTAGCAGAGAGGAACCCTCTACCGCAGAAGCGGCGTCGATCCCGAGAAAACTCATCCGCGCGGCCTCCCGCATCAGTGTGCTACGAAGCTGTTTCCATCACAATCTTCTGTGGAGTCACTTTCGACATGTCCCTCTCGTAGAACCGAGAGGCAATCAGGAACAGCGTCCCGGCTGCGATCGAGACAAAAGGAACCAGGAGCATTGCAGTGCGCAGGTCCCGCAGGTCGGAAATTGCTCCGACGGCAATCGGTCCCAGCGAGCTGCCGAGCAGGTTCTGCACGATGACGCAGATGCTCCATGAAACCGCCCACAGGCCGGGATGGACCACGTCCTGCGTGACCGCTGAGGCGGCCGAGATGTACAGGGCCGAGAGCGCGGCTCCCAGCATGAAGGCGGCGTATTGCCCTGCACCGTGCAGGACGCCGAATGCCAGGAGCCATGCCATGGCGGAGGCAAGGCTCGCGACTCCGGCGAACAGGGGGCGGGCGTTCGTTCTGCGTCTTCTCCATGCATCGACGAGGACGCCGCCAACAGGGGCTCCGACGATCGAAAAGAGGAGCACCGACGCGGTCATCAATCCCGCGCTGCTCATGGGAACATGTGTATAGCGGTTGAAGAAGGACGGCAGCCAGGCGAGGTACGCCGTGCTGAGGAATGCATTGCCGATGAAGCCGACATACGTCAGCAGGAGCGACGGCTTTCGAAAAAGCTCCTGCACGATTTCCGCTGCCCTCATTTTCCTCGCCATTGCCCCGGCGCGCGGCGGAACCTCGAGCCTCACGGTCCTGTAGTCACGCGCAAAAAGAAAGAACACCATTCCCACCACCAGCCCGGGCACGGCTGCCAGGCCGAAGGCCCGGTGCCAGCCCCAGCGGGTGGCTATCATTCCCCCGAGTGCGACGCCGAGCGCGGAGCCCAGGGGAATGGAAGCGTTCCACAGCCCGAGCATGCGGGATCTTTTTTCCACGGGATACAGCGCAGATATCATGGCTGTCCCGCCGGGGGAGTATCCCGATTCGCCGATGCCGACTCCCAGCCGCGTCAGCAGGAGAACTGGGAATGTTTTCACAAAAACCGCGGCCCCGGTTGCGATGCTCCACAGTGCGACCATAAGGCTGATGCTCTTCTTTCTGCTCCATCTGTCGACGAGAATCGAGGCGGGAAGCGCAAACACGACAATGGACCAGTACACGGCCGACACCAGCATTCCTGTCTGGGTATCGCTGACTCCCAGGTCCCCTTTCAGGAAAGGGAAGAGCGACGTGATGACCTGTCGATCGATGTAATCGAACATATACAGCAGAAAAAGCAGCACAAAGACCAGCGTCGCGTTCATGGCACTACTTGGACGCCCAGACGTCTGTCACGTACCTCTGCCTGATCGCCAGGTCGTTCAGCCACTCTTCCGTTTGAGCATCTGTGCAGCCTGTCTTTTCCCGGAAGACAGAGCCGATCGCCGATCGAACGGACGGAGAAATCGAGTTTGCGTCGCCGCAAACATAGACGACCGCTCCTTCCTGGATCAACTGCCAGACCCGGTCTGCGCGCTCGCAGATGCGGTGCTGAACATACACCTTCCGTTGCGGATCTTCCCGGGAAAACGCGCAGACGAGCTCGAGAACGCCGCTCCTCTCGTATTCCTCCAGCTCATCCCGATAGTAGTAGTCCGCTTCCGATCGGCGACATCCGAAAAAGAGCAGGGACGGGCCGATGGAATAGTCCCGGCTCTTGAGCCAGGCACGCTCCTGCAGGAAACCCATGAAGGGTGCGACTCCTGTTCCTGCTCCGATCATGATGACCGGTGTGCGCGGGTTGCGCGGCGGCCGAAAAGGACTGCCGGGATCCCGGACAAAAGCGTGAACGCTGGAACCTTTCGGCTTCGCCGCGAGAAAGCTCGAGCAGACTCCCCGAAAGCGCCCTCGGCCTGAGCGCGCCGGTTCGTCCAGGACGGCGACAGTGATGCTGAGGATGTTGCGGTACTTGAGCGGAGAAGAGGAAATGGAATAGTACCTCGGCCGGAGGGGAGACAGCATTTCGAGAAAGACACCGAAGGGGAGAGAGCACGTCGGGTACTCTTCCAGCAGATCGACAAGGGACACGCGCGGGCGGAGGATTTCGTCCCGGTAGAGCTTTCGCGAGTCGTCATCCTCACCCGAGAGGGATGACAGTTGGCTCCGGTCGGACGGGCTCTGTGCGTGTTCGGCCAGAACAGCTATCTGATCCTGCGTCGTTACGTCCTGGAGCTCGACGTACTCGCTGAGCAGGGTCGTGACGGAAACCGCCCTGTCAGTCGGCAGAGTCGCGCGACCTTTTCCCTGCACGCGCAGGCGAATGACGGTGTCATCGTCGAGGCCGAAGCGC
>DATKLB010000244.1:0-8820 GCA_035542615.1 Spirochaetia bacterium | reverse complement strand
CGGGATCATCCTGTACCTGAGTGAGCGAGCCGGCTTGAGACCCGGTTCACTCGTTGCCCGGGCGTATGCACCGATGATCGTGTCGACCGACCGGGCTGCCCTGCGATTTTTCCCCGATGACACGGAGCGGATCTCCGCCGTGCTTCCCTCGGGCACGGTCGTCCGGCCGATCCTCGTGGCGAACGGCTGGGTGGAGCTGATTGTGTGGGGCGATTTCAGGGTTTTCGGCTGGATGAGGCAGGCGGATCTTCGGTCGGTTGCCGGAGGGTGAGCAGAGAGACCTCCCTTCCTGAGCAGCAGTCAGCACGTCGGCATGGAGAGCATATGTGAGCACCTCACCCTGCATGTTTCTCGAGGAAAGTCTAGCCCCCCGGATCAGGAAAGTCTCTTTGCCTCTGTGAAGGGGAGGCCGGGCAGCGCGGCGCCTTCCCCGGGATGCGCATCTCCGCTCGTCTCGTCATGGCCGATCCTGAACTGGGCCACGAGGTTGTTCAGCTCCTGCGCCATGAGGAAGAGTTTCTCCGTTGCGCTGGACATCTCTCCGGCGGACGCGGCGGCGGACTGTGTCAGGTCGGTCACTTCCTCCACAGCCTTCGACACCTGGCGCGCGTTGATGGTCTGCTCCTCCGTGGCGTGGGAAATGCCCTGGCTCATCTCCGTCACGTTGGCGAGGGCGCGGGACAGCTCCGTGATCGCGGAGACCTGCTGCCCCATGGATTCCGCCAGGGATGTGATGGTCTCGTTGACCTGCTGCGAGGCGGCACGGATCTGCTCCATGGCCAGTTGAGATGACTGGGCGGTCTTGACCCCTTCCCCGACGTTCCTGACGCTCTCCTTGATCAGTGTGGAGATCTCTTTCGTGGAAGCCGCGCTGCGCTCCGCGAGCTTGCTCACCTCCTCCGCCACCACGGCAAAGCCCCGCCCGTGCTCGCCGGCCCGCGCGGCCTCGATGGAGGCGTTGAGCGCAAGGAGGTTCGTCTGGTCCGCAATATCGGAGATCACGCTGACGATCCCGCCGATCTTCTCCGAGCCGTCCGCAATGAGCGTGATGCTGTCGACCACGGACTGGACCGCCTTAGCGCCGTTCACGGCGTTTTCCGAAGACTTGCGGGCCAGCCCGGATATCTGCTCGAAGCTCTGGGAAACGGACTGGATGGCCGCGCGCACCTGCTCCATCGAGCTGGAGCCTTCCCGCAAGGCCTCCGCCTGGGACTTCGCGTGCCCCGAAACCTCGTCCACGGACGCGGCCAGCTCCTCCACCGAGGCGCTGGTTTCCTCCAGGGTGGACGCCTGGGTCTGAGCCCCTTCCGCCAGCTTCACGGCGTTTGCCGATATGTCCTGGCTGGAGTGGGCCACCTGGGAGGCGCTCTCCTGGACAGTGGTCACCACACTTCTCAGGCGGCTCGCCATGTCGTTGAGGGCGTTGGCGAGTGTCCCGACCTCGTCTTTCTGGCGGATCTGCAGCGACTGTGTGAAGTCTCCCCCCGCGATCTTCTGGGCGAACTCCACTCCCTTGGTCAGGGGCCGGGTGATGGCGCGGGTGATGGCGATGGCGATGACAGTTCCCATGACAGCCGCCGCGACGATCCCGGCCAGCAGCATGATGATTGCCGTCATCATGCGCGTGACGGTCAGCTTCGTGATCGTCCCGGCGTCCTTGAGCCCTTCCTGGGAGATCTGGTCAGCGGCATCCAGCACCGTCTGGGCTGTCTTGACCTGGTTTGCGTTCACGTCCACCAGCTTTGTCACGCTGTCCAGCACGGTCTGGCATGCCTGCTGATACGCTCCAACCGCCTTTGCTATTGCGTCCACCTGCACCTTGTCGTCCGCCCCCACCGTGGGAAGCGCCCGCCAGGCATCGAACCCGCTCGCCAGGCCGGCAAACGTCTGCATGGCATCCTTCAGAGGCCCGGGATCATCCGTTGCCTGGGTCTGGAAGCCGGCGATTTTGACCGCGTTGCCTGCGTCGCGCATGTCGCTGGCGATCGATATCTCCTGGAGGATGCTTTTCTGCGCGCCCGCAGATACGCGCCGGAGGTCCGCCGTCTTTTTGAGAATGTAGTTGGAAAGCCCGTTGACCAGCGTGGTGCCGGCGGATGACTGGTCCATCCTCGCGGCGATGATGGTGGAGTTGATTGTCGCGGAATCCTGGACCAGGGTGTTGTACTCATCCACCTTTGCTTTGGCGTCCGCCACGTTCTTCTTGAGAACGACGAGCCGCGGGTACTTCGCCGCGAGGGCGTCCGCGTCCCGGAGGTTTTGCTGTGTGTCCTGCAGATGCTGCTTGGCCTGGTCAAGGGAATCCGAGTCCATGGTCAGGAGGAAGCCGCGGAAGCTGTACATGGCCTGGAGGACGCCGCGCTCGATATTGTTTGCGATAGAGACCTCCGGAACCGTCTCCTTGTCAAGACGGCTGGCGTCCCCCTGGACCCCCCACATGTTCCATAGCTGGATGGCGCCCACCACCGCCGCTATTACGATGACAAGGGCGAACCCAGCGCCGATTTTCGCGGCAACATGCGTCGTTCTCATTCTGAGCCTCTCGGGGTTTCCCCCGTCTTCGCAAGCTCCCCGCTGCGGGTTTTTGCTATTTGAGTCTCCTGCCGACCACTGTCTGCAGCGCCACGGACACCACGATGATGAGACCGTAGATCACGTACGTCCAGTACCCCGTCAGCCCTGCTGCCACGATCCCGCCCTGGATTGCCCCGATGATGTAGCAAGCGACAAAGGTGCCGAATATCGTTCCCGCGCCGCCGAATACCGAGGTTCCACCGAGGAAGACGGAGGCGAGGGTCGTCAAAAGATACCCGTCTCCGAGGGTGGGCCAGAAGAACAGCACGTCCTCGCTCACGACGAATCCTGAGAAAGCCGCGGCTCCCCCGACAACGGCGAAGGCCAGGATCTTGGTCAGGTTGACGTTGATGCCCATGAGGCGCGCGCTTTCCACGTTGTCGCCAACGAGGTAGACGTGCGCGCCGAAGCGGTGCCGGTTGAGGAAGAACCACACCAGGAGGCCGACGATGATGGTCCAGATGAACTGCATGGGGAAGACACCGCCGATCTTGCCGACAAGCGCCGGATAAAGGAACGTGCTCTGCACGTCGGTCATTCCCAGACCTTGCCCGTTCGTGAGGACCATGACGGCCCCCCGCCAGAAGAACTGGGTGCCGATGGTGGCAACGAGGGATGGGATGCCGAACCTCGTGACGATCACGCCGTTGATGAAGCCAGCGAAAATCCCGGCAAGGATGCAGCCAAAGAAGCCCAGCCACACGTTGTGCGTCGCGGTGAATACGAGGTCGAAGATGGTCATGCCGAAAGCCATGACCGAGGGGAATGAAAGGTCGGTCTCACCTGTGATGACGACGAGGGTCAGGGGAATTGCAATCAGCGCGAAGTACGGCGTGGTCGACATGAAGGCCACGTAGATGTTCCCGGCCAGAAACGTCTGGGGCGAGCCGATGAGAAAAAGGATCCAGATGACGATTGCAACGAAGACGATGCCGATCTGGAGGGGGTACACGCGGAGATAGGAGGAGACCCAGCTTCTCCCCACCCTCGGGGACAACGGCCTGCCTGCTTCCTGTGCCTGGCTCATCTTCTCCTCCTTCCTCGTGCCACTGCTTTTGCCGCCACTTTCGCTCGTGAGCGCCGTTTCGGCCCGGTCTCGAGGTGCCCTGTCTGGGCTACGTGCTGCAGCCGCTCGATCAGCTCCTCCAGGGTCAGCTCGTCCTTCATGAACTGGCCTGCTACGGTTCCCCTGTCCAGAACGACAATCCGGTCCGCAACAGGGTAGACGTGGAAGATATTATGGTCGATGAAGATGGCGGACTTGCCCGCCGCCTTGATGCCGGCAACGAAGTCCAGGCACTTCTTCGTCTCTGAAAGGGAGAGCCCCATTGTGGGCTCATCCAGGATGATCATCTCCGCCTTGAAGTACAGCGCCCGGGTGATGGCCACTCCCTGGCGTTCGCCGCCGGAAAAGGTCTGGACGGTGGACTCAGGAGTGATGGCGGACGAGGTGAACCCCATGAGCGTGTGCATGAGCTTTTTCGTCTCTTCCTTCATGGTTTTCAAGTCGAGCCTCCCCATGCCGTCGGACAGCTCGCGTCCCATGAAGATGTTGCGCCACAGGGACTGCTTGTCCGCCAGCGCTCTCTCCTGGTAGACGACCTCGATCCCCAGGTCGCGGGCTCGCGCAACGGTGAGGTGCTCGATCTTCTCTCCCTTCAAGTACATCTCCCCGCCGGGGTCCGGCTGGTGGTAACCGGTGATGATCTTTACCAGGGTGGATTTTCCCGCGCCATTGTCTCCCAGCAAACCCACGATCTCATTCGTGCCGACCTCGAAGTTCACGTGGTGAAGAGCCGCCACCTCGCCGAAGGTCTTGGAGACATTCTTCAATTGAAGGAAGTGATCCATGGGTTCTCCTCTTCAAGAAAAGGGCGGCCAGGGTCATGCCCCAACCGCCCCCAGTTCCTGTTCAGGATATCAGCGAATGTTCACTTTCGCCAGCGGCGCCACCAGGTCCACGTTGCTCTTGTCAACGAATCCGGCTCCCGTATTGATGTGCAGACCCGAGAAGCCATAGACTTTCGTCAGGCAGACCTGGAGGATGGGCAGGTAGCCTTGGAGCCATTCCTGCTGGTCGATGACCAGTCCGGTCCAGCCGCCCTTGATTGCCGCAATGGTTGCGGGGGAAAGGTCGAACCCGGCAATTGCGATCTGGCCAGGCTTCTTGCCGGCAGCCTCGAGGTACTTCTCAGCAGTGGCCGTCAGACCGCCATGGTCCGTCACCACCAACTTCACATTCGGGTGCGAGGAAACATAACCGGCGAAGGTCGGGACTCCGGCAACGGGGTCCGCATTGGTGGGCGGATCGATGGGGATGTAGTCAACGGTCAGGCCGGCTTCCTTCAGCGCGTCAATGACGCCCTTTGTGCGCAGGCCGCGGGTGGGCTGCTCAAGCAAGCCCCACACCATGGCGCGATCCCCGCTCTTCAGGCCAAAGGTCTTCAGTGCCTGGGCGCCCAGGTCATGGCCCGCCTTGTACAGCTCTGCGCCGACATAGCCGAAGCCCTTGGCGGCGTACTTTGCTTCCGCCTTGTCCAGCGTGGTGTTGCCGCTGGTCACGATGATGCCCTGCTTTTCCGCCTGGTCGATGAGCGGGTCAAAGGCGGCATCACCCGGGTGACCCATGACGCAGATCCCGTCGGGCTTTGTGGCCATTGCCTCTCGGAACTGCTGGATCATTTTCTGCGGGTCCCAATCCGACCACACGTAGTTGACCTTGCAGCCCAGGTCAGCCGCTGCCTGAACCGCGCCGTTGTAGACGTTCACGGCGAACACGCCGCCCTGGGGTCCGCCCGGGAAGAACACGATCCGCACGTTCGAGGCCCAACCCTTGGTCTGCGCGGGGGCCATTGCGACCACGACGAGCGCAAGGACCGCCACAGCGATAATGAGGAATTTGGACTTCATACGCCAAACCTCCCTTAGAGATATGCTTCAGCTCCAACGGAGCTGTTCGGAAACCACAGCAACAGGTCGGAGTCACAGCTGCCTGTTGTTCTCCGCCTCCATGATGCCCTTGTAGGTGTCGATGTTCCTCCGGTCGACGAAGATCACGCCCGTGTCGATAACGCGCGGCAGCGCCCTGTTGGCCACGGCGTCCAGGAGCCGCTCCACGGAGAGCCATCCCATCTTGTACGTGTTCTGCACCACGCAGAAGGAAACCGTACCGTCACGAATCCCCTGCAGGGTGTCGCCCAGGTCATCGAAGCCGGCAACGAGCACCTTCCCCGCCTTCCCCTCCCGCTTCACAACCGCGGCCGCGGCGGGGGCTCCTTCCGCGGACACGCTGAAGATCGCGGTCAGGTCGGGGTGTTGGGCCAGGAGCTCTTCAGTCTTGTTCACCGACTCGGAAAAATCTCCGCCTTCTTCGACGACTCCGGTCACTTTGATTCCCGGCGCGGCCTCGCCGAGGGCCCGGATGAAGCCGCGCGTTCGGAGATTGAGGTTGGTGGCATCCAGCCCGCCCTGCAGCACGGCCACGGTGCCCCGTTGCGCCATGGCAGCGGCCATCCGCTTTCCCGCCTCGTAGCCGGCGCTCTCGTTATCGGTACCGATATAGATGAGCGCTTCACTGGAGGGGGCGGGAGCGTCGAACGTGATCACCTTGATTCCCGCCTGCGCGGCCTCATGGATGACGGCCACCAGTCCCTTGTCGTCGTTTGCGGAGACGGCGATGCCGTTGACTCCCCGGGCGATGAGGTCCTCGATGACTTTCACCTGGAGTGCAACGTCGAAGCGAGGCGGTGCATCCACTTCGGAGACGACCCCGTAGCGGGTCGCAGCTTCCGTGAAGCCCCTGTAGACCGGCTCGAAATAGGGATGGACCCCTTTCGGCACCATCACGAAAACAAGCTGCCGGCCGGCCCCGGCATGAATGGACCCGACGGGCCCCTGCGGCTCAGACGAGCCCCTTGCAAAGAGCGGACCCGCCGCCAAGATAAGAAGGGTTGCGAGGGAAAAGAGGAGCACTTTCCAGATGCTGCGAGGCATCGCTCCTTTGGAATATGCACGAATCGGGCCAACACCGCGACATGGCGACACTTCCGTAAGTTGCAATCCCGGAAAGAGTTGGATGGATCTCACGGCCACGGGCTTTTCATCTTTCCCGGGTTGACCTGCAGCAGTTTCTCAAGTTGAGAAAAGTTGGGCAAACCCTGGGCCATGATGCGCTACCGGATTTCGTACCGCCTCATTTTGTTGTACAGGGTTCGCCGGCTCATGCCCAGCTCGCGAGACGCCGCCGACCTGTTGTACCCCGTGCGCTTGAGGACATCGATGATCGCGTCTCGCTCCTGGCGCCACAGCTCAGGGAGACTGGGAGCGCCGGTCCCTTCCAGGAGAAAGTCTCCGGGCAAAAGAGGTCGATTCTGATCGGAGAGGAGCACGGCGGATTCCACAGCGTTCTTCAGCTCGCGGACGTTCCCCGGCCACTGGTAGGAGCGGAGAAACCGAACTCCCTCCCGGGACACTTCGACGCCTAGCTTGCTGTACCGGCGGCGATAGCGGTCGAGGAACAGGGAGAGCAGCGGCTCGATGTCTTCCCGCCTGTCCCGCAAGGGCGGAATGGTGACCGCAAGACCCTTGAGCCGGTAATAGAGGTCAAGGCGGAACTTTTTCTCCTTGATCATGCCAGAAAGGTCGCTGTTGGTGGAGGCGATGATTCGGGCAGAGAGGGGAACGGAGCGCGTTGACCCCACCGGCTCGAAGGTCCTCTCCTCCAGCGCTCGCAGGAGCTTTGTCTGGAGCTGGAGCCCCATGTCTCCGATCTCATCAAGGAATATCGTCCCCGCGCCGGCAGCCTCGAACTTGCCCGCAGCCGTGGCATGCGCTCCCGTGTAGGCTCCCTTCTCATGGCCGAACAACTCGCTCTCCAGGAGTTCGGGCGGAATGGCCGCGCAGTTGATTGCCACGAACGGGAGGTTGTGGCGCGCGCTCGTTTCATGGACGAACCGTGCGAGCAATTCCTTGCCGGTCCCGCTCTCACCCTGGAGCAGCAGCGGAATCTCGGAATTCATGACCTTCCGGAGCGTCTCCACGATGTGCTGCATGGCCGCGCTGGCCGCAACGAGGCCGTCGCTCGCCAGCGGGAATTGCGCCTGCCTGACCGCCCCGAGGCACAGCCGATCCGCAAGGGCGACGATGTCCTGGTTGTCGAAGGGCTTCTGGAGATAGTCCACGGCCCCCAGCTTCATCGCCCGCACCGCCGTGTCCACCGTGGCGAAGGCCGTGATAATGACCACCGCGGTGCCTGCAGCCTTCAGGTCGGCGAGGAGGTCTGTCCCGCTCAGGTCAGGAAGCTTCAGATCCACGAAAGCGCAGTCGAACCGTTCGGTCTTTGCCCTGCTGCGCGCCTCGGCGCCGGTGGCCGCGCTCGCCACCCGGTAGCCCTCGAGCGAAAGGGCCTTCTCGAGACCAAGACGCATCCCTTCCTCGTCATCGACGATGAGAAGGGAGAACCCTCGTCGGCTGAGCGCGTCGGACGACAGGGCCGCCATGCTCAGCACGCCTCCTCCTTGCGAGGGAAGCAGAGGGTGACCGTCGTGCCTACATTGATCTCCCCCGTGGCGTCGATCGAGCCGCCATGCTGTTTCATGATGGTCTGGCTGATAGCGAGGCCGAGCCCCGTGCCGTAGCCCTGCTTCCGCGTGACGAAGGGCTGGAAGATCGAAGCCCGGGTTGCCTCATCCATGCCCTCACCGTTGTCGCAGACCCTGACGCGGTAGCCGCCCGAGTCCGCCTGCGCTTCGATGCGCACAACGCCGTGGTCGTGGTGGATCGCCTGGATGGCGTTGTACAGCAGGTTGAAGAAGACCTGCTTGATGGCGTCAGAATCGCCTTCGACAACGGCGGGGGAGGGGAAAGGCGCCACCTCCACACGCACGCCCTTCAGGCGGAGCTTTGGTGCAAAGAGCTGGACGACCTCCGCCACGACGGCGTCCAGGGAGAGGTCACTGAAGGCAAGCTCCTCATCCGTCGCGTGCTGCAGGAGATTCCTGAGAAGCCGGTTCACGCGCTTGATCTCGGTCTCCATGCGCCCGAGGAAGTTTTCCCGCTCCTTTTCGTCGAGCTTGCCCGAGCGCAGGAGCTGCACATGGTTGAGGACGATGCCCAGGGGATTGTTGATCTCATGAGCCACGCCGGCGGAGAACCTGCCGAGCGCTGCCAGTTTCTCGCTCGTGACCAGCATGCGCTTGCTCTCCTCCAGGCGCGCAGCGTTCTCCTCCAGCTCCTCGGCCATCCTCG
>DATKLB010000243.1:0-18967 GCA_035542615.1 Spirochaetia bacterium | reverse complement strand
CGAGATAAATCTTCAGGACGCAGATCGTCTGGTTGACTTCAATGCCCTGCTCCGGAAGGGGCAGGCCATGGTGGATGTCCCATTTGAACAGCATCTTGTTCGGGTCAATCCCTTGTCCTTCTGCCAGGGCGGCGACAAAGTCATGGACTCTGTTCTTTGCCCTGGTCAAAGGTCCGCCTTCAGCAGTCACGCCTCGATAGTATCAGAGAAACCAACCCTTGCCGATGCCACTCGCAGCGCCGGGCTTGCCAAACGCCATCCCTCCTGCGACAATGCCCGGCGTGACCATGCGGCGAACGTCCCTGCTGCAGCCCGACTCGCCTCTCGCCTACACGGTCTATCTCGTCGCCTACTTCAGCGTGGTCCTGCGCGTGGTCCTGCGCACGCCCCAGGAAGGCCTCGTCCCGCCCGTGGCCTACGGCCTGCTTGCCGCGTTCCTCGCTTTCAGCGTCGCGCAATCCCCGATCAGCCGACTCTGGCCGCCGTGGACCCATATCCATCTAGGCGCGATGTCGGCGCTCGTGTGCGCGCTTCTTCTGACCGAGCCCCGGCTGGACTTCTATGCGCTTCTGTTCATCGGGCTGAGCCTTGTCGCTGCAGGTGCCCTTCCAGACGGCGCTGACCTGGTCTGGCTTGCCACGATGTGCGTCGTGCTTACGCTGGCCATGATCGCTGCTCTTGGCCCACGCGCGGCCGCCTCGTTCGCCCCGATCTACATCGCCGGGTCGCTGCTCATCGGCATGTCAGTCCGCGCGTCCCGACGGGCGGAGGCGGCGCGAACGCGCAGTGAGGACCTCCTCAGTCAGCTGCGGGAGGCAAACAGGCGTCTGCGCGAGTATGCCGAGCAGGCCGAGGAGGGAGCCGCGGCGCAGGAGCGTGCACGACTTGCCCGCGACCTCCACGACGCGGCGACGCAGACGGTGTTCAGCATGAACCTGACAGCGGAGGCGGCTCGCATGGCCTTCGCGCAGGAGCCAGCGCGGGTACCGGCAATGCTGGACAGGCTCCAGGAGCTGGCCCGTGACGCACTGGCCGAGATGCGCGCTCTCGTGGACCAGCTGCGGCCGCAGTCGATCGAGGACCTGGGGCTCGTGCGGGCTCTGGAGCGCCACGTCGCCATGCGCGAGCGCAGAGATGGCATGAAGTTGACGCTGAGCGTCGAAGGAGAGGAGCGGGGGGATCCGGCGGTCAGGGATCTGCTTTTCCGATGCGCCCGCGAGGCGCTGAGCAACGTGCTCAAGCATGCAGGAGTCAGCGAGGCAGGGGTCACGCTTCGTTTCAATGGGCAAACCGCGATCCTGCGCGTGAGCGACGCGGGTCGAGGGTTCGATCCCGGCGCCGATCGCAGGCCGGAAAGCTTCGGGCTGATAAACCTCAACGAGCGCGTCGCCTCGCTCCACGGGTCCGTGGAGATCCGTTCTTCGCCGGGGAAAGGCACCGACGTCACGGTCCGTGTGCCGCTTGCGGGAGGAGCAGAATGCCAGGGAAATCCGTCGAACCCGTCCGCGTCATGATCGTCGACGACCACGCCGTGGTCAGGGAAGGTCTGCGCAACTTCCTGGGAGTGGTGCCCGGGATCAAGGTCACGGGGGAGGCAGCGAACGGCGCCGACGCGCTGGTCGAGGTTTCCCGTGCAAAGCCCCACGTGGTCCTCATGGATCTGGTCATGCCGGAGATGGACGGCATCGAGACCACGCGGAGGATGCACAAGGAGCACCCGGAGGTCGCCATCATCGTTCTGACCAGCTTTGCCGAGGACGACAAGCTTTTCCCTGCACTTCGGGCCGGCGCAGCCTCGTACTTGTTGAAGGACGTGGGTCCGCGGGAGCTGGCGGATACGATCTTTGCAGCAGCCAGGGGAGAAGTACGCCTGCCGCCCGAGGTGGCGCGGCGCCTGGTGAGCGGTATCGTTGAGAGCGCGGAAAAGCGCGTGGAAGAAATCCTCACCGATCGGGAGCTGGACGTGCTGCGCTGCCTCGGACGCGGACGCTCGAACAAGGAGATCGGGGAAGAGCTCTTCATCAGCGAAAAGACGGTCAAGACGCATGTCAGCAGCATTCTCGACAAGCTGTCTCTTTCCGATCGGACCCAGGCGGCGCTGTACGCGGTAAAGCGCGGGCTCGCCTGAGACTCCGTCCAAAGTCCTAGAGAAAACACATCCCCCGACCGATGCGGGCGAGACCCTCCCGCGGCATTCTATCCATGTGCGATGCACGGGAGGTACCGAAATGAACACCACAGACCGCTGGGAATGGTAGGGGGCGGCCATGGGAACTCTCAACGAGCAGGCCAGGCCGCGCCTGGCGTACATCGACAACCTGCGATGGACTGTCATCATCATGGTCGTTCTCGTCCACGCGTCGGTCACCTACAGCGGGCTGGGATCGTGGTTCTACAAGGAGCCGTCGACGCTGGATTCGATCTCAACGCTTACCTTTGCCTTTTACGAATCGTTCTCGCAGGCTTTCTTCATGGGCATCCTTTTCTTCGTCGCAGCAACCTTCGTGCCCGGATCGTATGACCGCAAGGGCTTCGGCAGGTTCGTTGCGGACCGGTTGGTGCGGCTCGGGGTTCCGGTTCTCATTTTCATGCTCGTGCTGGATCCGTTCATCAGACTCATGATGGAGCTGTCAGCGGGCGGGCGCCCGGCCTTGTCCACGGTGGCTTCACGCTACGCGTCCGTCATCACGAGCGGCCACGTCCTCGAGAGAACCGGCCCACTCTGGTTTGCCCTTGCCCTCCTGGTGTTCTCCATTCTGTATGCGCTGGCAAGGCTCGTCCTGTCGAGGGCAGCGAGCACGAGGGCGACAGAGCACAGATCATCGCGGCGCCTCTCGACGAGGTCGATCCACCTGGCTGCCATTGCTCTTGTCGCGATCATCGCGGCGGGGTCGTTCTTCGTGCGCCTTGTCCAGCCCTTTGGCACAGCGGTGCTCAACATGCAGCTCTGCTTCTTCCCCCAGTACATCATACTCTTCCTCGTCGGCCTCTGGGCAGGGCGCAAGGCATTCCTGCAGTCAATCCCGGCCTCCGTGGGATGGAGCTGGTTGAAGCTGGCGTTTGCCGTGGGCGTTCCCGCGTGGTTCCTGCTCTTCGGAGCAGGCAGGTCGCCGCATGTGCAGGGCCTGGAATACTTCTTCGGCGGCTGGCACTGGCAGGCAGCAGGGTACGCGGCGTGGGAGGCATTTTTCGCGGTATCGATCAGCCTTGGCCTCATCGTGCTTTTCCGGGAGAAGGCCAACACGCCAGCGCCGGTGACCAGCTTCCTCTCCCGGACGAGCTTCGGCGTGTACTCGTTCCATGCGCCGATTCTCGTGGCCGTTTCCCTTGCCCTCCAGGCAGTTGCGCTCTATCCCCTGGCCAAGGCCGGGCTGGCAGCGGCGATTGCTTTTGCGGCCAGCCTGGTTGTTGCAGGTCTTGTCAGAAGGGTGCCCGGGCTCGGACACATCTTCTCCTGAGGGCGATCACCTGAAAGCCGTGCGCGCCCGAGCGGCGCGCACGGTTGCCCTTGCGCCGGCATTCTGGTAGCGTGGGGCACCACCATGAGCACAGGCTCCGCCTCCCGCCCTTCGACCCGCGCTCCCGCGCTGCTCGCGATCTGGGGAACCGTCCTGTTCTGGGGCCTTTCCTTCGTCGCGTCGAAAACAATCCTGAATGCCGGGGTCCCTCCGATGACCATGGTCACGATCCGTTTCGTGGCTGCCACGATCATCCTGAATCTCTTCCTGCGGAAATTCGACCCTGACGCCCGGCTTCGGCGAAGAGACATTCTGCCTCTCCTGGCGAGCGGGCTGAGCGGTGTGACGATCTATTTCTTTTTCGAGTCCCGGGGCATCAAGCTCACCTCAGCGTCGCATGCTTCGCTGATCATCGCGATCATCCCTGTCGTCACGGTCGCCGCGGAGGCCATCTTCTACCGAACGCGCATCTCGTTGATCGTCGGCCTTGGGATCGCGCTCTCCGTGGTGGGAGTCGTGCTCGTGGTTGGCCGGCCCCTCGCCGAACGGGCCGGGCCTCACTCGCTTGCTGGCGACCTTTTCATGTTTGGTGCATGCGGCGCGTGGGTTGCCTATATTCTCCTGACCAAGAAGCTGCACACCCGGCTGTCCGATATCGCGATCACCGCCTACCAGGCCCTCTTCGGCACGATCTTTCTCATTCCCTTCTGCCTGCTGGAGCGCAGCCTTTGGGTGCCGATCACGGTACCCGCCCTGCTCAGCCTCGCGTACCTGGCGGTTTTCTGCTCTGCGCTGTCCAACTTCCTGTACGTGGTCGCCCTGTCCCGCCTGGGGCCGATTTCCGTCAGTCCTTACCTGAACCTGATTCCCGTTGTCGGCGTGCTGGGCGGGGTGATCCTCCTGGGAGAAGGCATTGCCTGGATCCAGGTGCTGGGAGGGATCGTCATCCTCGCTGGCGTGCTCCTGGTCACCGGGCGACAACCGGCCGGGCCGCCAATCGAAGGCTGAGCACCGAGCGCAGCGTCACGGCTGCGAGGATGATCACTCCGCCTGCAAGAGCTCGGGGTCCGGGAACTTCCCCGAGGACAAGGAATACCCAGATCGGGTTGAAGATCGGCTCGAGCACCGATGTGAGGAGCGTCTGCAGAGCTGTCACGCGTTTCACGCCGTAGCTGAGGAGGAACGAGGGGATCCCGATCTGGAAGATTCCGAGGAAGGCAAGGCCTGCCCACGAGGCGAGCCCGGGCGCCCGTCCCCAGAGGAACGGGATGGAGACGACAAACGTGATGGCGTGGCTCAGCAGCAGGGATTCGAGCGGGGAACCGTCTTTCTGCCGGCGAAGGGCCACCATCGTGCCGGCGAAGAATACACCGCTGGCCACCGCCAGCAGGTTGCCGGCAACGCCGCCGGCGCCGAGCCTGTCCAGGAAGAAGAGCACCATTCCGCCGAGCACAACGACCATGGTGACGGAATCGAGAAGGGTCGCCCTCTCACGCAGGAATATCCAGCCAAGGACCACCGCGTACAGGGGCGCGGTGTATTGCAGGAGGATCGCGTTTGCGGCAGTGGTCAGCTTGTTGGCGGTAATGAAAAGGATCATGCACGCGGCGTAGCTGATCCCGCCGGCAATTTGTGGAAACGACCAGGTGAAGCGGGGGCGCCGCAGGACCGCAAGGATGAGCAGCCCTCCGATGAGGCTGCGCACTCCCGCGATCGCGAACGGATTCCAGTCGACGACCTTGATGAGGAGGCCCCCTGTGCTCCAGAGAAGAGCGCAGGCAGTCAGGGCGACGATCGCTTTGCCTCGGGCGGAGGCGGGCAGGTCGTCGGGCCGACCCTGATCCTGAGGCGGCGCCTGTGCTGTCATGGGTGAAGCACAGGATGTCCTTTTGAGGCCGGAATTGCAAGATGAGCTGGGTTAGGAGCGCGGATCAGCGCCGGGGCGTGGAACGCTTCGGGCTGGCGTTGCCGTTCCCCCCGGTGCTGCGCTCCATTTCCACGCCGCTTCCGCATCCCAGATAGCACTTGAGCTTCCTGCCAATGATCCCCGCATACAGCTCGATGAACGGTTTGGCCGGGCTCCACTCGATTTTGTGCAGCAGCACCTCTTCGACCTGGAAGAATCCAACGGTAGCCTTCATCTCGACAGTGATGCGGATGGGTCGCTGCATTCCGCTTTCGATGCGGACCTGCTCGATGGCCGATGCCGAATACTTGTGGATGTCCCCGACGCGCGACTCGGTTCTGATCATCATGGGAATGCGCGCGCGGCCCTTCTCCATGTCGCAGCCGTCGGCAACAAGGATGAGCCCGGCCTCCAGGGAGTGGACGCGCTGGGTGGCCATGTGGCCGACGATGCACTCCACCGCGAGGGAACGCACGATGACCTTTCGGGCCGTGTCGTCGCCGTAGACCCGCGCCAGGACCCGGTCCATGATCGGCAGCCCGAGCCAGACGGCGGTGTGCTCGTGGTCCGCGCGACCCACCGTCATTCCGACGTCGTGCAGCATTCCCGCAAGGAGGAGGGCGACGAGGCTGTCCTCGTAGACGCCGGCATCGTCCGCTTCGAGGCTGAGCGGTTTGCCTGCCCGATGCATGAGATCGGCCATATCGATCGCGTTGAGAACGACGGTGCGCATGTGAACAGGGCCATGATCGTTGTATCCCAGCCTCTTGATGGAAACGACATTCGCATACTCCTGCAGGTGCTGGATTTCCTGGTCCTCCAGGAGGATGTCCGCCGCAGTCCGGGCAAGGCCCGAAAGACGGGAGCGGATCTCGTTCTCCAGGGAGGTTTGTTTTGGTGATTTCATTCCTTTCAGTATTTCCAATCCTTTCGTTTTCAAGGTACAAAAAACGCCGAGAACTCACAACCGCAGCATGCAGCCGGACGCTCGCGCAGCTTGCCGCCGACCTCTCCATGAGGTATAAGGGGGCATGATCCGCATCAACCCGAACTACCCGAAGCTATCATCATCGTACCTGTTCAGCGAGATCTCCCGTCGCGTCGCGGCGTTCAAGGCCGAGCGGGCAGACGCGACGGTGATAAACATGGGTGTGGGTGATGTCACTCTTCCCCTGACTCCGACCGTCGTTCAAGCCTTCCGTCGGGCGGTGGACGAGATGGGGAAAGCCGAAACTTTCCGCGGCTATCCGCCGGAGCTCGGCTACGAGTTCCTGCGTTCCGCCATCGCGGAGAACGACTTCCAAGCGCGCGGCGCGGACGTCGACCCCGATGAGATCGTTATCAGCGACGGCGCCAAATCGGACACGGCGAACATCCAGGAGCTCTTTGCCGGCGACATCAGGATCGCCATCCCCGATCCCGTCTACCCGGTCTACGTTGATACCAACGTCATGGCGGGCCGCACCGGCCCGTACCGCGACGGCAGATATGGAGGGCTGATCTACCTGGACTGCACCGAGGACAACCAGTTCATTCCCGAACCCCCGAAGTCCCGCGTGGACCTGATCTATCTCTGCTTCCCCAATAACCCCACCGGCGCGACGATCGACCGCGGGCGCCTGACGGGCTGGGTGGAGTACGCGCGCGGCGCCAGGGCGCTCATCCTCTACGATGCCGCATATGTCTCCTTCATCCGCGATGAGTCCCTGCCGCAAACCATCTACGAGATCCCCGGTGCGCGGGAATGCGCGATCGAGTTTCGAAGCTTCTCCAAGACCGCAGGTTTCACGGGAACCCGGTGCGCGTTCACTGTTGTGCCGAAAACCTGCGTGGCCTGGGATGCAGAGGGACGGGAGCACTCCCTGCACGCCCTGTGGTCCCGCAGGCAGTCGACGAAGTTCAACGGGGTTTCCTATCCCGTCCAGCGCGCGGCGGCGGCCATCTATACCCCGGAAGGGAAGAAGGAAACGCGCGGGCTCTCCGATTATTACCTTGGCAACGCCCGCGTCGTTCGGAGGAAAATGGATTCCCTCGGATTCGCCTGCGTTGGGGGAGACAATTCTCCGTACGTCTGGGTGAGGACAGGAGCCGATTCGTGGAGCTTCTTCGATCGGCTCTTGAGAACGGCGGCGGTGGTCATCACCCCGGGCAGCGGCTTCGGCAGTTGCGGGGAGGGCTACATCCGCATGAGCGCCTTCAACTCGAGAGAGCTGGTGGAAGAGGCTATGGAGAGAATCGGCAGGGTGGCGGGGGAGCTCAGGGGAGCAGATTGAGCACGGCTTGACCTGTGCCTTTCTGACCCACCTTCTCTCGGGGAACAGCTTGCGCGAAAGCGCCGTATTGTTCTAGATCAGGTGCCCCATCTTGCGCTTCTTGACATCGAGGTAGTCCTCGTCATAGCGATTTGAGGGAATGACGATCGGGATCCTGTCCACCACCTCTATGCCCTCGGATTTCAGCTGACCGATCTTGTCCGGGTTGTTCGTGATGAGTGCCACCGAGCGGATCTTCAGGAGCTGGATGATCTTTGCAGCGACCTTGTAGTCGCGGGCATCGACAGGCATGTTGAGGAATTGGTTGGCTTCCACTGTGTCCAGGCCGAGATCCTGCAGCTGATACGCCTTGATCTTATTGAGCAGACCGATGCCGCGTCCTTCCTGCTTGAGGTAGATCACGGCGCCGAAAGGCTGCTGGGAAATGTATTTCGTCGCTGCCTCCAGCTGATCGCGGCAATCGCAGCGAAGCGAGCCCCAGACATCCCCGGTATGACACTCCGAGTGGACCCGAAGCGGCACGCTCTCCCTGCCCGCGACGTCGCCCTGCACAATGGCGGTGTGCTCCTTTGCGTCCCTGCTGTCGAAGAAGCCGTACAGCGTGAAGTCCCCGTAGCGTGTCGGAAGCCGGGCACTCGCCACGAGCTGCACGCACAGATCGTCATCCAGACAGTAAGCGCCGACTCCGTGGCAATAATGGTCCTCCAGGACAAAGTCGGGCTTGCCCTTCATCTTTGCCAGGAGCTCTTTTTTGCTCACCTTTCTTTCGCACGGGATATCGATCAGGCTTGCCATGCATGAACAATGTACGGCATCGAAGCGGCAGGGTCAATTCCAGCTATCGATTGACGCCGGCGTGCATCTCTCATAGACTCACTGGCAATGATTCCCGACAAGGTTCGCGATCTCCTGGACAGGCACGGGCTGCGCGCGACGGAGTTCCAAGCGGGGAGCACGGCGACATCCGTGCTGGCTGCCCAGCAGCTGGGAGTGGCCGTTGGCCAGATCGCAAAATCCCTCCTTTTCGCGGGAAAGGACGGGAAGTTCTTCATGGTGGTCTGTCCCGGCGACCGCCGCCTCTCGTCGGCAAAGCTCAAGGCAGCCGCTGGGACCAAGTCGCGCATGGCGACCCCGGAGGAGGCACTTGCCGCCACAGGGTTCGGACCGGGAGGCGTGTGCCCGTTCGGGATCGACGGCACCATCCGCCTCTTCATCGATTCGAGCCTCTCGCAGTACGCAACCATCTATCCCGCGGCCGGAACGGATTCCTCAGGTGTTCCCATGACTTTCGATCAGCTCGTCACCATCACGGGCGGGACTGTCGGGGATTTTCTCATCGACGAAACGGAGGCTTCCTGACATGGATGCAACTGCGGTCTGGAAAAGCGGAATGAGCTTCACGGGTACTGCCTTTACGAGCAATTTCTCCGTTCCCCTCGGCGCCAGCCCGAAGGTGGGAGGGGCCAATGACGGGTTTCGACCCCTGGAGCTTGTGCTGGTCGGTCTTGCCGCTTGCACTGCGATGGACGTCATATCGATCCTGGGGAAAAAGCGCCAGCAGGTCACCGCGTTCGAAGTGAAGGCTCATGGCGACCAGGCCGAGGAGCATCCACGGGCTTTCACCAAGTTTGTCGTAGAGTACATCGTGACGGGCAAGGGGATCGACCGTGACGCCGTTGAGCGCGCCGTGGAGCTGAGCCAGACGAAGTACTGCTCTGTTACCGCCACCCTCCGCAACACCGGGCCCATCGAGACAAAGATCACTCTCAAAGAGGGTTGAGCCCCGGCATGCGGACCGTTGTGTTTGCCCTCACACTCCTCACGGTCGGTATTTCCACTTCCGTCGAGGCACAGGACTGGCCGACCTTTGGTTTCGATGTTGGTCGCTCAAGCGCGCCGAATACCCCGATGGGTCTCAGCACGGATACCGTGGGTTCACTGTCGAGACAGCAGGTGGTGATTGACGGTACCGTGGACGGCTCCGCCATCTATTTGCACGGTGCGAGTGTGAAGGGTGCTTCTCATGACGTCTTCTTTGTTACAACGACCTACGGCAAGACGCTCGCCATCGATGCGGACAACGGAGCTGTGCTCTGGGAGTACACCCCGCCAAGTTACGAAAGCCTCAAGGGGAGCTATCGGATCACAGACGCAACGCCGGTGGCTGATTCGGATCGACAATTCATCTATTCGGCTGCGCCGGACGGCATGATTCGCAAGCTGGCCGTCGCCGACGGCCACCTGGCGTGGGAAACAGCGATCACGCGGCTCCCGGAGCGCGAGAAGATCGCATCGCCCCTGAGCTTCTTCCGGGGGTGCGTCTTCGCCGCGACCGACGGCTACATCGGAGACAGGCCGCCCTACCAGGGACATGTGGCCATCCTGGACGCCGCAAGCGGCGCTCTCCTGCACGTATGGAACTCGCTCTGCAGCAATCGCAGCGGGTTGCTCGACCCAGCGTCGTGTTCCCGGAGCGATTCCGGAATCTGGGGTCGTGCCGGGATTGTTATCGATGAGGATACGGGCAACCTGTTGTTCGCTACGGGCAACGGGCTGTGGGATGGGGCAACGAACTGGGGCGATGCGGTGATCGAGCTTGACCCCGATGCGACGCACATCCTTGGCAATTACACGCCAACCAACACCGAGCAGCTCGATGAGGAAGACCTGGATCTTGGTTCCACGTCGCCGGTGCTTCTCGGCGGAAGCCTCATCGCTCAAGGCGGCAAGGACGGATGGATTCGATTGCTCGACTGGAGCAGGATGCGCGGGGCCGCGCCCCACCGCGGCGGCGAGACCGATCGCATCCCCACTCCCTCCAAGGGCCCCCTGTTCACGGCGCCCGCGGTCATGCATGCCGAAGGCAGAACGTGGTTGTTTGTCGCGGACAACGGCGGCACTTCAGCGTGGACTCTCAACGGCAGCACGGTGCAGCGCCGGTGGCACGCCGACTTTGCGGGAACGAGTCCGGTGGTTGTCGATGGTATGGTGTTCGTGTACGACCCGCGCGGCGGATTGCGCGTGTATGAGGCGACACAGGGGCGGTTGATTGCCACTCTCGAGAGCGGCCCTGGCCACTGGAACAGCCCGATTGTTGCAGACGGCCGGATCGCGCTACCCGAAGGAAATGCCAACTGGCATCGAACGAGCGGCGTTCTCGACATCTGGCGCGCGCCGTGACGGCGGCTGCGAACAGGTTCAGCCGTCGATGCCGGCTTCCTTGATCTTGTTGAGAAGTGTCCGTCGACTGATGCCGAGATCCTTCGCTGCATGCGTGCGGTTTCCGCCGTGCCGGGCAAGGGTCTTCTCGATCAGCTCGCGTTCCTGGTCCCGCAGCCTGCCGGTCCGGGGAGTTCGGGACGCGCGGGAGAACGGCTCGCCGAGATCGCGCGGGCCGATCGTGTCGGATGAGCACAGGATGAATGCGCGCTCGATCACGTTCTCCAGCTCCCGCACATTTCCTGGGAAGCTGTACGCGGACAGCCGCGCCAGGGCATCGGGAAGAAGCCCGCGCACCTTGCGGCCCATCTGCCCGTTGAGCTTCTCAACGAAGTAGCCGGCCAGAGCCGGAATATCGCCGCGCCGTTCCCGCAGGGGTGGGACTCCGATGCGGATCACGTTCAGCCGGTAGTACAGGTCCTCGCGGAACCTGCCCTCCGCGCGCAGCGCCTCCAGGTCCCTGTTCGTCGCAGCCACGATTCTCGCATTGATGGGGATGGCCTGGGTTCCGCCGAGTCTCTGCACCTTCCGGTCCTGGAGGACGCGCAGCAGCTTGACCTGGAGGTGCAACGGCATGTCGCCGATCTCGTCGAGGAAGAGTGTGCCGGAGGAAGCCAGCTCGAACATCCCGCGCTTGCGCTCGACCGCGCCCGTGAAGGCTCCTTTTTCGTGTCCGAAGAGCTCTGATTCCAGGAGCCCTTCCGGCACACCGCCGATGTTGACGGCGACGAACGGACCGTCGGGGTTCGCGGACATCGCATGCAGAAAGCGCGCCACGACCTCCTTCCCGGTTCCGCTTTCCCCGGTGATCAGCACCGTGGACGAGGTGGGGGCGACCCTCTCAACCATCGCCTTGATGCTCTTCATGGCCGGGTCTTCCCCGATCCAACCGCCGGAGGCCTGGGCACGGCGCCCCGCCTCGGCCTGGTCCGCGAACGAGCTCTCCGAGAACACCCGGCGGATGCGCATCACGAGCTCATCGGGATCAAAGGGTTTCACCAGGTAGTCGCGGGCGCCGAGCTTCATGGCCTGGACTGCATCCCGCACATCTCCGTACGCGGAAATCACGATGACCGGGACCGGCGGCCCGCTTTCCTGCAGCCAGGCCAGAAGCGCCAGCCCATCCATCTTCGGCATGCGCATGTCCAGGATCAGGCAGTCGAACGCCTCATCCGAGAGGAGCGCACGCGCCTCCGCGCCATCCGCCGCGACGGCGGTATCGATGCCTTCCGCCGCCATGTACGCTGCAATCGAGTCGCGGATGTTCTTCTCGTCATCGGCAACGAGCACTCTCATCCCGTTCCCCCCTCGGGCAGCGTGACCCGCGCCTCGGTCCCGCCCCCGTGACGCGGCTGCAGAACGAGGGTGCCTCCGGCCGCCTCGATGAACCTGCGGGAGAGCGAGAGCCCCACCCCCGACCCGTGCACCTTGTCGGTGAAAAACGGGTCGAACACCTTTTCCGTGAGCTCGGGCGGGATCCCCTTTCCCCTGTCTCTCACAGCAATGACCGCGGATCCCTTTTCCCGAAAGAGCGATATCTCGACACCGCGCCCGCCGTCGTGTTCGGGATAACTCTCCTGCGCGTTGCGCACGAGGTTCTCCACGACGGAGCGCAAGAGCTCGCCGTCAAAGCTCACCGTCGAGCCGCGGGCGTCATCGGAAGCCTCATACGCGACCGGCGCGGGCAACCGGGGAACAAGGTCGCTCAGGAACTCGTGAAGGACCAGGCGCTGGGGGCTTCCCTGGGGGTTTTTCAGGAAGTCCGCTGCTCGCCGCGACAGCAGCGAGAGCCTTTCCACCTCCTCATCGATTGCGTCGAGCTGGGCAGACGCCGTCCCCGGCATCTTCTTCCTCAGCAGCCCTGTCTGGATCCTGATGGAGCCCAGGGGGTTTCTGATCTCATGGGCCAGGGTTCGAGCGCTCTCGCCCAGTCGCGCCAGCGTTTCCTGTTCCTGCGCCCGGCGGCGATGTCGTGCGTTGCTGAACAGCAGGAAGAGAAACACAGAAGCAAAACCTGCCACCCCAAAAGGTGCAGCCACGGCTGCCGCCCTGTAGACGGTCTGCGAACGGTAGTAGGCGGAGATGTCCATGGAAAGAAAAAGCGCTCCCGCGGGTCCATGAAACATGCCGCCCGGCGTTGCTCCCAACCGGCCCGAGCGTCGCGGCGGCCTGAATCCCCCGGGGCCGTCCCAGGCGCGGCCGTTCATCATCCCTCCACCCATCATTCCTCTCTCAGGACCAGGCCCCATCATCCCGGGTCCGCTCATGCCGAAGATCCGCTGGAGAGTAAGGACCCCTCGGGCAGCGTCATAGCTGAAGCCCGGGCGGGCGCTTTCCAGATCGAGCGCGGCAGGCGAGTTGCCGGTGCGGATCAGGGGTTGCCCGTCAGGGTTGTACAATCCGAATCCCCTGATCCGCGGGTCGAGCTTTTCCTGGTCGAGGGAACCCTCGGCGCGGTACGTTTCGGCGAGCGTGGACGCCGCCCGGTCCGTCTCGTACTCGACAAGGATCCTGGCCCTGTTGGACTCTCCCGCGAGCAGGAAGACCGAGAGAATGCCCAGACCGACGAAGAGCACGAGGAACGCGGCAACCGTGAATCTCGTTTCACGAGATGAAGCTTTCATTCGCACCTAGGATATCTCCCTCAAAAAAAAAGAGCCAGCGTTGCGCGCTGGCTTTTCGTCCAGGAGGATGGCCTACCGGTCGTCGTCCCACGGACCCATTCCGTAGCCCCGCCCGTAGCCGGGCCCCATCATGCCGTAGCCAGGTCCATAGCCGCGGCCCATCATTCCGTAGCCGCCCATCATGCCATACCCACGTCCATAGCCGCGGCCTCTCATCATCCATGGGCCGTAGTAGCGGGCCAGATCGTAGTCCTTTCCGCCGACCGTTGCCTGGGTGACGAAGAACCCTACATAGCTCTTGTCGTTCTCTGCCCACCCGCAGCGCGGGAGGTCGCTGAGCTGGTACCCCTGCACGGTCACCTGGGTCCCATCCTTCACGCCGGCCCGATCCACGAGATAAGGCGGAACCATGAGCACGTACTGCTTGTCCCCGCTCTTCAGAATCGGGTGCGGGAAGCTCTGCAGCGACACGATCCCCTTGAGGGTAAGCTTGTCTCCCTGGAACCCGAAACCCGGGGCCTGTTCGTTCTGGCCGTTTGCAAAAGCTGCAGTTGCCAGCGATAGAGCCGCGAGAACCATGATGATCTTTCTTGCCATAGTGGCCTCCTTGCTTGTGTTGTCTGCACGCTAAATGCAAGGACCGTGCCAGGAAGCGCCCCGAAGCCCTTCGATTATGAGAGCAAATCAAGGCAATACCGAGCAGAAAACCTCTTGCCCGCACCCAACGGTGCGAAGTTTTTTCACACTCCCCTTTTTCCGGGAAGATTTTTCACGGTTGTCAGAGCTGTCCACACGACAGTGCGCCGACGCATTACATTAGACCCATCGGCCGAGGAGGGCGTGCTTGACTGCTGTCGAATACAAGAAAGTCGAGACCCGGTTGGCGCAGGCCGCGGGCCTGTACCTGCGCCGGATCGGGGCGTCGATCTTCGAGGCGATTCTGGGTGCACTGAAACGCGGGGGACAGCGCTTCACCGTGATGATCATCCCCCACTCGGAGAACAGGATCTTCAACTTCCAGATCTCCTTCTTCTCCATCATGTTCTTCACGTTCATCATCAGTGTCGTTCTTGCAGGGTTCGTGCTCATGGCGACCCATGTGAGCTCAGCGAACGCCAGGCTGCGGCAGGTCTCGCAGGATTTTCGCGACAGCGAAACCACCCTGGAGAGCCTCCGCGACGCTGGTTCAGAGATGCGTCGGGCCGAAAGGAGCGTTCAGACAGGAGTTCAGAACGCCCGGGTTGCCCTGGAGAATCAGAGCCCTTCGGCAGTCATAGGCGTGGAGGTGGCTTCTCTTTTCCCGAGGACCGAGGCCAATCAGACGAATATCACCGGGCTGGCCGACGTCAAAAATGCCACAAGTGTCCTGGAGAGCTCCGCTGAAACGATCCGTGACATCGGGAATATTCTCAAGACGTACAAGGAGTTTCTCGCCGACACTCCGACCTTGTGGCCTCTCAAGGGTGTGCACGGCGTCATTACGACCCGCTTCGGGTGGACGATCAACCCCTTCACTCGCCTCGGGTACCTTCATCAGGGGGTCGACATCGCCTGGGGGGAAGGCACCCCGATCGTCGCGGCCGCGAACGGAATCGTCATTCAAACCGGCTACCATGTGGAGCTTGGCAATTTCGTGGCCATCCAGCACAAGTACGGGTTCGTGACCAGGTATTTCCACATGATGCGCATCGCGACGCACATCGGCGCCCGCGTGAATCGCGGCGATGTCATTGGGTACGTCGGGACGACGGGCCTTTCCACGGGGCCCCACGTGCACTACGAGGTGCACCTGGGGTCCAATTACCTCGATCCGATGAACTTCCTTTCCATCCCGCCCGATCTCGATGCAGCGAAGACGAGCGGCGTCGCAGGCGATTGAGGAGGCGAGTACGCAAAAACGGCGGGGACCCGCTTGCTCGCTGACGCCTGTCGCTTGACGTCGCATGCGGTGCGTGATAGCGTGCCTCAGGTTCAGCTGGAAGAACAGCGCGAGAGAGAACCTCTCGCGGGGGCTTGCCCCCGCGGAAGTCGCCGAAGGGGCAAGCAGGGGGCCGGCACACGGACCGCTGAAACTCTCAGGCAGAAGGATCGCGCTGGGACAGCACTCTGGAAAGTCGCCCGCCCGGTTGCCGGAAGGCGCCGATGCAGGTACGCCGAAGGGGCAATCCCCGAACGCCGATCAGGCGATCGGGGAGCAATCTCTCAGGCCCATGACAGAGGAGAACGGGAAACCTCCGTTCTCTTTTTTCATGTCGCCGCACATGCGTACGGGGAGAGGTTGCGTGCTGACGAAGCTGCATGAATGGCACGTGCGCTCAGGCGCACGGATGATCGATTTCAACGGCTGGGACATGCCCATCCAATACCCGACCGGCCCCCGGGAGGAGCATCTGCGCGTGCGCTCCGCGGCCGGGCTCTTCGACATCGACCACATGGGCAGGTTCGAGATCTCTGGGCCTGATTCCCTGGCGCTGCTGCAGAAGGCGCAGACCTGGGACGTTTCCCGGCTCGACGAGGGCCGCGCCCATTACAGCCTCCTGTGCTCGGAATCCGGGGGCATCATCGATGACATCTTTCTGTATCACCTTCCCGACTCATGGCTCATCATCGTCAACGCCGCGAACACCACGAAAGACCTCGCCTGGCTGGAATCTCTCACCCGCGGGCTGAAGGTGACGCTGAGAGACCGCGGCTCCGACACCTGCTTGCTCGCGCTGCAAGGGCCGGCCGCCCTCGAAATCATCAAACCGCTGTGCGGCGACATGGACGTCGACGAGTTGGGATTTCATAGAGTCCGTGTGTGCAGCATCGTCGGGTCTCCTTCGATTCTCTGCACCGCGGGATACACCGGCGAGCCGGGCTGCGAGATGCTGGTCCCCGCAGCGGACAGCGAACGCATCTGGACCGCCGTCCTCACGGCGGGCGAGGCCCGCGGGCTTCTGCCGTGCGGCCTGGGGGCGCGCGATTCACTCCGGGCGGAAGCGTGCCTGCCCCTGTACGGCCGCGAGATCGATGAAAGCACGGACCCGTTCTCCGCGGGCCTCGCCCGCGCAGCGGTTTCCATGGACGGTCACGACTTCGTGGGAAAGCCGGCCCTTGCCGCCATCGCAAGCCGGCCCTTGCCTCATCGCCTTGTCGGGTTCGAGATGGTGGACGCGGGAATCCCCCGTCAGGGCTATGCCATTCAGGCTGGCGGGATGAAGGTCGGTACCGTGACAACGGGCCTGGCCAGCCCGTCGACGGGACGATTCCTCGGCATGGGATACGTGGAGGCGGCCTTTGCCGGAATTGGATGCGAGGTACAGATCGTCATCAGGGACTCATCGAAAGCCGCGCGGGTGGTGAAGCGGCCCTTTTACACATCGCCCCACTGGAGGTAACGGATGGAGTATCGATTCGACGAGAAGGTGCGCTACGCGAAGACGCACGAGTGGGTGAGGATGGACGGCGCTGAGGCTGTGGTCGGCATCAGCGACTACGCGCAGGACAAGCTGTCCGACGTCGTGTTCGTGGACCTTCCGGCCGTTGGCAAGGAGCTGAAGAAAGAAACCTCATGCATGGTCATCGAATCCGTGAAGGCGGCCGAAGAAGTGTTTGCCCCTGTCTCCGGCGTGGTAGCCGCGCGCAACGAGAAGCTGGTGAAATCTCCCGAGCTGGTGAACAAGGACCCGTTCGGAGACGGATGGCTCGTGCGCGTGCGTTTGAGCGACGCGAAGGAGCTGGATTCTCTCATGGATCCCGCCTCCTACAAGAAGTTCGTGGAGACGCTATGAGCTTCATTCCCAACACGGAAGCCGACCGGGCCCGCATGCGGGAGGTGATCGGCATTTCCTCCAACGCCGATCTTTTCACCGATGTGCCCGAGAAGCTCCGTTTCCCCCGGCTCGATCTTCCCGGCGCGCTTTCCGAGCTGGAGGTCCTGGCCGAGTTGGATGCGATGGCACGGCTTGACACGCACACGGGACAGGCTCCCTCGTTCCTCGGTGCTGGCGCGTACCATCACTTCATTCCCGCGGTGGTGGATGCCATGGTCTCCAGGTCCGAGTTTGCCACCGCCTATACTCCCTACCAGCCCGAGATCAGCCAGGGAACCCTCCAGGCCATCTTCGAGTACCAGAGCATGATCGCCCGGCTGACCGGCATGGACGTCTCCAACGCCTCGCATTACGACGGGGCAACCTCTACGGCGGAGGCCGTCATCATGGCGCTGAACGTCGCACAGAAGCAGAGGCGGTGCGTGATCCTTTCTCGGGGGCTCCATCCGCAGTACCGCGCCGTTGTCCGCACGTACACGCAGGGGATGGGGCTCACGATTGCGGGCGATGAGGACAGGGTCGATGGCATCGAAGGGCTTGGTCTCTTGTGCGACGAAACCACGGCGTGCGTTGTCGTCCAGAACCCTGACTTCCTGGGCAGGATAGCGGAGCCGGGCCAGGTCGCCGCGCTTGCCCGGCGAGCGCACGCGGTCGGCGCGCTCCTGATCGTCGTGGCAAACCCCATTTCCCTCGGACTCCTGGTCCCGCCGGGAGAGATGGAGGCTGACGTGGTGGCGGGCGAAGGCCAGGCACTCGGAAACCACCTCTCCTTCGGCGGCCCTTGCCTGGGCTTCTTTGCCTTCCGCCGCGACCAGATCCGAAAGTCGAGCGGCCGGATTGCTGGCCAGACGGAAGACCACGACGGCCGCAGGGGGTTCGTGTTCACGCTGAGCACCCGCGAGCAGCACATCAGGCGGGAGAAGGCAACGTCGAACATCTGCACCAACCAGTCGCTGAATGCGCTCACCGCTGCCGTCTATATGACGGCGCTCGGGCCTCGCGGGCTGCGCCGGGTTGCCGAGCTGTGCTGGCACAAGGCCCACTACGCGGCCTCGCGCATCGCCGCAGTGTCCGGCTACGTTGTGGCGCCGGGGGAGTTTTTCCACGAGTTCGCCGTCCGCTGTCCCCGCCCGGTCCAGCGGATCAGCGCTCGGCTTTACGAGAAGCACGGGATCATTGGCGGCTACGACCTGGGCGCCGACTACCCCGAGCTTGGCAACGCGATGCTCCTCTGCTGCACAGAGGTCAACACGAAGGAACAGATCGATCGCCTTGTCGATGCCCTGGAGGACTGCCGCCATGCCTGAGCCGCTCATCTTCGAGATCTCGCGAAAGGGAAGGGAAGGAGTTTCACTTCCCGCCTGCGACGTGCCGGAGACTTCGATCCCGCCGGGCTTGCGCCGCTCGGAGCTCTTGCTGCCCGAGGTCTCTGAAATCGATGTTGTTCGCCACTACGTGCGCCTCTCCCAGCTCAACTACGCGGTGGACACCGGCTTCTATCCCCTTGGCTCCTGCACGATGAAGTACAATCCAAAGGCAAACGACGCGGCGGCCAGGATGGCCGGGTTCGCCGAGCTGCATCCGCTGCAGGATCCGTCGACCGCGCAGGGGGCCCTGGCCGTCATGCATGGTCTTCAGGCGATGATGGCGGAGATCGGCGGTTTTCCCGCGG
>DATKLB010000242.1:0-13768 GCA_035542615.1 Spirochaetia bacterium | reverse complement strand
TGGATCGGCACCCAGAGGTTGTAGTCATCCATGACTTCCAGGGTGCCGCGCGGGCTGATGAACGTGAACTTCGTGAGAGTCTTGGGTGCTTCTCTCTGCGGACTTGCGAAAATCGAGGGGACTATGCAAAGGACCAGGACCAGGACGAGGACTGCTCTCTTGACCATCGTACACCTCCATTCCCGATGTGAATTGTTCCCAAAACTATATCGTTCATGGAGCGATGTCAAATAGATTCTCCTGATGCGGCTCAGGGACGTTGCCCTGCGGACAGCGCGGCTTTTCCCCTTTACGATAACGTTCCTGTCGTCCTATCATGGCGCGCGGAGGAGAGCCATGAAACAGATCCGATGCGGCGTCATAGGGTTGGGGTGGTTCGGAGAACACCACGTGGATGCCCTGCAGCAGCTACCGCTCGTCGAGGTCACCGCGGTCTGCACTCGCACAGAGAGCAGGCTCACGGAGGTGGCAGCGAAATACAAAGTGCCGAAGACCTTCACGAGCTACCGGGATCTGCTTGCCGACAAGGACATCGACATGGTGAGCATCGTCACGCACATCAAGGATCACCTTCCGCCTACCGTGGATGCCCTCGCCGCCGGCAAACACGTGTTCCTCGAAAAGCCCATGGCAGATAACGTGGAGGAATGCGACCGCATCATTGCCGCCGCCGCGAAGGCTCGCGGCCAGTTCATGGTCGGGCATATCTGCCGGTTCGACACGGTCTACGCCCTTGCCAAGGAGGAGATCGATGCCGGCAATCTCGGCACGATCATCTCGATGCACGCGAAGCGCAACCTGGCCAAGTGGATCACCCCGTCTCACTTGAAGAAGATTTCGGCCCTTTTCGGCGACGGGGTGCACGACCTGGACCTGATGTTCTGGTACACCGGCGCGAAGCCGAAGACCGTGTACGCTCAGAGCATGAACACACGGCCCGAGCTGCCCAACGATGACCTGGGATGGGCGATGTTCCGGCTTTCCAACGGCGCAATCGCGGTGATCGAGAACGTCTGGTGCCTGCCGGAAAACGTGCCGTTTGCCATCGATGCCAGGATGGAGATCATCGGCACCAAGGGCGCCATCTACATCGACAACTCGGGCGGAGGCTACACCGTGCTGAAAAAGGAAGGCCTGAGCTACCCTCAGTCCACGTACTGGCCAAAGGTGCACGGGCTGCGTCGAGGGTTCCTCAAGGAGGAACTGGATTACTTCACGCGATGCGTGGCGCGCGGGGAGAAGCCGTCTGTCATCACCCCCGAGGAGTCGAAGCTGGTTGTTCATGCCATGAAGACCGCGGAGACCTCCGCCCGCGAGAATCGCGTGATATCGTTCTGAGCCATTGGAGGTGCGGGATGGAGTTCGATCATATCGGGCTTGTCACCACTGAGAAGAAGGCGGGAGAGGACTGGGTGGAATCGACCCGGGTCTGGGTAACCAACCCTCGCGAGCACCCCTTTCGCGTCGAATGGCTGCGCTACGAGCCCGACAGCCCGGTGAAGGGCTCTGTGCGGGAACAGGCGCACGTGGCCTGGCGGGTGGATGACCTTGCAGAGGCGTCGAAAGGCCTGAAAGTGCTCCTGGAGCCGTTCGAGGTCGGCGGGTTCTCCCGGGTGGGATTCTACGAGACGAAGGATGGCGTCGTCGTGGAGCTCATGCAGTACCTGAAGAGCCCCGATTCCTGGTTCGGCAAAAAGTAGGAGGTCATCCAACATGAGGCTCAAACCGCTTTCCGCTTCGGAGTACGAGGGAAGGATACAACGGTTGCAGGCCGAGATATCGCGGGCAGGGCTGGACGCGTTTGTCGGCTACTCCAGTGAATCGGAATCAGGCTGCTCGCGATATCTCACAGGCTTCTGGCCCTTTTTCGATTTTTCGTGCGTCGTCGTTCCGGCTACCGGAAGAGCTGCCCTTATCACCGGTGGCCCTGAGTCCTACGAGTTTGCTTCGCGGTTTGTCAGGGCAGCAGACATCAGGGTGAATCCCCTCCTCGTGGAGTCCTCTCCGCCAGACTGGGTGCCGCAGTCCAGGGGTGAAAGCTTTTCCACGCTTCTGCCTTCAGTCTGCGGGAAGACGCCGCGCCGAATAGGGGTGGGAGGCTGGAATATCTTTCCTCACGTTCTGTTCGAAGATCTGAGAAAAGGAGCGCCGGCGGCAGCGTATGTTCCGGCTGACGATATGCTCCTTCGCGTTCAGTCGATCAAGACGGACGCGGAGATTCCCTACATCGTTGAAGCGTACCGCATCACGGAAGCAGCCATGAAGGCGGCGTTCTCGGCCGCCAGACCGGGAAAAACAGAATGGGAGATCGAAGCCGCGGCGCGGGCGGCCATGGCCGAGCTGGGGGCAGAGGGCACGTCATATCCTCCCTGGGTCTGCTCAGGCCCGAACACGGCGCTCAGCCTGTGCCGATCCACGGACCGGGCCATTCAGAAAAATGAGCTCGTGCAGCTGACCTTGGGCGCGAGGTACATGGGGTACTGCGGGAACATGTGCCGGCCGTTTTCCATCGGCAAGGCCACCGCAACCGCCCGCAAGCTCATCGAGGTCGGGCTCGAGGCCATGCAGTTCGCCCTTGCCGCGATTCGCCCGGGGAAGAGGGCTTCCGACGTTTTCCACGGCTACTACGAAATCCTCGCCCGGCACGGATTCGAAAGCTTTACGCTGTACGGTCCGGCCCATGGCACGGGTCATTCGGAGGTGGAGGGACTCTGGCTCGCCGAGAAGGCGGATTTTGTCATCCAGCCGAACATGCTGTTCAACATCGACATCTGGCTCTCAGACGGACAGAACGGGATGCGGTGGGAGGACGGCGTTCTGGTGACCAGGGATGGGCTTCGCGAGTTGACATCCTGGCGCCGCGAGATCATCGAGGCGTGAAGAGCCCGGACCGCGCCGCGATCCATGACGCCGTGGGCCGGCGCAGGACGGAAATCCTCGCCTGGCTGCAGGACTTCGTGCGATGCCCCAGCGAGAACCGGCCGCCCACGGGACAGGAGAGCGTGGCCCAGGACTTTCTCAGCAACGCGTGCGCGCAGGAGGGATTGGAAACTCAAGAGTTCCTCCCGACGGAAGTCCCCGACATCGAAAAGCATCGCTATTGGCTTCGCGGTCGTGAATATCCAGAGGGAAGGAGAAACCTCGTTGCGCGGTGGGGCGCGGCGGCAGGGAAGAGGGGCAGGTCGCTTCTCTTCTCAGGTCACGCGGATGTTGCGCCGCACGAGCCTGACAACTGGAAGGTCTGCCGGCCTTTCGAGCCCAGACTTCTGGACGGCCGGGTCTATGGCCGGGGGACCGCCGACATGAAGGGCGGCATGGCTGCCGCCTTCTGGGCATTGAAGATCCTGAAAGAGATGGGCTTCGCACCCTCCGGGGACATCCTCTTCGAGAGCATCGTCGACGAGGAGTTTGCCGGGGGCAACGGAACCCTGGCGGGCAGGCTGGCAGGATACAACGCTGACCTTGCCGTTCTGACCGAGCCCACTCGCATGCAGGTCTGTCCTGCCTGCCTCGGTGCGTTTCTGGGAGATGTCACCCTTCGCGGGAAGGCCGGCATGCCCTACATGGGTTCGGAGATTCCCAATCCCATCGTCGGCGCGGGCCGTGTGATCGAGCATTTCCAGGAGTGGCAGAAAACCTGGCGGACGGAAAACTCTCATCCACTCTTCCAGGAACCGGGAAAGCAGCTGAATCTCGTGCTTTCCGGCATCCGCTCGATTCTTCCCGGTGAGCTCGAGCAGATGGGGACTCCGCTGGTGACGGCCATTTCGTGGATCATCTGGTGTTACCCGGGAATGACAGAGGCCGAGTTCTCCCGCCGATTCAACGATTTCTGGAAGGAGCGCTTTTCGTCAGACCCGGTGCTCGGCCTTTTCTCTCCCGAGATCCAGCCGACCTATCACTTCGTCCGTCCCTGGGAGACCTCGGCCGACCATCCCGGCGTGAAAAGCATCGTTGAAGCGTACCGTGCGGTCACGGGAAGTGATCCCGAGGTCGGAGGCGCCCCTTTCTCCTGCGATCTGGGGGTCTACGGGGACCCTGGCGGGATGCCGTGCCTGATTCTCGGTCCCCGCGGGGACAACCTCCACGCACCCGATGAATGGGTGCTGCTCGAGGACATCTATTCGCTGACGGAAATCTTTGCTGTGCTTGCCACCCGATGGAGCGCGTAGAATGACGCAAAAGACAGCCTCGCCCGCCGCCTACCTCCCGCTGCTTGTGGCCTGCTTTTTCTGGGCCCTTGGACATCCCCTGGGACGGATCATCCTGAAGACCGTGCACCCGTTTCACCTCGGCGCGATCAACCTCGTTGTCGGGTTCCTCGTTGTGCTCGTCTACCTCGCCGTCACGGGGAAACTGAAAGAGATGGCGCGTTTCACAGCGGCGGATATCCTGTCGTCCCTCGCTCTCGGAGCCGTGGGTTTTGCTCTCTACCAGGTCCTCACCTTCAGCGCACTGTCCCGGATTCCCGCCTCTGTCAACGCGGTGCTGGTATCCACCAATATCATGCTGATCACTCTGTTCTCGGTCATTTTTCTGGGAGAAAGGGTCACCTGGCCGCGCGCTCTCGGTGTCGTCGTCGCATTCGCCGGTGTTGCCCTGGTGACCTTCAACAGGGGCTTCGCGCTCCGCGGCGGCCTGGACCTCGTGGGATGTGGTTTCTCCCTGCTTGCAGCCGCCTCATTTGCGGCGTACACGATCATGGGCAAACGCCTCGTGGAGAGAAACGATCCCCTGATCGTGACCTCGCTCGCCTTGTTCTCGGGAGCGGTCCTGCTCACGACATTCTCGGGAGTCGTTCTCGGGTTCGGAGGGCTGCGTTCAGCAGGGCAGGAGGCGTGGTGGCTCATGATACTGCTGGGAGCCACGATGATCGGCATCTCCTATCCCGTGTGGTTCGACAGGCTTTCGCATCTCCCCGCCTCGCGCGCTTCAGCCTTCATCTACCTCACTCCCGTGCTCGCGGTCATTCTTTCTTTCCTGATCCTCGGCGAGCATTTCTCGTGGCCGTTCTATCTCGGCGGGGCACTCGTTCTGGGCGGGGTCGTGATTTCTAGCTCTCTTCGATAAAGATCGCGCGGCAGGGCGCGCCGGATGTTCCTGCAAGCCGGAGGGGAAGACACACCAGGGTGCCTCGATCCGACCGTACGGCCTCCAGGTTGACAAGCGGGGCAAGAAGCAGCACGTCCTGCTCGAACAGCTTTCTCAGCAGGCTCCCCTTGGCTGCATCGTCCTGCTCAGACCAGGAGGATTCGATGCACGGAATGTCCACGCCAAAGAGGCTGACCCGGCGCTCCAGCACCCACTCCAGCGCGCTTTTCTTCATGTTCGGGCAATCCAGGACGTAGCCAGGCCTGTTCCACTGGGCACCCCAGCCCGTTGCCACGAGCAACGCTTCTCCCGGAGTGACCTCGGGAGCATGGCGGGAAAGAAGCTCGCCGTCGATCTGCGCCCGCGGGTTCTGTCGGGGAAGCTTCACGATCTTCGCGGCAGTGAAGAAACGCTCCACCGGGTACTCATCGAGCGTTTTCCCGCCCTCGATGATGTGCGCCGGCGATTCGAGATAGAGTCCGCTGATCGTCGTTGCCGTGATCTGCGACGAATAGAAAGAGTCTTTCGAGACAGTGGCAACCGTTTCCATGTGGAACGGGGGAAGCACCTTCTCCAGTCCCGGAAGCTCGTGGTAGCCCCACAGCCCGTTCTCAAGAGTGCCGCTCAGGTCAGTCAACCGCATGTGTGCCCCCGGGGAGTCTTTCTTTTTCCAGGGCTTCAGCCTGGGGAACGCCTGCCATCATAAAGCCGAGCTGCTCACGGGAGGCCTGGCCGCGATCAACCAGGCCGATGACACGGCCTTCGTACATGACCGCGATCCTGTCCGAGAGAGAGCAGATCTCATCGAGGTCTTCCGAGATCAGGAGGATCGCGGTTCCTCCTTCTCTCTGCGCGAGAAGGCGCTGATGAATGTACGCCGTGGCGCTGATATCGACTCCACGCGTCGGCTGAGCGGCGACGAGCATCGCTGGATGGCGCGACAACTCGCGCGCCATGATGAGCTTCTGGATGTTGCCCCCCGAGAGGTTCTTCAGCGGAGTGTCCAGGTCGGGAGTCTTCACCGCAAAATCCTTCACCAACCGCGCCGCGTGTGCCTCCATGCGGGAGAAGCTCAGGAAGATTCCCCGCGTGAACTGAGGAGAGGCGTGGTCATGGAGGAAGATGTTCTCCTGCACCGAGAACTCACGAATGGCGCCGTCTCGCATCCTCTCCTCGGGGATATAGGCCATGCCGGCATCCACCCGCTCGTTGAGCGTGGCGGACGTGATGTCGAGCTCTCCGATTCGGATGCGACCGCCGCTCGCCTTGCGCATGCCTGCCAGGCATTCCGCCAGCTCACGCTGCCCGTTGCCTGAAACTCCCGCCAGCCCCACGATCTCCCCCGCGCAGACCTCGAGGTCGACGCCGCGCAGGGCCTCGGTGCCCCGGTCTCCCATTGCTCGCAGCCCCTCGACCGCCAGCCGCGGAGGACCGGGCTCCATGGGCCGCGGATCTACTTCCTTGAGCTCACGGCCGACCATCATCCGCACGAGCTCCGATCGGGTCACTTCCCTGGTGGGTCGGCTGCCGATGACCCTGCCGTCGCGCAGCACCGTCACGCGGTCGCTGATGGCCATGACCTCCTGCAGCTTGTGCGAAATGAACACAAGGGAGTGGCCCTCGGTCACCATGCGTCGAAGCGTCGCGAAAAGGTCCTGGACCTCCTGCGGGGTAAGCACGGCGGTCGGCTCGTCGAGGATGATGAGCCGCGCGCCCCGGTACAGCGTCTTCATGATTTCAACCCGCTGCTGCTCCCCGACCGACAACTGCCAGACGTAGGCCCGCGGGTCCACTTTCAACCCGTATTCTTCGGAAAGCTCGCGGATCCGTTCAGTGACTCTTTTCAGGTCCAGGAGCGGAGCGCGCGACGAGGGCTGGCCCAGCGCAACATTCTGCGCCACCGTCAGAGTGGGGACCAGCATGAAGTGCTGATGGATCATGCCGATGCCCACCTTGATCGCGTCTGCCGGCGACCGCAGGGTGAGGCGCCTGCCGTCGATGATGATGTCGCCCTCATCGGGCTGGTACAGGCCGTAGAGCTGGCGCATCAAGGTGCTCTTGCCGGCCCCGTTTTCTCCGAGCAGAGCATGGACCTCCCCGGCCGTCACATCGAAGCACACCTTCGAGTTCGCCCTCACCCCGGGAAAGCATTTGACGATGTCGCGCATCTCGACGTGCCGTGCGGCGTGCGTGAGGATCTGTTCGGATTCCGTGGCCATTCTCGATCTCCGGTAAAGCGCCCCTCTCCGCGCGGGGCGGAGAGGGGCATATCCATGTCTAGGGAGAAACCATCACTGACCCGCCTGCGATGGCCTTGATCGCTTTGTCGCCGGCGGCCTTCACGGCAGCAGGGAGCTTGAACGCCGGGTTATAGGCGATCTTCAGCCCTCCGTTTTCCAGGGTCAGAGTGTAGGTCACTCCGCCCAGCGTGCCGTTCTTGTGCTTGGCGATGATGTCCTTCAGCATGCCGGTCCAGTCGTACACCTGGCTGGCAACCACCAGCTTCGGCGCGAGTGCGGTCTGGTTGGACTGGGTGCCGAACCACAGGACCTTCCCGTTGTCCTTTGCGGCGCCGATCGAGCCAACCACGGACTGCGATGAGCCCGTGAGGATGTCGGCGCCGTTGGCGATGTGCGTCTTGGCCGCCGCTGCCATCAGGGCGACGTCGGAGAAGGATCCGGTCCAGGTCTTCGAGATCGTGACGCTGGGATCGGTCGCCTGTACTCCCTGCGAGAAGCCGTCGATGTACGTCTTTGCATCACCCACCTCCACGGGCCCGGTGACCCCGATCGTCTTGCTCCTGGTGAGCTTCGCCGCGAGCACGCCGTTCACGTAGCCGCCCTGCTCGGCGGCCGCCGTGTACGCGTAGACGTTCGGCAAGCCGAAGGTGTTCACGTCGGTGCCCCATGCAAAGGTCACATCGGGGAAGTCCTTGGCGATTTCCTGCACCGAGGAGCCGTACTGCGACCCATGCGCGATCACGATATCGAACCCCTGGCTCGCGTAGTCGCGGACCGCGGCCGCTGCGTCAGGGACCTTGTACATGTTCTCGGAATACTTGAGGACGAGAGCGGACTCACCGCCCATCTCCTTCTGGATGGCAACGAGCGCGCTCCACATCGACTGGCTGAAGGCCATGTCCGTGGTGGCGCTGGGCATCACCACTGCAATGCGGAATGGCGCCGCAAACGCGCCAACGGCGAGCAGGACGATCATAATGCCTGCGATCAGGAGCCATTTCCCTTTCATACTCCCTCTCCTTTCGGCCCCCGGCAGGATACCCGGTGTGAGGGTTCTCCCGTCGGGGCATCTTTCATCGCGGCCGACGGCCGCGTTCGTGCACACAGGATCCGCTGTCAGCTTTCTCCCCTCTCGAATGGCTTGTTGAGCGCGGCAGGCTGTCGCATGCGGTTGACCGTCACGGTGAGCGCCGCGATGGTCAGGATGTAGGGGAGCATCACCGCGACGCTCGACGGAATCTTGACCCCCAGGACCTGCACCCAGAGCTGGAATGAGTTGACCACGCTGAAAAGAAGGGCGCCACCGAGCACTCCGACGGGGCTCCATGCCCCGAAGTACACCAGGGCAACAGCGATGAAACCCTGCCCCGCTGTCAGGTTGTCCTGGAAAAGGTTGAGAAGCGATATGGAAAGCGAGGCGCCGGCAATGCCAGCCAGCGCGGCGCCGAGGCAAACGCTCAGGTAACGGATGCGGTCGACGTTGATGCCGACCGAGTCCGCGGCAGCAGGGTTCTGCCCCACTGACTTGATCTTCAGCCCGAGCGTCGTTTTCTCAAGCATCCACCACACAACCGGCACGAGCAGGAAAGCTCCGTAGACGGGAAGGCTGTTGCGAAAGAGGATGGGCCCGATGAATGGAATGTCCGCGAGCAGGGGAATGGGGACCGGTGGAAAGCCGACCACCGTCTTGACCGTGCCGACCAGGATTTTGAAAAGGAGACTGGACATCCCCAACCCGAACATGTACAGGCCGATTCCGCTCACGCCCTGCTCGGCCTTCAGGGTAACGCTGACCAGGGACATCAGGAGTCCCATGACGAGCCCCACAAGAGCACCCGCCAGAAGGCCGAGCCACAAGCTGCCGGTGGTGAGGGCGGCGTAGAACGCGGCAAACGCGCTCAGGAGCATGATGCCGTCGACTCCCAGGTTCACCACGCCCGAGGTCTGTGCAATCGTCTCGCCCAGCGCCGCGTAGAGGAACGGGGTCGCCAGCCCCATCATCGTGTTGAGCATCCCGATGATAACTGCTCCGGAGAAGACGCTCTTCACGCGACCTCCTCCTGGCCCGTCTGCTCGGTCGCCCTGCGGCGGGAGGCCCATCGGCGAGACCACAGCGCCGAGCCGGAAACGAAAAGCACGACCAGGCCCAGGATGGCATCGACGAGGGATGAGGGGACCTGGACAGCGCGCTGCATGGTGTCCGCGCCAACCAGCAGTCCGCCGAACAGGACGGAAGCGGGAATGAGCCCGATGGGATGCAGGCTGCCCAGCAGAGCGGCCACGATGCCCGTGAATCCGTAGCCGCTGGTCAGGCCCTCCAGGAGCCGATGCTGAACGCCGATGACCTCGACGACTCCGGCCAGTCCGGCAAAGCCCCCGGCGAGCGTGAGGGAAAGGGCCTGGAATGTGGGAACGTTGATCCCGGAGTAGCGGGCCGCATCGGGGTTCAGCCCCACGGCGCGGATGTCGTAGCCGATCGTGGTCCGCCAGAGAAACACGTAGACCACGACTGCCAGGAGGACGGCGACGATGGCACCTGCATGCAGGAGAGTCCGCGGAACGAGCCGGGGAAGCCAGACCTGGTGGGGGAGCTGGGCGGACTGGGCCAGGAAGGTGCGCGCGGCAACCCCCGCGGGGTCCATGAGGGGCCCCTGCAACAGAAGGTTCATGAACTGCAGGGCGATCGCGTTCAGCATTATCGTGCTGAGGATCTCGTTCACGTTGAGCCGGGCCTTGAGAATGCCCGGAATGAAACCCCAGAAACCGCCGGCGAGAAAGCCGACGATCATGGTGGCCGGAATCAGAAGCCAGCCGGGCCACGCGTGGAAGAAAAGCGGAAACCAGGTGGCCATGAGGGCCCCCGCGATGATCTGACCCTCGCCCCCGATGTTGATCACGTTGGCTCGAAACGCGATGCAGATCCCGAGTCCGACCAGGAGAAGCGGTGTTGCCTTCACAAGCGTCTGCGTGATGCCGAAGCGTGTGCCGACTGCGCCGTTCACCAGCGCGGCGTACGCGGCCAGCGGATTTGCCTTGAGGATCACGAGCATGACGGCGCCCAGGAGGAGCGCGAACACAACCCCGACCACGGGCAGGGCAACGTTCAGAGCTACCCTGCTCCAGTCGACTGCTGCGACGCGCGCCGCCCGAGGCGGCGGCATGTCTGTAGCGGTTGTCAAAATTGCTTCCTCAGGCGTCATTTCTACCACACCGGGGTGCCGTCACAAAGAGGAATATTGCCCCGACGCGCGGCAGAAGGGTATCCTCCAGCATGGTCCGTTTCGTTCTCAACGGGGTCGAGGTTGCCGCTGAGGGAGGGCGATCACTTCTCTCCTACCTCCGCGAGGACGCCCGCCTGACAGCGGCAAAAAACGCGTGCGGAGAAGGGGCGTGCGGCGCCTGCTCCGTGATCGTGGACGGTTCGCTTCGCACGTCGTGCACACTTGCGCTGGAGCGCGTCGAAGGGAAACGAGTCTTTACGGTTGAAGGAATCCCGGAGCCCGAGATGGGCTGCTACGAGCGCGCCTTCGCCGAGGCCGGCGCGGTCCAGTGCGGCTTCTGCACGCCGGGAATGGTCATCGCGGCAAAAGCACTCATCGACGCAAATCCGGACCCCGACGAGCGGGCGGTCCGGGCAGGGCTGCGGAAGAACCTTTGCCGCTGCACCGGGTACGTCAAGATCGTGGATGCCGTCCTGCTCGCGGCCCGTTATCGCAAGGAGCTGTCATCGGGAGCCCGGGCGGGCGCGCGGGCAGCGCCGGAGGGAACGCGCGGGGGCGTTGGGGAAAGGCTTTCCCGCGTCGATGCCTCAGCCAAGATCCGGGGCAGCGCCCGGTTCGTTGATGACCTTGTGGAGCCCGGGATGCTCTTCGGCGCTGCCCTTCGGTCTCCCTACCCCCGCGCGAAGCTTCTCTCACTCGACGTCTCCGCTGCGCGCGCGCTGCCAGGGGTTGCCGTTGTCGCCACGTGGGAGGATATTCCCGGCAGCCGCTACACCGGCCACGTGATGGCAGACTGGCCCACCCTGGTAGCTGTCGGAGAGGAGACCCGCTGCGTCGGGGATGCGATAGCGCTCGTTGCTGCCGAAACTCCCGCTCGGCTGCGGGAGGCGCTGGATCTCATTCGCGCCCGCTACGAGGTGCTTACCCCTGTTGCTTCTCCCGAGGCCGCACTCGAGCCTGGCGCACCGCGCATCCACCCTGACGGGAATATCCTGTCACGCTATGTACTTGACCGCGGCGATGCGGAGGCAGCGCTCGCCTCTGCTGCGCACATGGTCGAGGAGACATTCTCCACACCTTTCACGGACCATGCCTTCATGGAGCCGGAGAGCGCGCTGGGGTATCCGCCGGACTCCCGGGGCGTGGTTCTCGTGCGCACCGGCGAACAAAATATCTATGACGGCCAGAGGTACGTGGCAGACACGCTGGGAATTCCCCGAGTGCGGGTGCGGGTGATCTCCGAGTATGTCGGGGGAGGATTCGGGGGCAAGGAAGATCAGACCGTTCAGCACCTTGCGCCGCTTCTTGCCTGGCTTTCCGGCAGACCCGTCAAGTGCACGCTCAGCAGGGCGGAGAGCACCCGCGTTCATGTGAAGCGTCACCCCATGACCATACATCTGCGCCTCGGGTGTGACTCGGGCGGCAAGCTGGTCGGCTTCTCAGCGCGCATCGTCGCGGACACCGGCGCGTATGCATCACTGGGGGGACCCGTCCTTCATCGGGCGGTGACGCACGCCGGTGGCCCCTATGCGTACAACGATGTCCACGTCGAGGGACTTGCCGTTTATACGAACAATCCTCCCGCGGGCGCGTTTCGAGGCTTCGGCGTGCCCCAGGTGAACTTCGCCATCGAGAGCGCCCTGAATCTCCTTGCATCGAAGGTCGGGCTCTCGCCATGGGAGATCAGGCACCGAAACGCCGTCAGGCCCGGGGACAGGCTTCCCAACGGGCAGATCGCTGGACCCGACACGGCCCTGGAGGAGTGTCTGCGTGACGTGAAGGAAGACTACGAGCGCGCCGGCGGGCGAGCCGGGATTGCTTGCGGGTTCAAGAATACCGGCCTGGGCCTTGGCCATCCGGACGTCGGGCGCTGCCGGCTGAAGATCGAAGCTGATCACGTGGAAGTGCTGACGGCTGCCGCCTGCATCGGGCAGGGAATCGCCACGGTGCTCACGCAAATCGCCTGCGAGACGCTCCGCCTGGAACCGTCGCAGGTCGTTGTCCATGAGCCCGACACCTCGACCACGCCGGACTCCGGCACGACAACGGCGTCACGACAGACACTCATCACCGGAGAGGCGTGCCGCCGGGCCTGCGCCGCGGCCTGGGCTGCATCGAACGAGGGCACGGTGCCTCTTGCTTCCCTGGCCGGCCAGGAGTTCCTTGGCGAATACGAAGCGGTGACGGACGCCTTTGAGACCGAGAGCGCCGACCCGGTGCGGCATGTTGCCTACAGCTATGCGTGCCACCTCGTCACCATTGGTCCCGATAACCGGGTCCAGGGAGTGGTCGCGGCGCATGATTCCGGGCTCGTGGTGAATCCCCTGAGCTTCGAGGGCCAGATAGAGGGCGGGGTCGTCATGGGTCTCGGCTACGCTCTCACGGAGAGGCTCACGCTGGAAGACTGCGCGCCCGTGTCCCGTTTCGGGCAGCTTGGCCTGTGGAAAGCGCCTGATGTGCCGCCGATCCGCACGATTGCAGTCAGGAAAGCAGGGGCCGGGACTGCGATGGATGGAGGAGTGTCAGGCGCCGCATACGGTGCAAAGGGGATAGGAGAGATCTCGACCATCCCGACTGCTGCCGCCGTCGCGGGAGCGTACTTCGCTGTTGACGGCCGGCTCAGGACCAGGCTGCCGCTGGAAGGGACGCCCTACCGGGCATCGCCAAGATCGACGCGGACGTGAATGATGGAGAGAGCCTGGTCGTCTATTTCGAGCCGACCTTCAATATCCCGCGGATCGCCTTCAGGTGGTTGAGGTCGTGTCCGGCCATCATCTCTGTCACGCGTGTGACGGTTTCCTTCCCTCGTTCGGAATGCATCCCGTAGCGATCCCAGGCATCCCGGGGCAGTCCCTTGAGAAGCCGCATGTTTCTTTCCCGGGTCACCCTGTAGGCTTCGAGAGACAAGGCGGGATCGTGCTTTGCGTAATCAAAAACAACGGCCCAGGCATCCTGGTCGAACCCCTGGATGGGCGTGCCGCTTGCGCCAAGGATGAGGCGGAGCCGAAATCCCTGGACCAGCTCACAGTCGGCAAGGTGCGCAAGAATCTCGGTCACCGACCATTTCCCCGGCTCTGATCGCTTCGCAAGCTTCTTCTTCGACACTCCCTTCACCAGCTTGGAAATCTGGCGAGGGACGGAGGTGAGGATCTCCAGGGGCTCCCTGCCCTCCAGGTAGCCGAGTATCCTTTGCGTATACTGTTGAGGCGTCTCCTG
>DATKLB010000241.1:0-5337 GCA_035542615.1 Spirochaetia bacterium | reverse complement strand
CGAATAGCCTTGATGACACGGGACCAGTCGAGCTGCCGGGATGTCATGGAGAGCCTCGCGCAGGTGGGGCCGCAGAACGGCGCGGAGACGATTGCCGCAGCCATCGTGAGCTTCCTCGGATAATGCCGGGCTTCGACTTTCGGGATCGCTCCAGCCTGCGGCGCATTCTCCGGTTCATCCTGCTGGCGGTGATCATCGGCCTGGCAGTATATACCATCCTCCCCCTGTTCATGGACCGGACGCAGGTCCTGAAATCCATCAGCAAGGTGAAAGCGGTGTACTTCCTCGTGCCCTTTCTCCTGTTCGTTGCGTCGCATGTGGTCGACTCGCTTCGCCTGAAGCTGGTCCTGGCGCAGTTTCGCATCCGGATCAATTTTCTGCAGGCTTTCTACAACAGCGCGGTCGGCACCTTCTTCACGAACATCACCCCGATGACGGCGGGAGGCCAGCCGTTCCAGATCTATCACCTGAGCGTGGTTGGCGTGCCCCCTGAGACTTCCACGAATGTCATCATGTCCCGTTTCGTGGAACAGGCCATGACGTCTCTCCTGATCTCGCTTTTTTTCCTGACGCAAATATCGTGGATCGCCTCGTCCTTGCGCCAGGCTGCCCGGCCCATGTACGTGGCCCTCGGGATATCACTCATCATGACGCTTCTCCTCCTTGTCCTGCTGATCCGGCCGCACTTCATCGGCAGGCTTGCCATAGCGCTGGAGAGGACATTCCTGGGACGCTTCATCGGGAGGGTCAGCGGGAAACACAACTGGGCCCCCAGCCTGCACCGCTGGTCCCATCGGCTGCGCGAGAACGTGCGGATGCTCTGGTCGGAGAAGACGTGGGCGATGATCCTGGACATCCTTCTCGGAGCGTCGAACATCCTGCTGCATGCGTATTCGCTTCTCTTCGTTCTGGAGGGAGTAACCGGGACGCGGCTGCCGTTTCTCGAGGTCGTGATCACGTACGTCATCCTGTGGCAGATCGTGTTCTACATACCGACTCCGGGGGCAAGTGGGGGCGTCGAAGCAGCGTTCGCGGTCGTCTACTCAGGCCTCACAGGTGCGCTGGAGCCGACTGTCATCGCAGTCCTCGTCTGGAGGTTCGCGACGTACTACCTGCTCCTTTTGTTCGACGGGTTCGTGTACACGTTTCTCCGCCGCAAGGGGAACGGCGGGCCCCGGGAGCTCGTTCAGGGATCCGCCGTCGGGAGCGTCCGAAGGTGAACAGGTTCCACGACCCGTGAGGTCCGCGTCAGGAGCGGCGCCCAGTCTCGCTTGAATCCCAGCTGGGCCAGGTAGAGACCACAACCGGGATAACCTCTGTCGAGGCAGGCGAGGTTCTCAGCAGGATCATACACCGCGTTCTCGGGTTTTTTCACCCCGACACATTCACACAAGGGATCGAGGCGCTTCGACATCCAGGCTCCCACGAACACGGGCACGCCGATGTCCAGAAGGTCCTCCACAGCAACGTCCGCGCAGACCACCGGTTGCGTGATGACGAACTTCGCCCCTGCATCGAGCTTGCGCCTGAGCTTCTCCAGCTCATGCTCCGCCGGCTCGTACTGGTTGAAAGCCACCCCGCAGGAAAAGAAGCCCGGGTGCTCTCTCTCGATGTAGCGGAGGATCTCGACGGAGGTCACCGTCCTGGTATCGAAGCCGAGCTCCGAAGGCTCCAACCGCGGAAGTCGCGGTCCGCCATCGCCGCTCACCGCCAGAAGGTGCCGGATGCCCCTCTCCCGGGCCTCCCGCAGAAATCCATCGAGGTCTTCCTTGCGGTGGAACGAGTTGAGATGAAGCAGGGTCCGCTCCTGGTCCACGGGCAAGTCGAGGAAACCGGCAACCTCCATGGCTGTAAAGCGCAGGTTGCCCAGCGGATTGTCGCAGATGGACACGACAGCGTCATGGTCGAGGATGGCGCGGTAATGCTGGGCAAACCCGTCAAGCTTCGATTCGAAGTCTTCGTCTGCCTGTTTCGGGGTGAGGAGCTCGATAATGTACGGGGAGTCCCGGAAAAGCACTGCAGCCTCCTTTGTCCATTATAGTTTACTTATTTTGTCATGAATTAACAAATGGCGCCAGCAAAATCTTACCGCTCAAGAAAGCCATTTCACGGTATGCTTCACAAGTGATTCCGAGCCGTCGGGTTCTCTGCCTTCTTCTCACAACTGCCGCCGCGGCATGGGATCCCACCAGGGCAGGTGCTCTCGCCCTGGACCCGTTTCTTTCTCCGTCTCCGGATTCGGCGGACGAACCGGGGGTGCTCGCGATGACAAACGATTCGTTTGGTCCCGGTCCTGTCGATGAGTGGGACGACCTGGACAGCTTCGGTTTGCGATTCACCGAGCCCATCGGGCAGGCGAGCATCCTTGGCGCGATCAGCGGATTGACGGATCGAGGCAGCTCCGGGGCTGCAAACGGACGGATCGATGAGGCTTCCATCGGCGGCGCCTGGAGCGTCGTGTCGGGGCCATCCATCCGGGCCCTGGTTGCAGCGGGCTTCGATGCTACGGGCAACTTCGGCGGCCTGCTGATCCAGCAGAGTTTCCACAGCGGGACGGGAGTGGACCGCCCCGTGCCCACCACCTACGACGGCGGTCTTGCGCTCGCCCCCCTGGGCGCTTTCAAGCTCCAGCTCAACGTCGCCACCCCGTGGTCCCCATACCTCATTCTCGCCGGCCGCGGGTCACTCCCTGCCCGAGGATCCCTGCTTGCTGTTGCGGGGATTCGATACGCCAAGCCGGGCGCTTTGCTCGCGTTCGGTGGGGGATGGCGGGCAGCCGGGGGCGCCGCGTCCAGCAGCACTCTCAGGGCGGTGGATGCAGCGGAAAACGGACCGTACGTCGGATTGCAGGTGCGCACAGGACTGCTCGCCTTTTCGTTCGAGGACATCCCGCCGTTGAAAAAAACCAACGGCTCGCTGGGGGTTGTTCTCGGCGAGCCTCAAAGCCCGGAACCGGATTCGACACCACTTGCGCTCGATCTCGGCCTCCTGGCCGGTTCGTCAGTTGCCGAGCGGGTCCGCCTGGCTGTCGGAATGACGGGAAGACTGGAAGACCCTCACGCCGAGATGTTTCTCTCCTTCGCCCAGGGCTGGTACGTGAGCGACCATCCCGATTTCACTGCCACTTTTTTCTCTGAATACTCAGCCGGCGGGGCAGTCAGCCTGGTCCTTGTACGGGGTCTGCTTTCCCTGGACCTCGGGCTGGGTCCTTTCCTGTCTTTCGAGCAATTCTCCACGAACACTCTGCTCTGGTCCAATCCGCTCGGATATCGCGACATGCTGGGGCTGGAGACGGAAGCCGGCGTCCACGTGCGAGCTCCCTTTCCAAAGGCGCCTTTCGGGGTGGGATGGCGTATCAGGTGGAGGGCCTTCCAGGCGATCGTCCTGCAGACCGAGCAGGAGTTCGCGGGACGATCCCCCGTCGATTTCGAGATTTTCCTCTTTTCCGGGAGCTGAGCGCGCTTTGTGCGAATATTAAGAAGACTTAATCGCGCCGCAATTGAACCGCAATATCACGCCGCTACGTTTTTCACATGATACTGGAGCTTGTTATCCTGGACAACAAGGACGTGGAGGAGACGGTCCGGGAAATCCGCGCCATCGTTGCCCCAGATCGAAGAAGGAAGCCGAGTGCAGGGCGGAGGAAATATGATAATCAACCTTCCCGGTGACCGGCAGTTCGAAGCCTACTGGCTCGCCAACACCCCATGGCGGCACAGGCCGGTGCAGAAGGCCGACGGCGGATTTCTCTGGATTTACTGGGGACGATTTGCTTTCGGCTTTTCCCCACGCACCCGCCGACGCCGATCGTATGTTCGTGAAGGTGGTGCTGCATCTTCAAAGGGGCTGCAGCATTCGTGAGAAGCCGCCCTTTGACTTTTCATTTTCGGGGCAATACCTTCATCGAAAGGCGTTTTCCGGGAGGTCAGTATGTCCCGAATCAATAGATGGCTCGTGGCCCTTGCGCTCGCGGTTGTCCTTACCTTCGCCGCGGCGGCTGGAGCGTCCGCATGTCCCTACGATCCCCCTCCGCAGGAGCAGACGCCCCCGCCGCTGTAAGCAGCGCCTGAGTCGGAGCCCCGGTTTCCGGGGTCTGCTCGGATTCGCCGGGTCCTTGGGATCCTCGGATACCCGGAACGCTCATCTCGGGTAAGTCAATCTCTGCCTCTCGATTGCCGCGTTGCTACGGCTTCCGCCGCTGCTCAGCAACACCGGAAGCATTCCGAAATAGCGATCATGCTCTGCCAAGAAGAACCGTAGGTTGGTAAGGAGTTCGCCAAAAAAGCCCTGAGGGCGGTGATGACGACTATCCAGACAACTGATATAGTTGGTTCCTTCATCAAGAAAGTCGTACGTAGTTTTTTTTCTTTTGATGCAGGTGCAGAGTCTTGAAAGGGATGAGCGACAGCGAGCCTGTACCAAAGACTACCAGCGGGAGCCTTCAAGAAAGGAAGCTTGAAAATGGGACCAGTGAGATCGGTTCTCGCCCTCGGGGCTCATCCGGATGACCTGGAGATTCTTTGCGCAGGCACGCTTGCGAGATATTCGAGGCTGGGCGTCACGGTCTCCATGTTCAACGCCACCGACGGGGAAAAAGGGGGAATCGGCGGCGACATGGCTGAGATCGCAAGAGTGCGGCGGCAGGAGGCGAGTGAATCAGCTCGTGTCATAGGCGCGACCGCCTTGGCAGGGCCCTTCCACGACGGCGAGTTGGAAGCCAATCTCGATTCGCGGAGGGTGATTGTCGACGTCATCCGTCAGTGCAAGCCCGATGTTGTGTTCACTCATCATCCGAAGGACTATCACCCGGACCATACCAACCTGAGCAAGCTGGTGAGCGACGCAATCTACATGGTGGCGATACCTCATTTCCGCACGGAGCGTCCTGCCCTCGAGACGGTTCCCTTCCTCTACTTCTGCGATACGGTGAGCGGAATTGGCTTCCTGCCGGAAGAGTACGTCGACATCACGGATGTCATCGACGTGAAGAAAAAGATGATGATGGCGCACGCAAGCCAGTTGCGTTTCATCAGGGATCGCCACGGCGAAGATGTGCTGGAGAAGATCGAGATCACCGGGCGCTTCCGGGGCTATCAGTGCAACACGATGTATGCCGAGGGCTTCATGCCAAGCCAGAGCTGGCCGCGCGGTGCGACGCAGCGGCTCCTGCCCTGACGGGAATGGCGGCAGGGCGTGGAATGACCTGGCGCGAAGCTGCTGCCTCAGTAGCCCCCGTCCTGCTGGATCGGGCACGGGCGCCGCCCGACGCGGGGCCGCGAATGTGAGCTTTGAGTTTGACTTGCAGTGTGGCACGGTATAGACTTCTTGCGTTTCTCG
>DATKLB010000240.1:0-4169 GCA_035542615.1 Spirochaetia bacterium | reverse complement strand
ACGCACCCGACGGGGAGACTGCCGCCCTTGGCACGGTACGGAGCCTGATCTCCCTGCGCGAAAATGCCGGCGGCGCGTTCCTCATCTCCGACTTCGCGTGGCGCCGCAGCCGCGTGCTCCGCGAGCTGACGGCGCGCGCGTTCGACCAGGCAGAGACCAGGCCGCTGCTTGCTGCCGTGCGTGCCGTCACGCTGGACGGGGGATCTCACGCAGATGGCATTCTCTTCTCCTCCTGGCTCGCCGCTCGGCTGGGGTGGGCTTTCGCGGATGCGGCGGCGTCCATCGGCGAATATCGCGACGGAAGCGGGAAGGAGGTCCGGTTCGTTCATGCGACGCCCGGGTTCCCCCTCTCGGATGGGTTTCGGCTGCGCTTCTCGTTCGATTCAAAGGATGACGTCACGATCGGCTGCACGCGCGGCGGCTGCGTCTCCGACGGCGCCGAGCGCGGAGCATACAAGTTCCCCTCGGATGGCGAGATCCTCCTCGAAGAGGTGGACAGCCTCACCCAGGATCCGGTCTACCAGGAGACGCTGGATCACGCTGGCCGGCTCCGTGGCTGAAGCTGTGTCGACGCAGACCGTCGCATTTGCCGACGCGGGGGGTCTCGCCGAGGGAGCGAGCGTCCGGGCGGCGGGCAAGATCTCCGAGGCGATCGTCGACAGGAACGCGGCGCTCATCATCCTGTCCGGGGGCTCGACTCCGCGGGAAACCTACCGCCTCCTCGCGCATGAGATCAGGGAAAAGGAGATTCCGGTCAGGAAGCTCCGGTGGTTCCTCGGCGACGAGAGATGGGTTCCTTTGACTTCGCCGCAATCCAACGAGGCCATGGCGCGGGAAAGTCTCCTGGGTCCGATCGGGGCTCCGGATTCCACGGTGTTCTCCTGGGGGGCGGGCAAAGGAGATCCTGTAGAATGCGCTCGGCGCTACGCGGAGAGAGTTCGGGAAGCGATGGAGGGAAACGGTCCCGACGTCGTGTTTCTCGGGATGGGTGCGGACGGACACACGGCGTCGCTGTTTCCTGATGGCGTGGCCCACGTTCCGAACCACGGCAGCGTCCCGGTGGGACCTGACATCCCCGGACTTGCGGCGGCTGTCGCCTCGCAGTCCGCGGGAGGTTGGCGCCTGACTCTGTGCCCTCGCGTGTTGAACAGGGGAAGGACCGTCATCTTCCTCGTCTCCGGCGCGGAAAAGGCAGAGGCGCTGCGAAGGGTTCGGTCAGGAGACGTCGCTGCACCGGCCGCGTGGATCAGGGGAAAGACCACGGTGTACCTGGTCACGCGCGACGCGCTCGGTCCCGAAGCAGTAGACTTCGGGAAGGATATCAGACATGCCTGAAGAAACGGGAACGAGCCTCGATCAATTCATCCGCGAGCTGTTCTTCGATCTCCAGACGATCGACGGAGTGAAGCCCCTCGAAATCTGGAGCGGCTTTCGGGAAGCGGAAGATCAGCTCGAGAAGACAAGTCTCATCAAGAACCTCTACAAGATCGCACTTCCACTCGTGAACGAACACTGCACCGGGCAGCCGTTCGGGGCACATGCGCAGAGACTGCGCGAGACGGTGGCAGGGGTTCTCGAGCACTTTTCTCCCGACCGGGTGCAGCGGCTGTTCCAGCGATTTCCCGATCCTCCAACAGGGAGCGACGAACAGAAAGATTTGTATGCGATGGTCAAGGAGGAATCGGCGAACATCGTTGCCCGGGACGAACCGAAGGATCCTGTGCCTGCGGAGCCTGCGTCGGGCCTCGATTCAGAGGTCTTTCCCGACGGGCTGTTCGACTTCCGCGAGCTGCGGATCGTGGACAACGAGCTCCCTTTCATCATCTTCACCGACAAGGAGTACCGAGTCATTCGCGGGCTTGCCCTCGTGTACGGCTGGCTCATCGATCTGGAGTCGCTCTTCCTGGGAACTCTTCTGGACAACGACATCGACGAGTCGATCATCGAGGAGTTCCAACAGCTCAGCCAACGCGTGCACCGAGAGAACCCCCTCCTGGACGAAGAAAGAAAGATGGGCTCGCAGGAGCTTGTCGATTACATACGCGTGAAGCTGCGGTACCAGGACTACCTGGACCTCTTCGAGAAAGTTTACCGCTGGTTCGAGCAGGCGCGGGAGAAATTCGCGCCGCACTAGTGTGGCTCCCCGAAATCGGCTGACGTGGACAATTGAATAAGAAGAATTAACATTGCCTTAATCGAATTCCAAAGATGCGTTTGTACCCTGAATCTTGACAACGCTATCGGTGATTGTCATGAAACCGAATGTCATTGCCAACCGCTCGATGTACTCGGCCCCGCTTCAGGCGGTAGAAAAGCTGATCGGCCGGGAAATCCTTTTTTCATCCAACGTGACCGAGGAGGTTCTATGAAGAGACTTATTCTGGTTTTCTTTGTATTACTTGCCGCCGGCTCAGTTGTCTTTGCCCGCGGCGCGATGGAGCGGCTGAGACCGTCCCCATATTTCCTGGGTCTTGATACAAAGACTGTTACGAATGCCTGGGAGTCGTACTTCCAGGACAGCTTCGAGTGGTACTCCGAGGATAACCACTGGAAGTGGGTCGCCAACGAGGCTGAAGGCGACCCGGCCGCGCAGATCACCCAGTCCCGCCAGATGATCAACTCCGGCGTCAAAGGGTTGATCATATCGGCCCAGGACAAAGAAGCGGCCAAGCCGATCGTTGATTTCGCCACGGCCGCGAAGATTCCTGTCTTTACAGCGGACGCTGACATAGATTCACCGAATGTCAAAATGTACGTCGGGTTCTCCGGCGAGAGGGCCGGCTCGGAGCTGACCCAGCATCTCGTTGATTACCTCAAGTCCAAGTACCATGGCCAGGTCCGCGGCACCGTGCTGGAGATGCTCGGTCCCCTGGGCGGCGCTTCGTCGATCGACCGAAGCAAAGGCTTCCATGACGTGATCGACCAGTACAAGGGTGTCAGGATCATCCAGGCAGTCGGTGACTTCCAGGAGGCTCCGGCGAAGACCGCGGCGGAGAACGTCCTGCGGGCGCATCCGCAGATCGATGCCTGCTACTCGGCCAATGGGCCGATGGCCACGGGAGCAGTGGAGGCGATGAAGGACCTCAACATCGACCCCACGAAGGTCTACACGGTCACAATCGACGCAACTCCGAGCGTCCTGCCGCTGATCAGGGACGGCGATATTCGGATGGCTCTGGACCAGGCCCCCGCTTTTTACACAGCAATTGCTGCTCACTACCTGGTCGAGTATCTCAAGAAGGGAGATGCAGGGCTGCCAAAAGTCGGTGACACGATCACGGGGCAGGATCTGAATCTGTCCACTGGTGTCAAGCATGCCGGCACAGATGTCTGGGCCGACAACTCCGCCTGGGCTCCTGCGAAAATCGTAAGGGGCCTCGCGGGACACCTCTGGTTCCAGACAGGAGCAGTCCTCGTGACGAAAGACAACGCTGAAGCGCCGTATCTCTGGGCAAACGTCAAGCTGCCCGGGAAAGCCTGATACCTGAAGGCCCGCGCCTTTTCTGATCGCCTCCGGGAGCTTTGCTCCCGGAGGCGCTGGTGAGGCGCTTCAACGAAGGACGACGCCGATGACTGGCGCACGCCGAAGCATTCCCCAAAATGTCCAGCTGTTCATCGTCCGAAACCTGATTTGGGCAATTCTGATTTTTGTTTTCCTGGTCTTCTCTCTCGCGCTTCCCAACTTCTTCACGCTGCAGAACGTGCACTTCATCCTGTACGTGGCTTCCGCCATTGGCCTGCTGGTGTTCGCCGAATCCTTCGTGCTCATCAGCGGCAGCATGGACCTTTCGATCGCGCACATCGCCGGGCTCTCATCAATGCTCGCCGGGGCCGTGACGATTCAATGGCTGCCGTTTCTTCCCGGCTGGACTGGCGTGATCCTCATCGTGCTTTTCGGGGCTCTCCTGGGCTCGGTCAACGGATTCTTTGTCGGCCGGGTCGGGATCAACCCGTTCCTTGTCACGCTCTCGACCTTCCTCATGTACAACTGGCTCACCTTCTCCATCAATCGAGGCGCGATCACGAACGTGTCTCCGGCGCTGGTGTTCCTTGGCGGCGGGCAGGTCCTGGGCATCTTCTTCGCGATTCCTGTCATGCTGGCGGTCTGCCTCCTCCTGGGGTTCATTCTCACACGCACTCGGTTCGGCGGGTACGTGCAGGCCATGGGG
>DATKLB010000239.1:0-4736 GCA_035542615.1 Spirochaetia bacterium | reverse complement strand
TGCCGTGGGATGGTTCGCGCTCCTGTTCATCCTGTCCCTCGTCCTGCCGCCCAGTCTGACGCTGTCCCCCCTGCGCCCCGCCATCAAGCATGCGGGGATTCCCGGCGTCGTCAGCGTTGTCTACTACGAGGGCGAGCTGGGGCCGGCATACCTGGCGGGCATCCTGTCAGCGATCGGCTTCTACGTGTACATCCTTGTGCTCCTTGCCCGGGCGGCCCTGGTGAACCGGATGAGGAGACTGCTGGTCGTCGTGTTCGGTCTTTGCACGTACTTCGTCGGCGTTGTGAATGATACCCTGGTGGCCGCGCAGGCTTACACCTTCATCTACGTCAGCGAATATGCGTTCATGATCGTCGTCTTCAGCACATTCTCCCTCCTGCTGCGCGACCTCACCGGTCTCTACCGCGAGATCGAAGAAGCGAATGCGACATTGGAGTCGAAGGTCGAGGAAAGAACGGCGGAAATCCGCAGGTTGAACGAGGATCTTCGCCGTCAGGCCGAGCTGGATCCCCTGACGGGGATCTACAATCGGCGCTTCTTCGGCGAATATCTCGACATCGAGCTTCGTCGGGCCCGAAACCGGCAGGAGCACCGGGTGGGTCCCGTGCAGTCCGCCAACGACATGAACTTCGGCCTGGCGATGATCGACATCGACCACTTCAAACGCGTCAACGACACCTGGGGGCACCCCGCGGGGGACAAGACCCTCGTCGAGGTCGTTCGCATGATCAAGGCGGTCATTTTCTCCCGCGACGTGTTTTGCCGCTACGGCGGCGAAGAGTTCGTCGTTCTCTTCACACGAACCTCCCGGGACGGGATCCTGCAGGCCATCGAGAAGATCCGGAGGAGCATTGCGGAGAACGAGTTCACGGTCACCGATGACGGGCGAACGGCCAGGGTGACGGTGAGCATTGGGGCGGTGATCTTCGACGAGGTTCCCGGCCTGACCACGCATCAGTTTCTTCGGATCGCTGACAACAGGCTGCTCAAGGCAAAGGACGCGGGAAGAAACATCGTCGTCTGCACGTGAGAGAGCGGGAGCCCGCGAGCGCGCTCCCGTGCAGCCCCGGATTTTCGAGCGCCACGTCCGGAAAAACTTGATCTCCCGCCCTTGACCTCTCGTGCCGTATCGACATAGGAATTGCGCAGCATTCAAGGGAGGACGGTATGGCGAAAACGGGCCTCACGAGTGGCGCGGGCAGGACGCCCGCATCCCTTTCCGCGAACGGGCCCGTGCGGCACGTCACCGGCCTTTTCATCATGCTTTTTCTCCTCTACATGTTCGACTACATCGACCGCGAGATCGTCTCCGCAATGTTTCCCATCATGAAAGCGGACCTGCACATGACGGACAGCCAGGCCGGCTCGCTTGTCTCGGCCGTGTACTGGTCAATCGTCGTCCTCGCGTTCCCCATTTCCATCCTTGTCGACCGCTGGAGCAGGAAGAGAAGCGTCGGGTTGATGGTGATGCTCTGGAGCATCGCAACGGGATTAGCGGCCTTCGTGAAGACCTTCCCCCAGCTCTTCCTGACGCGACTGGCGGTCGGCTTCGGGGAGGCGGGCTACTCGCCCGGCGGAACGGCAATGCTCTCCGCGATGTACCCGGTGGAAAAACGCTCCCGCATGATGGGAATCTGGAATGCGTCGATTCCCCTCGGTTCGCTCATCGGCGTGGTTGTCGGCGGAATTGTTGCAACGCGATGGGGGTGGAAGCACGCGTTCGGGCTGGTGGCCGTTCCCGGGTTCGCGATCGGTGTCCTTTTCTTCTTCTTTGCCCGCGACTACAAGACCGTCCCGCTGGAACGAACTGTCTCGGCAGCCAGGCCCCCCGTCACGATGAGCTTTTCTGACATCGCGGCCGTATTTCTTCGAACCCCGTCACTGCTGTTGACCTACATCGCGTTCGCCGGAAATACATTCCTCAGCACGGCGTACCTCACGTGGATGCCGTCGTACTTCAACAGGGCCCAGGGCCTCACGATGGAGCAGGCCAGTCTGAAAACCGCGTCAGTGATGTTCTTCGCAATCATCGGCGCTCCCCTGGGAGGGTTCCTCGCTGACGCATGGATGAAACGGCGGCTCAACGCGCGTCCGCTTTTTGCGGCCCTTTCCAGTCTGCTGGCGGCCGCTGTCTGGTTTGTCTCCTTCGGGCTTCTGCGGGGAACGCCCCAATGGATTGCGATGATGGCAGGGGCCGTCGCAACGGTGCTGTATCTCTCCGCGGCCTCGGCGGTGACGCAGGACGTGGTGCATCCGGGGCTCTGGGCCGTGTCCTACAGCATCTGCGTGATCGTGCAGAACCTGCTGGGGAGCTCGCTGGGTCCGATTGTGCTCGGCGCGATCTCGGACAGGTACGGTCTTCCCGTCGCGATGACACTTGCCCCGGCGACCTCGGTCTTTGCCGGGGTCCTGTTCCTGGGGGCGGCGGCCTTCTACCGACGCGACCTTGCGAAGGTAGACAAGGTGAAGATCGAGATGGAGGCCTGAGGCGGCGCTCGGGACTGGCAGCGCCCTACCGATCCATGTACTGCTCGGGAAGCTCCTGCCGGATCGCCTCGACGATTCTCCGCGCTACCGCTTCCGGCGGGTCCACGGGCACTGACGTCGAGGCATTGCCGCGCTGACGCTGCCGCAGCGCCTGGTTTCCGATCGAGTTCTTCCCGAAGTCGGTTGCCGTGGTGCGCGGGAACATCGTGATGACCTTGATCCCCGAGGCCTCCAGCTCGTAGCGGGCGGTTTCCGACAGCAGATTCAATGCCGCTTTTGTCGCCGCATACGCCCCCAGCCCGGGGATGTGCATCTTCGAAACCATGGAGCTGACATTGACGATGACGCCGCCCCCTTCTTCCTTCATGAGGGGAATGACGGCCTGCATGGCCAGGAGCGGACCGAACACGTTCAGCTCGATGATCTGGCGGACGTCCGTGAGAGCGACCTCCGCGACGAGGCCCGCCGCCGCCTGTCCAGCATTGTTGACCAGAATGTCGACCCTGCCGAACCTGCTCTTCGCCTCCCGGACCATGGTCGTGATCTGCGATGGATCACGCATGTCGGTGGGCACGGCGATTGCTTCATGGCCCTTGGCGGTGAGGCTGGCTGCAAGGCGCTTCAGCGTCTCCGCCGAGCGCGCTGCGAGGACGAGCTTCGCGCCGGCGCCGGCGAGCTCCGTGACAGTCGCCGTTCCGATTCCGGCAGACGCTCCCGTCACGATTGCCACCTTGTTGGTAATCTCCATCACGACCTCCTTCAGGCGTGCATCTTCAGAACCGCCCGAAAATGCACTTTCGCGCTCATCATTGCTGCTGAATACCCGACTGCTAGAGACCGGAGGCGGGAGATGCCTCGGCTCCCTGGCCGCTCTCCGGAGACGCTGTCGCGCGCCGATTTTCCGCTCCCCGGATGAGCGACAAGGCCGCCGCGAGCACGCTCAGAGCCACGGAAACGACAAGCGCGTGGCGGATGCCGATTACGAACGCCTGCATGGGGGCTGAGCCAAGTGATATGCTCGTGCCGACAAAGAGCTTCATCATCATGTCGCGCGGCAGGCTTCCCGCGGCCACCGCGAGCGCGAGGGCAAAGCTCGTGACCATCCCGGTCTGCCGCAGCGTGGCCAAAGCTCCGGAAGCGATCCCCAGCCGGTCCCGGGGAGCCGCGTTCATCGCCGCGCTCGTGTTGGGGGACCAGAACAACCCGCCTCCCACTCCCATGAGAACAAGCCCGACGACGATAGAGCCATACGGCGTGGACGGGGTGAGGGTGAAGATGAACCAGACAAGGCCTCCGGCTTGCAGCAGCACGCCCACCGTGGCCGGGATGCGAGCGCCGATGTGGTCGGCCAGAAGACCGCTGAGGGGCCCGACGATGGCGCTGACGATCGACAACGGAATCAGGAGGAGGGCGGCGGTCAGCGGGTCGTAGCCCCGCACAGCCTGGAGATAGAAAACGACGAGGAAGTTCATGGCAAAAATGGCCAGCGACTGCAGCATTGCCGCGAGGACCGAGAAGCTGTACACGCGGTTGTCGAAGAGCGACAGGTCGAGCACGGGCCGCGCAACTCGCCGCTCACGAGACAGGAAGAGCGCGACCATCACGACGAAGACGGCGAACAGGGAAACGATGGGGACAGATGTCCAGCTGAACTGGATGCCGAGGGTCAGGGCGAAAAGGAGGGCGATGAGTCCGACGCTGAACATGACGGCGCCCCCGAGGTCGAACCTTTCCCCCCGCCTGCGCACTGACTTCTCCTTCAGCACGAGGTAGCCCCAGATGGTGCCGATGACCCCGATGGGGACATTAATATAGAAGACCCAGCGCCAGTCTGCGACGGAAAGGATGAGGCCTCCCAGAAGCGGTCCGGCAATTCCCCCGATTGCCCAGGTGATCCCGTTGATCCCCAGCGCGCGGCCGCGCTCATTCGGAGGAAAGACCTCGGTGATGATGGCCGGGCTGTTGACGAGCATCAGCGAAGCGCCGGCTCCCTGGACGATCCGCGCGAGAATGAGCCAGATGGCCGTGGGAGACAACCCGCACAGCGCCGACCCCACGGTGAACACGACAAACCCGAGGTTGTACAGGCGAACCCGACCGAACATGTCCGCGATCCGTCCGAAGGTCAGCAGCAGGACCGTGCTCACCAGGATATACGCCATGATGACCCAGATCATGCGCACCAGGTCCGCATGGAGCTTCTCCATCATCTGGGGAAGTGCGAGGATCACGATGGTGCTGTCGATCGC